>NZ_JBWKPU010000006.1:85437-229272 GCF_059418405.1 Pseudomonas sp. GW821-FHT09A09
CACCCCCCCCCCCCCCCCCCCCCCTCCTCCCCCCCCCCCCCCCCCCCCCCCCCCCCCCCCCCCCCCCCCGCTCCTACAGGGTTTGCGTTCACTCTCGTTAAAAAGTTTTTATGCCCAATCAAACCATCAAGACGCCCTGCGTCGGCCTGTGCTCCACCGTTTACGGGGACCTGGTCTGCCGAGGCTGCAAGCGTTATCACCATGAGGTGATCCAGTGGAACGGCTATAACGCCGAGGAAAAGCAGGCGGTGTGGTTGCGCCTGGAGCAGTTGCTGGTGCAGGTGATGGCCAGCAAGCTGGAAGTGTTCGACGCCCACCTGCTGCGTCAGCAGCTGGAAAGCCGCAAGATCCGTTTTGTGCCGCACCAGTCGCCGTATTGCTGGGCCTACCAGTTGATTGCCCGGGGTGCACGGGTGATTTCCAAGCTGGAGGCCTATGGCCTGGCGCTGCTGCCGGAGTTTCGCGAGCGGCACCTGGCGGATTTGCGCGATGCGATTGACCGGGAGTTTTTCCTGTTGTCGGAGGCGCATTACGAGCGGTACATCGCCCCAGGTTTCCTCAAGGAAGCCTTCGGCCCTGCCCTGATTGCCACTATCTAAGCAACACCACAAAACCCATGTGGGAGCTGGCTTGCCTGCGATGGCGGTGGGTCAGCCGATGCATCTGTAGCTGACCCACCGCTATCGCAGGCAAGCCAGCTCCCACAGGTGATCTCTGTTGTTCAGGAGATCCAGGACGCGGCACGCTCCGATTGCAAGCCGTACTTCTCTATTGCCTGTTGGCATACCTCCCGCGCCAAACTCCCCTGCTCTACCAACGCCGTCAGTGCCGCCAGCACGATATGATGGCGGTCCACCTCGAAGAAATCCCGCAACGCCGCCCGTGTATCACTGCGTCCAAAGCCGTCCGTGCCGAGCACGGTGTAACGGGAATCAACGTACGCACCAATCATCTGCGGCACCGCCCGCACATAGTCGGACACCGCCACCACCGGCGCACCCTGGGGCAGGCACGCGTTCACATGACTCACCCGCGTCGCGTCCTGCGGATGCAGCCGATTCCAGCGCTCCACCTCCCGCGCATCCCGCGCCAGTTCGCTGAAGCTGGTCACGCTGAACACTTCGCTGGTCACCTGCCAATCGTCCGCCAGCAGCTGCGCCGCCGCCTGGGCTTCGCGCACCAGCGTGCCGGAGCCGAGCAGGCGCACTTGGGCATTGGCGGCGCCCTCAAGGCGGTACATGCCCTTGATGATCGCGGCTTCCACGCCGTCCGGCAGGCTCGGCTGCGGGTAGTTTTCGTTCATCAGGGTCACGTAGTAGAACTCGTCCACATCGTGCTCCAGCATCTGGCGCATGCCGTGGTCGAGGATCACCGCAAACTCACCGGCAAACGCCGGGTCGTAGGCACGGCAATTGGGCACCGTCGCCGCCATGAGGTGGCTGCTGCCGTCCTGATGCTGCAGGCCTTCGCCGCCCAAGGTGGTGCGCCCGGCCGTGGCGCCCAGCAGAAACCCTCGGGCACGTTGGTCGGCGGCGGCCCAGATCAGGTCGCCGACCCGCTGGAAGCCGAACATCGAGTAATAGATGTAGAACGGCAACATCCGCAGGCCATGCACCGAATAGCTGGTGGCCGCCGCGACCCAGGAACTGATGGCGCTGGCCTCGCTGATGCCCTCTTCGAGGATCTGCCCGTCAGTGGCCTCGCGGTAGCTGAGGATCGAGCCGATGTCTTCCGGCTCGTAGCGCTGGCCCACGCTGGAATAGATGCCGATCTGCTTGAACAGGTTGGCCATGCCGAAGGTGCGCGCTTCATCGGCCACGATCGGCACGATGCGCGGGCCCAGGGCCTTGTCCTTGAGCAAGTTGGTGAGCATGCGCACAAAGGCCATGGTGGTGGACATTTCCTTGCCGTCGGCCGCCGTGGCAAACCCGGCGTACCCCGTTATCGACGGCACCGCGACCGTTGCCGCCACCTGGCTGCGGCTGGGCACATAGCCGCCCAGCGCATTGCGCCGCTGGTGCAGGTAACGCATTTCAAGGCTGTCATCAGCCGGTTTGAAGAAACTCAGGGATTCGGTCTGTTCATCGCTGAGCGGCAACTGGAAGCGATTGCGGAAGGCGATCAGCGCGTCGCGGTCGAGTTTCTTCTGCTGGTGGGTGGTCATCTTGCCCTGCCCGGCCTCGCCCATGCCGAAGCCCTTCTTGGTCTGGGCCAGGATCACCGTGGGCTTGCCCTTGACCCGGCGTGCCGCGTGGTAAGCCGCGTGAATCTTGACCATGTCATGGCCGCCGCGCTTGAGGCGGTCGATCTGCTCGTCACTCATGCCTGCCACCAGCGCCTTCAGGGACTCGCTTTGGCCAAAGAAGTGCTCGCGGTTGTAGGCGCCGTCCTTGGCGGCAAAGGTCTGGAATTGGCCGTCGACGGTATTGGACAGGGTGGTGACCAGCGAGCCGTCGGCATCCTTGGCGAGCAAGGCGTCCCAGTCCGAGCCCCAGACCAGTTTGATCACGTTCCAGCCGGCGCCGGCGAACAGCGCTTCCAGTTCGTCGATGATTCGCCCGTTGCCGCGCACCGGGCCGTCGAGGCGCTGCAGGTTGCAGTTGACCACCCAGGTCAGGTTGTCCAGGCCTTCGCGGGCGGCCAGGGTCAGGGCCGACATGCTTTCCGGTTCGTCCATCTCGCCGTCGCCGAACACGCCCCACACATGGCGGTCGGTGGTGTCCTGCAAGTGGCGATGCTGCAAGTAGCGCATGAAGCGCGCCTGGAATATCGAGCTGATGGGGCCAATGCCCATGGAACCGGTGGGGAACTGCCAGAAGTCGGGCATCAACCACGGATGGGGGTAGCTGGACAGGCCCCGTGCGCCATGGTTGGGGCCGCCGATCTCCTGGCGATAGTGGGCCAGGTCGTGCTCGCTGAGGCGCCCCTCCAGAAAGGCACGGGCGTAAATCCCCGGTGCCGAATGCGGCTGATAGAACACCAGGTCACCGCCAAAGCCCTCGTTGCGCGCGCGGAAGAAGTGGTTGAAGCCCACTTCGAACAAGTCCGCCGCACTGGCGTAGCTGGCGATATGGCCGCCCAGTTCGCCATAGGCCTGGTTGGCGCGCACCACCATGGCCAGCGCGTTCCAGCGTACCAGCGACGCCACGCGCTCTTCGGTAGCAAGATCACCCGGGAATGGCGGTTGCTGTTCGACGCTGATGCTATTGATATACGGCGTGCCGTGGCGCGGTTTCCAGTCGATGTGCGGGGCGCTGCCTTCACGGGCCAGCAGGTCGAGGATCTGCCGGGCCCGGGCCGGGCCGGCGTTGGCCACCAGGGACGCCAGGGCGTCACGCCACTCGTCCAGCTCTACCTGATCCACTGCTGTGTGATTGACTGCACTCGCGAAACCGTTCATGGGCACCTCCGGGCTTTTTTTCCAGTTTATGTCGGTGCCAAAGGATTATTTGCCTGTTATCAGGCGCAGCTTGCAGCTTTTTGAGCATGAATCACTGCCAACCGGCTTTTTTCCAGCACGTTGTGCTCAAGCACCCCGAAACCCTGCAACTGTGTTTAAAATGCCGCCCGCTCAATGACTGACGCCCAACGATGACCCCAGACGCACTCGCCACCCTGCATGCTCACCTCGTCACCGCCCTGGCCACGCCACCGGACGAAACCCGCCGCCTGTTCCACGGCCGTGGCCGTTGCTGGCCGGGCCTGGAACAACTGACGGTGGACTGGCTGCAAGGCGTGGTGCTGGTCTCGTTGTTCAAGGAGCCCGAGGCGCAGCCACTGGAAGACTTGAAACAGCTGCTGCACACGCAACTGGCCGACTACACCGTGGCCCTGCAACACCGCTACCTGCCGCAAAGCACCACCGAATGGCTGGTGGGCAACCCGGTCGAAGAGCTGATCATCACCGAAGGCGGCCTGCGTTACCTGATCGACCTGGGTAAAAAACAGAATAGCGGGCTGTTCCTCGACATGCGCTACGGCCGCAACTGGGTGCGCGAACAGGCCAAGGGCCAGCGCGTGCTCAACCTGTTTGCCTACACCTGCGGGTTCTCCGTGGCGGCCATCGAAGGTGGCGCCGAGCATGTGGTGAACCTGGACATGGCCCGTGGCGCCTTGAGCCGTGGCCGTGACAATCACCGCCTGAACGGTCATGACCTGAGCCAGGTCAGCTTCCTGGGCCACGACCTGTTCAAGTCCTGGGCCAAGGTCACGCACAACGGCCCTTACGACCTGGTGATCATCGACCCGCCGTCCTTCCAGAAAGGCAGTTTCCTGCTGACCAAGGACTACCAGCGCGTGCTGCGCCGCCTGCCGGACCTGCTCACGCCACAGGGCACGGTACTGGCCTGCATGAACGACCCGGCCCTGGGCGAAGACTTCCTGATCGACGGCGTGACCCGCGAAGCGCCGGGCCTGCGTTTTATCGAACGGCTGCAAAACCCGCCGGAATTTCCTGATATTGACGCGCAAAGTGGCTTGAAGGCCTTGGTGTTCCGCCAGGGCTGATGCCGAATCGTCCTACGCTTGCTACGCTAAGTGATACACCGGGGCGGTGAACCTTATCCCCCCCTTCCCGGTCGATACCTGCATTCCCCGGCCAGACTCGACGGCGTTACGTTGTCGGCTGCCCCGTTTCACCTTTTGGAGAACCGCCCGTGATATCGACCCTGCATGTAGCCAGACTCAAAGCCTGGGGCGCCCACGGCTTCACCGCCACCGGTGTGGTGCTGGCCTTTCTGGCCACCCTGGCGCTGCTGGAAAACTCGCCCAAGGCCTGCCTGCTGTGGCTGGGCCTGGCGCTGGTGGTCGATGGCGTCGACGGTTCCCTGGCACGCCGGGTCAATGTCAGCACCGTGTTGCCGAGCTTCGACGGCTCGGTGCTGGACCTGGTGATCGACTACCTGACCTACGTGTTCATCCCGGCGCTGTTCATCTACCGCTACATCGACCTGCCGGACTTCACCCATCTGTTCACGGTGTCGGTGATTTTGGTGTCGTCGCTGTTCTGTTTCTGCAACGTGAACATGAAGAGCAAGGACAACTACTTTGTCGGCTTCCCGGCGGCGTGGAACGTGGTGGCGCTGTGCGTGTACATCATCCAGCCGGAGGCCTGGGTCACCTTGCTCACGGTGATCGGCCTGGCACTGCTGACCGTGACGCCGATGAAGTTCCTGCACCCGTTCCGGGTCAAGCGCTTCATGCCAATCAATATCGCCGTCACCACGATCTGGCTGCTGTGCAGCTTCCTGATGGTGGTGGACTACCCGAACACCAACCCGTGGACGTTTGGGTTGTGGTCGCTGATGTCGGCGTATTTCCTGGGGATTTGTGTGTGGCGTACGGCGCTTGAGTGGATCGAAACACACAGGTCCTAAGCGGGCACCGTAAGAATGTGGGAGCTGGCTTGCCTGCGATAGCGGTGGGTCAGTCAACCTATCGGTAGCAGGTCCACCGTCATCGCAGGCAAGCCAGCTCCCACATTGGAACTACCTACCTCCGGCAGGTAAGATGCAGGCCTTTGGCGCAGCCCCTTCGCTGCGCACCCTGCCAAGAATAAGCCCTGCCCATGCCCTTCGAACTCAGCGTTGACCTCACCACCCTCGCCATCCTGGCGCTTGTCGCCTTTATCGCCGGTTTCATCGACGCCATCGCGGGCGGCGGCGGTCTGCTGACCACACCGGCCCTGCTCACGGCCGGCATGCCACCGCACCTGGTGCTGGGCACCAACAAGCTCAGCTCCACCTTCGGCTCGGCCACCGCCAGTTTCACCTTTTACCGCCGCAAGCTGTTCCACCCACGCCAGTGGGTGCATGCCATCGTCGGCACATTGATCGGCGCATTGAGCGGCGCCGTGGTCGCCCACTACCTGCCCGCCGAAACCCTGAACAAAATGCTGCCGGTGATTGTGTTCGCCTGTGGCGTGTACCTGCTGTTCGGCGGCACGCCCAAGGCGCCGCTGGACGCCGATGCGCCGATCAAGAAGAAATGGCAATCCACCCAGGGTTTCGGCCTGGGCTTCTACGACGGCGTGGCCGGCCCAGGCACCGGGGCGTTCTGGACCGTGAGCACCATGCTGCTGCACCCCATCGACCTGGTGAAAGCCAGCGGCGTGGCGCGCAGCATGAACTTCGTCAGCAACGCGGGCGCGCTGACGGTGTTCATCATCAATGGTTCGGTGGACTGGATCGTCGGCCTGGCAATGGGCGTTTCGGTGATGTGCGGCGCGTTCTTTGGCGCCCGCAGCGCAATCAGCGGCGGCGCCAAATTCATTCGCCCGGTGTTCATCACCGTGGTCCTCGGCCTGACAGTACGCCTAGCCTGGCAGCACTGGTTCAGCGTGGCCTAAGCGACGGGCCAGGTAGAGGTCGATCAGGTAGCGCGCAATCGAACGTGACGCCGGCAACGGCGGCAGGTCGTGGATGTTGAACCACTGCGCGTCTTCGATCTCGTCGGCCTGGGGCACGATGTCGCCACCGGCGTATTCGGCATGGAAGCCCAGCATCATCGAGTGCGGGAACGGCCAGCACTGGCTGCCCATGTACTGGATGTTTTTGACCTCCACCTGCACCTCTTCGCGCACCTCGCGGATCAGGCAGTCTTCGGCCGACTCCCCCGGCTCGGCAAACCCCGCCAGCGTGCTGTACACACCCGTGACAAAGCGTGGCGAACGGGCCAACAGGATCTCATCGCCACGGGTCACCAGCACAATCATGCTCGGCGAAATGCGTGGGTAGCTGCGCAGGTCGCAGGCCTGGCAATGCATCGCACGCTCGCGGGGCACCTGGACCATGGCCTGGCCGCAACTGCCACAAAAACGGTGTTCGCGCGCCCAGGTGCCGATCTGCGCGGCGTAACCCAACACTTTGTACAGCGTGTGGTCGCCTTGCAGCATGAACGCGCGCAGGCCCTGCCAGCTGCAACCTTCCACCTCGGCGGCGGCGTCCAGCTCCAGCAGGTAGACCGGCTCGCCGTCGAGGTGGCCGATACCGTGTTCGGCAAACACCGCCAGGTCCTGGCGCTTGAGCCATTCCCGGGGGAACAGCGGGCCGTTGGCGTCATGCAAGAAGCCGTCGCGGCTGCGGGCGACGGCCCAGCCGCCAGGGGTGTCGTTGTCCAGAAGTGTTGTGGTAATCCAGCCTGGGGTCATGTCAGTCAATCCACGAATTCGGGTTTCTGCTTACTCATGTGGGCCGCGATGGCCACGCGCAGGTCGTTGGATTGCAACATAGCCGAGTTCCAGGTGGCAACGTATTCCAGACCATCATTGACTGTGTGGTCACGCATGTAGCTGATCATGGCCTTGGTGCCAGCCACGGCAATCGGCGACTTGGCGGCGATTTCATGGGCAATTTCCATCACCCCGGCCAACAGGCTTTCCTGATCGGGATAGACGCGATTGACCAGGCCGATGCTGCGCGCTTCCTCGGCACCGAACTGGCGACCGGTGTAGGCCAGCTCGCGCAACATGCCGTCGCCGATGATGCGCGGCAAACGTTGCAGGGTGCCGACGTCGGCGGCCATGCCGATGTCGATTTCCTTGATGGAGAACTGCGCGCCCTCGGCGGCGTAGCGCATGTCGCAGGCGCTGATCAGGTCGATCGCACCGCCGATGCAGTAGCCCTGCACGGCCGCCAGCACCGGCTTGCGGCAGTTGTCGACAGCATTGAACGAGGCTTGCAGCTCAAGGATCTTGCGGCGCAGCAGGCGTGCGTTGCGGCCCACGTCCTTGCCGAATTCATTGGCCACCGAAGCCAGCATCATCAGGTCGATGCCAGACGAAAAATGCTTGCCGGCCCCGCTGAGCACCACGGCGCGCACGGCGTCGGTGTCTTCGACCCACTGGAAGATGTCGATGATTTCGGTCCAGAACGCGGCGTTCATCGCGTTGATCTTTTCCGGGCGGTTGATCTGCACATGGGCAACGTTGCCGGTGAGTTCGACGACGAAAGCTTGGTATTCGGACATGGCAGTGATCCCTGACTGGCGAGTAGTAAGGCCCGAACTATACCAAGGGTGCAGGACGGCGCATCGGCCAAAACCGGGACTGGCAAAGGTAATGAAATGTTGTGGCGCGGCGCTTCATGCAGCGGCGATACATTTCACCCAGGGCAGGCGATTTATCGGCTATACAATCAGGGCCATTGTCTGGAGTTGTGTATGCCGTCCACGTTTCGCTCATCGTTGATACTGGCCCTGGTGGTCGTGCTGACCGGCATCGGCGCGGGGCTTGGCGGCATGCTCCTGGCGTTGCTGCTGCACGGTATTCAACACCTGGCCTACGGCTACAGCCTCGACAGCCTGGTCAGCCACGAAACTTTCCTGCTCGGCGTGACCGCGGCCGCCCCCGAACGGCGCTTGCTGGTGCTGGTGGTGTGTGGCCTGGTGGCCGGGTTCGGCTGGTGGCTGATTTATCGCTACGGCCGGCCGCTGGTGAGCATCAAGCAGGCGGTGTCGGAGAAGATGCCGATCATGCCGCCCAAGACCACCCTCGCCCACGCCGTGCTGCAAATCATCACCGTGGCCCTCGGCTCGCCCCAGGGCCGTGAAGTGGCGCCACGGGAAGTCGGGGCCTTGGCCGCCACCTGGTTATCGCAGCGGGCGCGACTCGCCCCGCCGATGCATCGCCTGATCGTCGCCTGCGGCGCCGGCGCAGGCCTGGCGGCGGTGTACAACGTGCCGTTGGGCGGCGCGGTGTTCGTGCTGGAAGTGCTGGTGGGCGTGTTCAGTTGGCCGGCGGCGGTGATTGCCCTGGCGACCTCTGCGATTGCCGCCTCGGTGGCGTGGATCGGGTTGGGTGCCGAATCCCAATATGTGGTGCCGCACTTTGTGCTGAGCCCGGCCTTGATCGCCTGGGCGGTGGTGTGCGGGCCAGTGTTCGGGTTGGCAGCTTACGGTTTCACCCGGCTCACCGGCCGCGCACGGGCGAATGCCGCACGAGGCTGGCGCCTGCCGGTGTTGTCAGTGATCAACTTCACGGTCATCGGCGTGTTGGCGATGTGGCTGCCGCAAATACTCGGCAATGGCAAAGGCCCGGCACAACTGGGGTTCGACAATGAACTGAGCATCGGCCTGGCCGCGTTGCTGTTGCTGGTCAAGGTGCTGATCACCACCAGCAGCCTGCGCGCCGGCGCCGAAGGCGGGCTATTGACGCCGGGCCTGGCCAACGGCGCACTGCTGGCGATCATCCTTGGTGGCGCCTGGAGCCTGGCGTGGCCGGGCGTCCCCCTGGGGGCGTTTGCGATCATCGGTGCGGCGGCTTTTCTGGCGTCCAGCATGAGCATGCCGCTGACGGCGATTGTGCTGGTGGCGGAATTCACCCGTATCGAGCATGACTTCCTGGTGCCCATCATCCTCGCAGTGGTGGGCTCGATGTGCGTGAGCAAGCTGTGCTTGCGCCTGGAAAGTACTGGAAAAAAACCGTCCTAAGTACCATCCTTCGCGCTTTAAGCCGCCCCACCTGCGGCGCTCGACGTTTAAAGGAAATGCCCATGCACGCCCACCCCCTCACCCCGGCCGAATTCGAATTCATCGAAGACACCCTGCTCAAATACGGCGACGACCACTCCGTGCTGAACCTGGCCGAACTCGACGGCTACTTCACCGCCCTGGTGTCCAGCCCGGCCCAGGTGGACGTGGCCGAGTGGTTCCCGGCGATCTGGGGCGGACAAAACCCCGATTGGGAAAGCATGGACGAAGCGCAACGCTTCCTCGAACTGTGCGTGCGCCACCTCAACACCCTGGCCGAACAACTGGCCACCGACGCCAGCGGCTTCAAGGCCCGCTTCGACGAAACCGACCACCAGGGCCACACCGTGACCCTCGCCGAAGAATGGTGCTTCGGCTACATCCGCGGTGCCGCCATCGGCAACTGGCCGGAACTGCCAGCCGCCCAGGCTGCAGAGCTGGAAAAAATCTCCTGGTGCGCCGAACAAGACAACTTCGAACTGCCCGCCGACCTGGATGTACAGGCGCACCAACAACGCGTCAGCCAAATCGAACCGGCTGCACGGGCGCTGCATGATTATTGGTTGGTAAAACGGTAACCGCCTGAGACCGAGGCGCCTGCATCGCCGGCAAGCCGGCTCCTACAGGGGAATGCGGTCGGCAAACGCTACCGGTCGGCTCTAAGGCCGCCGCGTCTGCTTTTGATCTTAGGCGCCCCGTCAAACACGCTGGCCGGAATTCGACAGGGATTTGGGGGGTAAACCGGCAGGGATGCCGGTTTAGCCGCCCCGCGCCATGGATGGCGCGTGGCGGCGGCCCCCCAAATACCTGTCGGATTACGGGCACACCGAGCCTAGGCGAGGTGCCGAGTGTTGGGGCAAGAGCGTTTTGCTTACTTTTGCGCTCCATCAAAAGTGAGCCGCTGTAAGAGCGGAACCAATAGCCGCCGTTACCAAAGAAATGGATATGTACACCGTGAGGCCGCCATCGCAGGCAAGCCAGCTCCCACAGGTGGATTGATGCACAACCAGAAAATACCGGTGGCCGTTACCCCGCGCTCGACAAGCACCGCATCTATACCCGATTATTCGGGTCCGCCCGTCGGCCACTCCGTGCCACCTTGCCTTGATCAGGAGCCCTGTACCTTGAGTTCGCAAAAAACCGTGACCGTTACACCGCCCAACTTCCCCCTCAATGGCAAGGTCGCGCCCCCCGGCTCCAAATCCATCACCAACCGCGCCCTCCTGCTGGCCGCCCTCGCCAAAGGCACCAGCCGCCTGAGCGGCGCCCTCAAAAGCGACGACACCCGCCACATGTCCGTGGCCCTGCGCCAAATGGGCGTGACCATCGACGAACCCGACGACACCACTTTCGTCGTCACCGGCTCCGGCAAACTGCAACTGCCCACCCAGCCCCTGTTCCTCGGCAACGCCGGCACCGCCATGCGCTTTCTGACCGCCGCCGTGGCCACCGTTGAAGGCACCGTGGTGCTGGACGGCGACGACTACATGCAAAAACGCCCGATCGGTCCCCTGCTGGCCACCCTCGGCCAGAACGGCATCAAGGTTGACAGCCCCACCGGCTGCCCACCGGTCACCGTGCATGGCGTGGGCAAGGTGCAGGCCAAGCGGTTTGAAATCGACGGCGGTTTGTCCAGCCAATACGTGTCGGCCCTGCTGATGCTCGCGGCGTGCGGCGAAGCGCCGATTGAAGTGGCATTGACCGGCAAGGACATCGGCGCCCGTGGCTACGTGGACCTCACCCTGGACTGCATGCGCGCCTTCGGTGCCCAAGTGGAAGCCGTCAACGACACCACCTGGCGCGTCGCGCCTACCGGCTACACCGCCCATGACTACCTGATCGAACCGGACGCCTCCGCTGCCACCTACCTGTGGGCCGCCGAAGTGCTGACCGCTGGCCGCATCGACATCGGCGTGGCCGCCCAGGACTTCACCCAGCCGGACGCCAAGGCCCAGGCCGTGATCGCCCAGTTCCCGAACATGCAGGCCACGGTGGTCGGTTCGCAAATGCAGGACGCCATCCCGACCCTCGCGGTGCTGGCGGCGTTCAACAACACCCCGGTGCGCTTCACCGAATTGGCCAACTTGCGCGTGAAGGAATGCGACCGCGTGCAAGCGCTGCATGACGGCCTCAACGAAATCCGCCCGGGCCTCGCGACCATCGAAGGCGACGACCTGATTGTGGCCAGCGACCCGGCACTGGCCGGCACCGCCTGCAACGCGCTGATCGACACCCACGCCGACCACCGCATCGCGATGTGCTTTGCGCTGGCGGGCCTGAAGGTGGCGGGCATCCGCATCCAGGACCCGGACTGCGTGGCCAAGACCTATCCTGAGTACTGGAAGGCCCTGGGCAGTCTTGGGGTTCAACTGAGCTACTGAGCACCAGGCGCTGGAAGGGGGAGGCATTGCACATGAACATTCGCCAACCCTGCCCACCCGGCGCCTGCGACTGCCAGCGCGAACAGCTGTTGGAGGCGCCCGGCACCGACCAGCGCATCCTCCAGCTCACGCGCCAGGAAGAGAAAAAACTGCTCGAGCGCCTCGAAGACCTCAAGAGCCTGCAAGACCTCGAACGCATGCAACAGCTGATGTACCAGCAATTGGGCATCCGCGTGCATGTCGCGCCAGGCCACACCGAGGTCAAGAGCATGCGCGGGATCCAGATCGTCATCGACGACTTGCCGGGGCTGTGCCGTAAAACTAGACAATCGATCCCGGCCGCGATTCGCCGTGGCATGGAGAAGCGCCCGGAAATCGCCTACCGCCTGCTCGATGCCCACGACCTGTTTCGCGAAGGTTGACTCAGCCCGCCACCGCCTGCGTTTCAAACAGGTTCATGCCGATGGACTTGGCCTTGTGCAGATGAACCTGGGCACTGCCGCTTTCCGACTCCAGCAACAATTCGGACGTCACCACCTGCGCGCCGCAGTAATCGAATATCCCGTAGTCGATCTGGGTGCCCATGGCCTTGGCATAACCGTGGCGTTCAAACGCGCTTGCATCGGCGGCGCCCAGCGCCAGCAGGTGCACCTGCAAGTGCCGCAGTTTTTTCACCACCGGGGTGTCCGGGCCGTAATCGATGGCCCAGCCATTAACGAACACGCGGTCGACCCAGCCCTTGAGCAATGCCGGCATCGACCACCAATAAATCGGGAAGGCCAGCACCAGCGCATCGGCGCGGTCGATACGCGCCTGTTCGGCGAGCACGTCGGCGGGCGGTGTGGCGCGGGTGCGGTGCACGAGGTGGTCTGCGGCGCTGTAACGTGGATCGAAGCCTTCGGCGGCCAGGTCGGCGATTTCGTAGGTGTGGCCTGCGGCCGCGAGCCCCGTGGCGACATGTGCGGCCAGGCTGTGGGTGAGGGATTGCGGGTCGTGATGAGCGACAACGATAAGTGCATGCATGACAGTGGCTCCCTTTCGGCTTAAGCTACGATTAGTAAGTTACGCCGATTAAGTTACTTTTGGTATATAAGCATGTCAAGCAGTGAATCCCCTGCCCCACGCCGTCGCCTGTCCCGTGAAGATCGCCTGCGCCAACTGTTGGATGTGGCCTGGCAGCTGGTGCGCGACGAAGGCACCGAAGCCCTGACCCTGGGCCGCCTGGCCGAACTGGCGGGTGTGACCAAGCCGGTGGTCTACGACCATTTTGTTACCCGTGCGGGCCTGCTGGCGGCGCTCTATGAAGATTTCGACGGGCGCCAGAACCAGGTGTTCAGCGATGCCATCGAAGCCAGCGCGGCCACCCTGGATGACCGCGCCTGGGTGATCGCCTCGTCCTATGTCGATTGCGTGTTGCTGCAAGGGCGGGAGATTCCCGGGGTGATCGCGGCGCTGAGCAGTTCGCCGGAACTGGAAACCCTCAAGCGCGAGTACGAGGCGATTTTCCTGGCCAAGTGTCGCGACGCGCTGTCGCCGTTCGCGGCGGCTGGCAGCGTGTCACAGGCGGGCCTGCGCGCCATGCTCGGGGCGGCGGAAGCATTGTCCCACGCGGCGGCCAGTGGCGAGATCAGCCGTGAAGAGGCGCAACAGGAGTTACTGGCGACGATCCTGGCGATGGTCAATCGTGCGCGCGGTTAAATAATTATTCACGTGCGAGGAATAAAGCGGCGCGGCGGGTGTTTACCTGAGTACGGCGTGTGAATACAGCACATGGCCAGTACCCAAACCAGAAAAGACCCAGGAGTTCGACATGCTGAACAAACGCTCCCTTGCTGCTGCCATCCTGATTGCCTGTGCTTCGTCCATGGCCTTCGCCGCCCCTGCCAAAATCGCCGACAGCGCCAAAGGCAAAGTGTTGGTGGACAGCAAAGGCATGACGCTTTACACCTTCGCCAAAGACAGCGCCGGCAAGTCGGCCTGCAGCGGCCAGTGCCTGGCCAACTGGCCGGCGTTCACCGCTTCGGCCGCCGCCAAGGATGCCGACGGCTACACCGTGATCACCCGTGACGACGGCAGCAAGCAATGGGCCTACAAGGGCCAGGCGCTGTACACCTGGGTCAAGGACAGCAAGCCGGGCGACATCACCGGTGACGGCGTTGGCGGCAACTGGAACCTGGCCAAGCCATAAGCAAACCCCGCCCCTGTAGGAGCCCGCTTGCGGGCGATAGCGAATTTGAGGGCGCCATCGCCGGCAAGCCGGCTCCTACAGGTTTTGTACGAAGCGTTGGGCTTTGTGCGTGAGCTGGTCGAGGTGGCGGTCACGCTGTTTCTCGGCATCCACCATTGCGCGCTTGCCGTGCTTTTGCAGCAAGTAGGTGTGAATCTGCCGCACTTCCAATGAGCTGTAGATCGACGCCACATCCAGCACGCCCATCAGGCCATCCGTTGCGTAATCCCGCGTGTTCATCAGCACCTGGGTGCCCCGCGCGCCGCGCACTTGAAAGCCCATGGCCTCGAACGCCGGCACCTTCTCCACCGCACAGGCCAGTTCGGCGTGGGGGTAGTGCGCCAGCACGTCCTGCAGCATCGCCCGCGCCACGCCTTGGCGCCGCTTACCGGCCTGCACCGCCATGAACGCAATGCCACACGCCTCGGGATCGTCCTTGACCGGCAGGTACAGCACAAAGCCGATGACCTGTTCCGGGTCTTTCGCGTCGGTGGCAACGATCAACTCGACCGCAATGCCCTTGGCTCCGCCCAGTGCCTCCAGGTACAGGTGCACCTCAAAACCGATCGCATATTGGTAGATGTTGTACAGCAAGTTGCTCGGCGGCAGCGCCACGCTGCTGATGTCGGTGAGGTTGTCCACCACCATCTGCAGGATCTGACCGTTGACAGGCTCGGGGCACGGGGTGGTGTAACGGGTAAGGCTGAACATGCAGGTTCCTGGGAATTTCGCGTCAAGACAGCGGCGATTGTACCTGTTGCAGCCCGCACACCTCACGTAAACATCCGCGCAACCAGCGATGGGCCAGGTCCGCGTCCAGGCGCGGGTGCCAGAGCATCGCCACGGTGAAGGCCGGTAAAGCCAATGGCAACTCGAAGCTGTGCAGGCCCTCGCGCTGGTGGACGGTGTAGCGCTCGGGCACGCTGGCGATCAGGTCGGTGTCCCGTGCCAGTGCGATGGCGGTGGAGAACCCGGCCACGATGGTAATGATCTGTCGCGGCATGCCTTGGGACTCAAGCAAATCATCAATCTGCCCTCGCGCTTGGCCACGGCGGGAGACGTACACGTGTTGCCCTTCGGCATAGCGCCGAATGCTGACAGTCCCCCGGCTGAGCGGATGCCCGCTGCGCACTACACCGATCAAGCGATCACGAAACAGCGCCTGGGTCAGCACCTCGGGGTTGGCACTGGCGTCGACCACACCGGTCTCCAGGTCGACGCTGCCATCGCGCAGCAAGGCGGTGTCCTTGTCGGTTTTAGTGACGAAGCGCAGGCGCACGCCAGGCGCCTCCCGGGCGATGCGCGCGAGCAATGCCGGGCCGAAGTTTTCGACGAACTCTTCGCTGGTGCGCAGGGTGAACGTACGTTCCACCCGGGCCATGTCCAAGGACTCGGCGGGCCGCAACACCGCCTGGGCCTCCTGCACCAAGCGGCTGACCTGCTCACGCAACGCCATCGCCCGGGGCGTCGGCACCAGGCCGCGACCCGCGCGCACCAGCAGCGGATCGCCGGTGGTCTCACGCAGGCGTGCCAGCGCCCGACTCATCGCCGACGGGCTCAAGCGCAGGCGCTCTGCGGCGCGGGCGACGCTGCCTTCGGCGAGCAACACGTCCAGGGTGATCAACAAATTAAGGTCGGGCATCACGGCTCCTCATCAGGCGTTTCATGCAGGTATTAACTGCATACCCGGCGTCTTCCGCCATGTTAGGCCACGCCATAGAGTTGTGACAGTCGTGTTCACTCAAGGATTTACCCATGCACACTGCTTCACGAGGCGCCCTTGTCAGCCTGTCCCTGTCCATGTTGCTGGCCGCCTTGGGCACCAGCATTGCCAACGTCGGGTTGCCGGCGCTGGCTCAAATATTTGATGCATCGTTTCACGCCGTTCAATCGGTAGTGCTGGCGTATTTGCTGGCGATCACCGCGGTGATCGTCAGCGCCGGCAGCCTGGGCGATCGCCTGGGCCGTCGGCGTTTGTTGCTCGCCGGCTTGTTGTTGTTCGCCGTGGCGTGCGGGCTGTGTGGGTTGGCGCCGTCCCTGCCATGGCTGGTGGCGGCGCGCGTCCTGCAGGGCCTCGGCGCGGCGGTGATGATGGCAATGACCCTCGCGATGGTCGGCGACACCGTGACCAAGGAACGCACCGGACGGGTGATGGGCTTGCTCGGCACGATGTCGGCCGTGGGGACCGCGATGGGGCCTAGCGTGGGCGGGATGCTGCTCAGCCTGTGGGGTTGGCGAGCGTTGTTCCTGGTGGGCGTGCCCTTGGGTCTGCTGGCCGCTGCCCTCGCCTATTACTACCTGCCGGTTGACCGGCAGCCGGAGCATCGGCCCACGGACGAACGCTTCTGGTCACCGCTGAACAATCCTGCCCTGCGCGTCGGCCTGGTGATCAGTGCGCTGGTGGCCGCCGTGATCATGACCACCTTTGTGGTGGGGCCGTTTTATCTGTCTCGGGGGCTGGGGCTCGATCCCGCCTGGATGGGCCTGGCCATGGCGGTCGGGCCTTGTGTGGCCGCGCTGACCGGTGTGCCCGCCGGCCGTCTGGTGGACCGCCTGGGCAGCCAACGCATGACCCTCGCGGGGCTAGGCGTCATGGCCCTCGGCGCCCTGCTGCTGTCTCTGGTCAGCGGGCTACCGGCCTATCTGGGTTCGCTGGTGTTGCTGACCGCCGGTTACAGCTTGTTCCAGGCCGCCAACAACACCGCGGTGATGAGCGATGTGCAGGCCTCACGCCGTGGCAAGGTCTCGGGCCTGTTGAACCTGTCACGCAACCTCGGCCTGATCTTCGGCGCGTCGGCCCTCGGCGCGGTGTTTGCCTGGGCTACACCGGACGTTACTCGTGCGCTGCCGCAATCAGTCGCCTACGGCCTGCACGTCACCTTTGGCGTGGCGCTTGGCCTGATCCTGTTGGCGGCGGGGATACGACACAAATATTGACAAGTTAAAATCGTAACGACTATTGTCTGACAACCTGATCACCAAGGCAGTCCCATGCTTGAGCTCCAACGCCCCGATTCGCTCGTCGTCCGGGTTGTCAGTGCCATCCGCGCAGAAATCGACTCCGGCCAGCTGCCGCCCGAGTCGCGCATGCCCACCGAACAGCAACTGGCTGAACAACTCAATGTCAGCCGTTCCGTGGTGCGCGAGGCGATTGCCCAGCTCAAGGCCGATGGCGTGATCACCGCGCGCCGGGGCCTGGGCTCGTTCATTTCGCAGACGCCGGCCGGTACGGTGTTCCGCTTCCCCCAGGCCGACGGCCGCCGCCCCGACCTGGCGCAGATGTTCGAAGTGCGCCTGTGGATCGAAACCCAGGCCGCCTTGATTGCCGCCCAGCGCCGCGATGACGCCGACCTGCAGCGCATGAAAAGCGCCCTGCAGGCCATGCAGGACAACCGCGACAACTTCGAAGCCGCCGCCATCGCCGACGTCGAGTTCCACCGCGCCATCGCCGACGCCAGCAAGAATGACTACTTCGTGGCCTTCCACGACTTCCTGCGCAGCCAACTGGCCAGTGCGCGCAAGACCGCCTGGGAAAACTCCGCATCTCGCTTTGTGATCGGCTCGGCCGATGCCACTCAGGAACACCAAGCGCTTTATCAAGCCATCGCCGACGGTGACGCCTCACGCGCCGCCGCGAGTGCAGAGGCTCACCTGCGAGCTGCCGCGCGCCGCCTGAGCCTGGAGCTGCCCGCCACCCATTGATTGCTTTAAGTAGCGTGTCCCTGGACACGCCCTTTTTTTAACAAAAACATTAGTCTGACAACCTGATAAGCAGACCGAAATGTGCAACCTTAGAGACTCCGCGTAATGATCCACGACTATTGCATCATCGGCGGCGGCATCGTCGGCTTGGCCACCGCCATGGAACTGCTCAAACGCAAGCCCGGCGCGTCCCTGGTGATCCTGGAAAAAGAGTCGGTGCTGGCCAAGCACCAGACCGGCCACAACAGCGGTGTGATCCACGCCGGCATCTACTACGCACCCGGCAGCCTGAAGGCCGACCTGTGCAAGCGCGGCGCCGAGCAAACCAAACAGTTCTGCACCGAACACGGCATCAAGTTCGAGGTGTGCGGCAAGCTGCTGGTGGCGTCCAACCCGCTGGAAATGCAACGTATGGAAGCGCTGTATGCGCGGTCTCAGCTCAACGGCATGAAGGTCGAGCGCCTGGATGCCGACCAGCTGCGCCAGCGTGAACCGAACATCGTCGGCCTGGGCGGGCTGTTTCTCGACGCCACCGGCATCGTCGACTACCGCGAGGTGTGCGAGACCATGGCCGAGGTGATCCGCCGTCGCTGTGGCCAGATCTGCCTGGACCGCACCGTGACCGCGATCCGCGAAGACACCGACAAGGTCACCATCAGCACCCGCAGCGAAACCTGGCAGGCGCGCCACCTGGTGGTGTGTGCAGGCTTGCAGTCGGACCGGTTGGCGACGCTGGCCGGGGTGAAGATCGACCACCAGATCATCCCGTTCCGGGGCGAATACTTCCGCCTGCCGCCGGAAAAAAACAACATCGTCAACCACCTGATCTACCCGATTCCCGACCCGGAGCTGCCATTCCTTGGCGTTCACCTCACGCGCATGATCGACGGCAGCGTCACCGTCGGCCCGAATGCCGTGCTGGGCCTGGGCCGTGAGAATTACCGCAAGTTTTCGGTGAACTGGCGCGATGTGGCGCAGTACGCCAGCTTCCCGGGGTTCTGGAAAACCATCTGGCAGAACCTCGGCTCGGGCACCACCGAGATGAAAAATTCGCTGTTCAAGTCGGGCTACCTGGAGCAGTGCCGCAAGTACTGCCCATCGCTGACCCTCGACGACCTGCTGCCCTATGAAGCGGGCATCCGCGCCCAGGCAGTGATGCGCGACGGCAGCCTGGTACACGATTTTTTGTTCGCCCAGACCTCGCGAATGCTGCACGTGTGCAACGCGCCCTCGCCGGCCGCCACGTCAGCCATGCCCATCGGCGCGATGATCGCCGACCGCCTGTTCACCCCCACGTAACACCCGGCACCAAACGTCCATTTGACAATAACTATAAAGACTCAGAAGGAAGTAACGCATGACGGCTCCCGCCTCCATCCCCAGCACTGAAACACCCGAGCAAACCCGCAAGCGCCTGCGCAAAGTCGCCGCCGCGACCATCTTTGGCTCGATGCTGGAGTGGTACGACTTTTACCTCTACGCCACCATGGCGGCGATTGTGTTTTCGAAGATATTCTTCGATAACAGTGACCCGAAGACTGCCACGCTGATGGCCTTTTCCACCTTCGCCATCGGCTTTATCGCACGCCCGTTCGGCGGCATCCTGTTCGGCTACCTGGGCGACAAGTTCGGCCGCAAGCAAGTGCTGGTGCTGACCTTCTGCCTGATGGGCGTGTGCACCACGCTGATCGGCCTGATCCCCAGCTACGCTTCCATCGGCATCTGGGCGCCGATCGTGCTGGTGTTTATCCGCATCATCCAGGGCCTGGGCGCGGGTGCCGAGTTGTCTGGCGCGGCAGTGACGTCCTATGAACATGCCTCCCAAAACAAACGCGGCAGCCAGGGTGCCTGGCCGGCGCTGGGCCTGAACCTGGGCCTGCTGCTGTCCTCGCTCACGGTGTACCTGCTGACCATCAACGGCAACGAGTTCCTGCTGGCCGGCGGCTGGCGTATCCCGTTTGTGTGCAGCATCGTGCTGGTGGGCGTGGGCCTGTGGGTGCGCAACAGCATCCCGGAAACCCCGCAATTCAATGAGCTGAGCAAGGCCGAAAGCAAAGCCAAGGCGTCGCCACTCAAGGCCTTGTTCAAGAACGACCTGAAGGGCCTGGCGGTGGTGTTCTTCGTGGCCATTGGCTACAACGCCCTGAGCTACATCTTCAAGACCTTTTCCCTGGCCTACCTCACCCAGTTCAAAGGCGTGGACGTGCACGTCACCTCGTTGTCGGTGACCATCGCCAGCCTGATCGCCATCGTCGCCGTGCCCTGCTTTGGCTGGCTGTGCGACAAGTGGAGCAGCAAGACCGTGCTGATGCTCGGCGGGGTGTGCTCTCTGCTGTTCGCCTACCCGTTCCTGGCCCTGCTCAACAGTGGCGAAAGCCTGATGATCTACCTCGCCATTGGCGTGGGCACCGGCATCCTGGCGCCGATGATGTTTGCGCCGCAGGGCTCGTTCCTGAGCCGTCAGTTCCCGACCCAGACCCGCTCTTCGGGCTTCGGCACCGGGCGTGAAATCGGCACGGCCATCGCCGGTGGCCTGGCGCCATTAGGCGCGCTGTCGATGGTCGCGGCCTCGGCCACCCATTCCACTGATGGCGTTGTGATAATCCTCGCGGTTTCGGCCTTGCTGGTGGTGGTGTTCGCCTTGTGCGACCAGGGTCGCAAACACTCGGCATTCAAGAACTGAGGAAAAAAGTTCGGACCAACGGGTGCATGGACGCACCTACATCGCGCATCATGGGCACTTTCAAGCTCAAGGGTAACGTCCATGCGCGTTCTGTCATTGATGATGGGTCTTACGACGCTGGCCGCCAGTACGGTGTTCTGCGCCAGCGCGATGGCGAATGAAGAAAGCCAGTTAGTCCAACAAATCAATCAATACCGCAGCCAGGTACAACGCTGCGGTAACCAGGGTTCCCAGGAACTGCCACCACTGGCCAGCGACACACGGCTGGTGCTGCCCGCCACCAACGTTGGCGACCTGCAGCAGGCCCTGGCCCGTGCGGCCTACCCGATGGTCAACGTGCAGGCCATCAGTCTGTCGGGCCCCAAGGATGCGCAAGCGGCGATGAAAGCCGTACGCGAAAGCTTCTGCCGCGTGGTGCTTGACCCGCAATTTGTCGACATCGGCGTGAGCAACAGCGGCCAGGACTGGCGCATCGTGCTCGCCCGCCCGCTGCTGTCCAGCGGCCTGGGCGATTGGCAGACCGAAGGCAAGCAACTGCTCGGCCTGATCAACGCCGCCCGCGAACAGCCGCGCCAATGCGGCACCCAGGCCTTTACCGCCACCACCCCGCTGTCGTGGAACGACGACCTGGCCAACGCCGCCAACAGTCACACACGCAACATGGCCAACGGTAACTTCTTCGACCACCTCGACCACGACGGCCGCACCCCCGGAGACCGCGCCGAACTGGCCGGGTATATCGCCAAGAACATCGGCGAGAACATCGCCGCCGGCCTGGACACCCCACGCAAGGTAGTCGACGGCTGGCTGGCCAGCCCGGGCCATTGCGCCAACCTGATGAACCCGCAATTCCGTGAGCTGGGCGCCGCGTATGCGATGGACCCCAAGAGCGATGCGGGGATCTACTGGACGGGGGTTTTCGGCGCGCAATAAACGATTTTCAGCGGCCTCCACGCCACCGAAGCATCAAATTGATATCATTCGGAAAATCCCGCTGAACTGCCGGCGGGCATTCCGGTCTGTTGCTTGTCAGGCCACCCCTTCCTGGCATTGAATCGACCGAGGCACACAAGGTGTTTTCCCAATGATGAATTGGCTGCAAAGCAGCAGCGACATGGCTGAGCGGGTACGCCAGCATGATTGGGCAACCACGCCCTTGGGCCCGTTGGAACAGTGGCCCGATGTCCTCAAGACCACCGTAGCCTTGTGCTTTGCCTCCAGCTTCCCGCAGTCCATCGCGTGGGGCCCTCACCTGACCATGCTCTACAACGATGCCATGACCCCGATCCTGGGCGACAAGCCCTATGCGCTGGGGCGTCCGTTCAACGAGGTGTGGCGTGAAGCCTGGGCAGAGGTCAGCCCCATCGCCCAGGCGGCCTTCGAAGGGCATGCGACTTATGTCGAGAACTTCCCGCTGGTGATCGAACGCGGCGCCGGGGCCGAGCAGGCGTATTTTACCTTCTGCTACAGCCCGATCCGCGACTCCCTGGGCAAAGTCGTGGGCATGCTCAATACCGTCACCGAAACCACCGCTACCGTGTTTCTCACGCGCCGTCTGGCGGTGCTGGACGCCATCGGCAGTGCAGTGGCCAATGCCATCGATGCAGAAGCCATCATGACCAGCACCACGCGGTTGCTGGCCGAGCACCTGCACGTGTCGAACTGCGCGTATGCCGACATGGACGACGACCAGGACGGCTTCACCATTCGCGGCAACTGGGCCGCGCCCGGGTCACCCAGCATCGTCGGGCGCTACAGCCTGGCGTCGTTCGGCGAGCTGGCAGTGCGCCGCTTGCGCGCAGGCGAACCGCTGGTAATCCATGACAACCGCGTGGAGTTCGCCCCCAACGAAGCCGCCAGCTACCAGGCCCTCGGCGCCTTGGCGACGGTGTGCTTCCCACTGATCAAGGACGGGCACCTGACGGCCCTGATGGCGGTGCATCACAAGAACGCCCGCGTCTGGTCACCTTACGACCTGGCCTTGGTGGGCGAAGTCACCGAACGCTCCTGGGCGCATATCGAGCGCGTGCGCGCCGACGCGGCAGTGCGCGACGGGCTGACGGCCATCACCGAATTGAACGCCACCCTGGAGCAACGGGTAGAAGAGCGCACCACCGCGCTGACCCAGGCCGAAGCCGCCCTGCACCAATCGCAAAAACTCGAAGCCATCGGCCAATTGACCGGTGGCGTGGCCCATGACTTCAACAACCTGCTGACCATCATTCGCTCGTCCATGGACTTCCTGCGCCAGCCCGGGCTGTCCGAAGAACGCCGCCAACGCTACATGGGCGCCGTCTCCGACACCGTCGAGCGGGCCAGCAAGCTCACCAGCCAACTGCTCGCCTTCGCCCGTCGCCAACCGCTGAACCCGGAAGTCTTCGACGTGAGCCTGCGGGTCAAGAACATCGGCGAAATGCTCGAAAGCGTGACCGGTGCGCGCATCCACGTGCAGATTGAGCTGCCTGCCACGCCGTGTCATGTACGCGTCGATTCCAGCCAGTTTGAAACCGCTTTGATCAACATGGCGCTCAACGCCCGTGACGCCATGGACGGCCAGGGCCAACTGACCCTGCGCGTGGCCAGCGTGCCGGCCTTGCCGCGCATTCGCGGGGAGGCCGAGGTGCGCCAGCCGTGTGTGGCCGTGTCCCTGACCGACACCGGCAGCGGCATTCCCGGCGACAACGTGGAACGCATTTTCGAGCCGTTTTTTACCACCAAGGCCGTCGGCAAAGGCACCGGTTTGGGCTTGTCCCAGGTGTTCGGATTTGCCAAGCAATCGGGCGGCAACGTCGATGTGGCCAGCACCCTCGGGCGCGGCACGGTGTTTACCCTGTACCTGCCCGAAGTGGCACCGCCCATCCTGCAACCCACCGCGCTTGCCGAAGAACACGCTCCGCTGCCCGACACCGCCCTGCGACATATCCTGATTGTGGAAGACAACCTTGAAGTGGGCCGATTTGCCAACCAGATCCTGCAGGATCTGGGCTACCAGACCACCTGGGCCACCGATGCCGAACAGGCACTGGCACTGGCCGGGGCGGATGCCATGGCCTTCGACGGAATTTTCTCGGACGTGGTCATGCCGGGCATGACCGGCGTGGCGATGGCCAGATTGCTGCGCCAACGCCGCCCGGACCTGCCGGTGGTGCTCACTTCGGGCTACAGCGAAGAATTGGCCGACAGCGGCTATGAAGGCTTTGAGTTCCTGGCCAAGCCCTACTCGGCCGAGCAGGTGGCACGGGCGTTGGCCAAGTCGATGGCCCGGGACTGAGGCCTACTCCGCCACCGCCACCTGATTGCGCCCCAGGGCCTTGGCCCGGTACAGCGCCTTGTCGGCGGTGTTCATCAAGCTGTGCAGGTCCTGGTCGAGGCTGCGGGTGGTGGCCACGCCCAAGCTGGCGGTCAGGCCGTGCACGGGTTCGGCGGCCAGGCCGGAAATTGCCTTGATCAGTTGCTCGGCGATGTCGCGGGCGGTTTCCAATGAGGTGTTGGGCAACAGCACGGCAAACTCTTCACCACCCAGGCGGCCGTACACGTCGGCCTGGCGAAACGACGCGCTGATCACCCCGCCAATCTGACGCAACACCTGGTCACCCGCCTGGTGGCCGTAGGTGTCGTTGATGTCCTTGAAGTGATCCATGTCCATCATCAGCGCGCTCAGCGGCTGCTGGTTGTGCCGGCATTGGGCGTACAACAACTGGGCGTGTTCGAAGAAGGCGCGACGGTTCATCAACCCGGTAAGCTCGTCGGTCTGTGCGGCGCGGGTGGAGATATTGTGGGCGCGTTCCATCTGCCGGGTCAGGCGAAAGGCTTTTTCCAGGGCGTCAGACAATTTGCGCGTGGCGCTGACCACAAAGGTCGAGAACACCAGCACCGCAATCGCCACGCCCACTTGCATCGACGACGGCTGAAACAGCAGCCACAGCGTGCACGGCAGCAACACCAGGCCCATGGAGCCCAGGGTCATGTAGCGATAAGCCGAGTAACAGGACACCGCGCTGACCGACATGCCGACGGTAAACAGCATGACCAGCACCTGGGAGACACGGTCGTCGGTGGGCATCACGGCCAGGGCACCCAGGCCCCAGACGCCGGCCGACAGCATCAGCGTAACCCAATAGCGGCGCTCCCAACGGTCGGGAGTGCGTTCGATGTTCGGGCAGCGGAACCAGTCCATGAACATCTTGAGGCGTAGCAGCGAGGTGACCGCCAGCACCACCATCCAGATCAGCATCACCTTATGGTCGAAGCGATCCCAGCACAGCCAGCACAGCATGGCGGCGCCCAGGTAACTGCCGAAAATGGCGGCGAACGACTGACGAAACAGCTGGTGCAAACGGTCCGTTCGCACCTGCTCCTCGATAAAACAATCCTGGTCCCGCCCACGCCCAAGGCCGTTCATGAAATCCGCCTGCTTCGACTGCCACGACAAAGGCGCCATTGTGGCACCCTGCCAGTAGCGCGGACAACAGAATCCAGCACGGTAGAGCCCTTAAAGCGGTTCCGGCCGCAGAATCAGCACGCCAAGGGGCGGCAAATTCAGCGACAGCGACACCGGTTGCCCGTGACGTGGCTCATCCTGAGTAAACACCGCCCCGCCGTTGCCGTAGTTGGAGCCGGCATAGGTGTCGGCATCGCTGTTGATCACCTCACTCCAGCGCCCGGCAAACGGTACGCCCACGCCATAGGCCTCCCGCGGCACCGGGGTAAAGTTGGCGACCACCAGCACCGGCCGGCCATCCTTGCTCCAGCGCAGCCAGGCGTAGACGCTGTTGATCGCGTCGTCGCCGATCAGCCACTGGAAGCCCTGGGGCGCGTCGTCCTGCTCGTGCAGCGCCGGTTCCTCGCGGTACAGACGGTTCAAATCGCCCACCAGTTTTTGCACGCCTTTGTGCTCGGCGTATTGCAGCAAGTACCAGTCCAGTTGCTGGTCGTGGTTCCACTCGCGCCACTGGCCGAACTCGCAGCCCATGAACAGCAGCTTCTTACCCGGGTGCATCCACATGAACGCCAGGTAGGCGCGCAGGTTGGCAAACTTCTGCCAGCGGTCGCCGGGCATCTTGTCGATCAGCGAATGCTTGCCGTGCACCACCTCATCGTGGGAGATCGGCAGGATAAAACGCTCGGACCAGGCGTACACCAGGCCGAAGCTCAACTCGTTGTGATGATGGGCGCGGTACACCGGATCCTGCTGGATGTAGTGCAGCGAATCGTGCATCCAGCCCATGTTCCACTTGTAGTTGAAGCCCAGGCCACCCTGCTGGGTTGGCTGGCTCACGCCGGGCCAGGCCGTGGACTCTTCGGCGATCACCAAGGCGCCGGGCGCTTCGAGGGCGACCACGTCATTCAAGTGGCGCAAAAAGTCGATGGCCTCCAGGTTCTCGCGGCCGCCATGGCGGTTGGGCACCCATTCGCCGGCCTTGCGCGAATAGTCGCGGTACAGCATCGAGGCCACGGCATCCACGCGCAGGCCGTCCACGTGGAAATGCTTGAGCCAATGCAGGGCCGAGGCCAGCATAAAGCCATGCACTTCGGTGCGACCCAGGTTGTAGATCAAGGTGTCCCAGTCCTGGTGAAAGCCCTCCAGGGGGTTGCCGTATTCGTACAGCGCGGTGCCGTCGAACTGCGCCAATCCGTGGGTATCGGTAGGAAAATGCGCCGGCACCCAGTCAAGGATCACACCGATATCCGCCCGGTGCAGGGCGTCGACAAAGTAGGCAAAGTCTTGCGGCGAACCAAACCGCGCAGTCGGCGCAAATTGTGACAGTGCCTGGTAGCCCCAGGAGCCGCCGAACGGGTGCTCCATGATCGGCATCAGCTCGACATGGGTGAAGCCCAATTGCTGCACATAGGGGATCAAGCGCTCGGCCAGCTCACGCCAGTTGTACTGGCGCGCCACTTCGCCCGCCTCGTCCAGCTCGGCCTGCCAGGACCCCACGTGCAGTTCGTAAATGGACAGCGGCGCGGTGTGCTTCTGTTTCTCGACCCGCGCCTGCATCCACTCATGGTCTTGCCACTCGACCTGCAGCGGTTCGGCGACCTTTGACGCGGTGTCGGGAGGCAACTGCGTGGCCAGCGCTACCGGGTCAGCCTTGAGCGGCAAAATGCCGTGGCTGCCGAGAATCTCGTACTTGTAGGCCGCGCCCGGTTGCAGGCGTGGGATAAAGATCTCCCACACGCCCGACGGATGCCGCAGGCGCATCGGGTGACGGCGACCGTCCCAGATATTGAAGTCGCCCACCACCGACACCCGCCGCGCATTCGGTGCCCACACCGCAAAGCGCACACCCTGCACGCCATCGACGCTGGTCACCTGAGCGCCCAGGCAGCTGCTGAGGTCCCGGTGGTTGCCTTCGGCAAACAGGTACAGGTCCATTTCGCCCAACAACAATTGGCTGAAACTGTAGGGGTCTTCGGTGATCTGCTCGCCACCGGCCCACTGGATTTTCAGCAGGTAATCCTGGCGCGTGCTGAAGTGGCCGACAAACAAGCCCGGCACCTGGGTCGCATTGAGGCTGCCGATGGGGTCGCCACTGTCGCGTGCCAGTACCTGGACACTCAAGGCTTCCGGCAGGAAGGCGCGGATGAATTGGCCGCCCTGCTCGTCATCATGGGGCCCGAGAATCGAGAACGGGTCATGGTGTTCGGCGCGTACCAGCGCCTCGACATCTTTGGCTGCCGGTAATGCAGTCAACTTTGGTTGCAGCGGTTCTTTATGTGTAAAGCTCATGACGTCTCCCCACCGCGTGCAGTTTTCGATATAGGTGCTTGCTCACTGGAAGCGACCCCGCTGAGTAAACCGTGCAACCCTTGCAGGGGCACCGGCAACCAGGTCGGGCGGTTTTCCGCTTCGTAGGCCACTTCGTACGCGGCCTTCTCCAGGCTGAACAACGTCAGCGCTGCGTCCTGGCCGTTGGCATCCTGCCAGTCATGCGCCAGTGTAGACGTAGCTGCCTGATAAGCCTGGATAAATGCCTCGCGCGCCTCTTTGAGGTAACGCTCGGTTACCCGTCTGCGCGCCAACTCCGCTTCGGGCGAGTGATCCACGCCCTGAACATTGAGGGCCATGGCCGCCGCGTAATCAAACGAGCGCAGCACGCCACTCACATCTTTATAAGGGCTGTGCTTGCCACGCCGTTCATGTAACGGACGCGCCGGTTCCCCTTCAAAGTCGATCAGGTAGGCATCGCCCTGTACCACCAGTACCTGGCCCAGGTGCAAGTCCCCATGTACCCGGATGCGCAGCCCGCCTTTCGTGGCTTTGGCCAAGGCCTGCACGTAACGGCCTATGGCTTTTTCCCGGGCCAGCAATTCACTGACCAACGCCTGATCCGCGGGGTTCAACCGGGTTTCATGAAGTTTGAGTAATTGCAGCGCCCGGTCGAGCTGCGCGCCCACATCCCGGGCCCAGGCCTGGGTGTCCTTCGCCGTGGTCATTTCAGGCGCGAAGTCCTTGTTCGGCGTGCTTGCGCCCAAGACGACGTGCATTTCTCCCAGGCGTTGCCCCAGCAACCCGGCAAAGTCCTGCAACTCGCCAAGGGCGTTGTAGTGCTGTTCCTGCTCGGACATCGCCTCGGCCAGCTCATCCCGGATCGCCCGCTCCAGGCTGTTTTGGGTCCACGCCCACGCATCGCCCTGATTGCTCAGGTAACCCTGGGCAATCATCAGCAGGTTGTCCTGCCCTTGCCCGTCACGGCGGATCACCGACCCCATCAGCGGCGAAATATTCGGATAACCCGCCTCGGTCAGATAGGCACTCATTTCCAGTTCGGGGTGCACCCCGGAGGCCACCTTGCGGATCAGCTTGAGTACCAGGCTTTCACCCACCACCACCGAGCTGTTGGATTGCTCGGCCGACAGGTAACGCACCTGCGCCTCATCGGTCAGTTGCAGCGCCGCCAGGTGCGGTGTGGCGGCAAAGCGCAGGGGACCATCGCTGGAATCAATTACCGTACCGGTCTGCAAGCCCTGGATGACCGCCCGAATAAAGTCCTCAAGGCTGAAGGCATCGGTCACCAGCCCGACCTGGCGCGTGCGCCGTACCCGGGCCAGCGCCAACTGCTGGGGCAACGCCGTGGTGAGCTGGTCTTCGGCCAGAAACCCCAGCGGCAGTTGATAGCGGCTGACCTGGCCGTCGCTGGTCACCTCGATTTCACTGAGCAACACCGGGTGCTGCGGGTCGCCAAAGCGCACACCGTAGGCGATATGCACGCGGTCAATGGCGGCGTCCTTGCCAGCAAACCAACGGCGCTTGGGCAGCCAGGCCGGCAATGAGGTGTGCTCAAGGGTGTCGCGGCACGGCGCGTCCAGGAGTTCTTCCATACGTTTCTTCAGGACCAATGTGGTGAAGTCCGGCATGCTCTGGGCCGGCTCCACATGCCAGCTCGGCATCTGGTTTTCCGCCGCCAGCACGAACCAGTAGAAACCGTAGGGCGCCAACGTCAGCAGGAAATTTAGCTGGCCGATGGGCGGGAAGGCATTCCCGCCGAGCATCTCCACCGGCACCATGCCGGCGAAGGCCGACAGGTCCAGTTCGGCCGCCTGGGCACTGCGCGACACGTTGGCCACGCACAGGATGATCTCGGTGCGGCCGTCCTCTCCAGTGAACTCCCGGGTGTACGCCAGGATGCGCCGGTTGCTCGGCGAGAGCATTTTCAAGCTGCCCCGGCCAAATGCCTTGGATTGCTTGCGCACGGCGAGCATGCGCCGGGTCCAGTTCAACAGCGAGTGCGGGTCTTGGGTCTGGGTCTCGACGTTGACCGATTGATAGCCGTACAGCGGGTCCATGATCGGCGGCAGCACCAGGCTGGCCGGGTTGGCACGGGAGAAACCGCCATTGCGGTCGATGGACCATTGCATCGGCGTGCGTACTCCATCGCGGTCGCCCAGGTAGATGTTGTCGCCCATGCCGATTTCATCGCCGTAATACAGGGTGGGCGTGCCGGGCATCGACAACAGCAGGCTGTTGAGGAGTTCGACACGGCGACGGTCACGCTCCATCAACGGCGCCAAGCGCCGGCGAATGCCGAGGTTGATCCGTGCACGACGGTCGGCGGCGTAATAATTCCACAGGTAGTCGCGCTCTTTGTCGGTGACCATTTCCAGGGTCAATTCATCGTGGTTGCGCAGGAAGATCGCCCACTGGCAATTGGCAGGAATCTCCGGGGTCTGGCGCAGAATGTCGGTGATGGGGAAGCGATCTTCCTGTGCCAACGCCATGTACATGCGCGGCATCAACGGGAAGTGGAAGGCCATGTGGCACTCGTCGCCGTCGTCGCCCTTTTTGTCGCCAAAGTAGAGCTGGGTGTCTTCGGGCCATTGATTGGCTTCGGCCAGCAGCATGCGGTCGGGGTAATGCGCATCGATTTCGGCGCGAATCTGCTTGAGCACCTGATGGGTTTCGGGGAGGTTCTCGTTATTGGTGCCGTCGCGTTCGATCAGGTACGGAATGGCGTCCAAACGCAGGCCGTCGATGCCCATGTCGAGCCAGTAGCGCATCACCGACAGCACCGCCTCCATGACTTTCGGGTTGTCGAAATTCAGGTCCGGCTGGTGGGAATAAAAACGGTGCCAGAAGTACTGGCCGGCCATCGGGTCCCAGGTCCAGTTGGACTTTTCGGTGTCGAGAAAAATGATGCGGGTGCCGTCGTACTTCTGGTCGTCATCGGACCACACGTAAAAGTCCCGCGCCGCCGAGCCGGGCTTGGCCTTGCGTGCCCGCTGGAACCAGGGGTGCTGGTCGGACGTATGGTTGATCACCAGCTCGGTGATCACCCGCAGACCACGCTTGTGGGCCTCAGCGATAAAGCGCTTGGCGTCGGCCAGGGTGCCGTAGTCGCTATGCACACCTTGATATTCGGCGATGTCATAGCCGTCGTCGCGCCGTGGCGAGGGGTAGAACGGCAGCAGCCAGATCGTGTTCACGCCCAGGTCGGCGATGTAGTCCAGTTTGGCGATCAGCCCTGGAAAATCACCGATACCGTCGTTATTGGCGTCGAAATAGGATTTGACGTGAACCTGGTAGATCACCGCGTCCTTGTACCAGAGCGGGTCTTTGATGAAGGTGGACGGTGTGGGTTTCTTCGCCATTGGAAACTCCTGGAATTCTTTGACATTTGCCCGATGGAGCACGGTCAATGTGGGAGCTGGCTTGTCGGGTCGCCGCATCGCTGCGATAGCGGTGTGTCAGGGCCAGAAAGGCTGGCTGATAGACCGCTATCGCAGTGATGCGGCGACCCGACAAGCCAGCTCCCACAGGGGTTCTCCATCGGCTCAGGAAACGGTGATACGCCAAATACCGAACGGCATGTGCGGCTCGATACGCATCCATTGGGTCTTGCCGTACCAGGTCCAGCGATGGCCGTTCATCAGGTCTTCGCCCTGGGTCTGGGCATCGTCGGGCAGGCCCAATTCCCACAGCGGCAACTCAAAATTCGCTTCCTGGGCGTTATAGGGGTCGAGGTTCACCGCCACCAGAATGAAGTTGCTGCCATCCTCGCTGCGCTTGCCGAAATACAGGATGTTGTCATTCCACGCGTTGTACAGCTTGAGCCCCAGATGGGTGTGCAAGGCCGGGTTCTGCCGGCGGATACGGTTGAGCTGGGCGATCTCGGCAATGATGTTGCCGGGGGCGGTGAAATCCCTGACGCGGATCTCGTACTTTTCCGAATCCAGGTATTCCTCTTTACCCGGCACAGGTGCGGCTTCGCACAGCTCAAAGCCCGAATACATGCCCCACAGGCCCGAGCCCATGGTGGCCAGCGCCGCGCGGATCAAGAAACCCGGGCGGCCAGATTCGTGCAGGAAGCCTGGGTTGATATCCGGCGTGTTGACAAAAAAGTTCGGCCGGAAGCACTCGCGCCAGGGCGACTCGTTCAACTGGGTGAAATATTCGCTCAGTTCGGCCTTGGTATTGCGCCAGGTGAAATAGGTGTAGCTCTGGGAATAACCGACCTTGCCCAGCCGCGCCATCATCGCCGGGGTGGTAAAGGCTTCCGCCAGGAAGATCACCTCCGGGTGCTTGGCGCGCACGTCACTGATTAGCCATTGCCAGAACGGCAGCGGCTTGGTGTGCGGGTTGTCGACGCGAAAAGTCTTCACGCCCTCTTCCACCCAGCCCACCACGATGTCACGCAACTCAGTCCACAGGCTCGGAATCGCGTCCGCCGCATAGAAGTCGACGTTGACGATGTCCTGGTATTTCTTCGGCGGGTTTTCCGCGTATTTGATCGTGCCGTCCGGCCGCCAGTTGAACCAGCCCGGGTGCTGCTTGAGCCACGGGTGGTCCTGGGAACACTGGATAGCAAAATCCAGGGCGATTTCCAGGCCATGCTCGGCGGCGGCCTTGACCAGGCGGCGGAAGTCTTCGCGGCTGCCCAGTTGCGGGTGAATCGCCTCGTGGCCGCCGTCCTCGCTACCGATGGCGTAAGGGCTGCCCGGGTCGTCCGGCCCGGCCGTGAGGGAATTGTTGCGGCCCTTGCGGTGGCTACGCCCGATGGGGTGGATCGGCGGGAAGTACAGCACGTCGAAGCCCATGTCATGGATCATCGACAGTCGCGAGTGCACGTCATTGAAGGTGCCGTGACGGGAGGGATCGTCGGTGATCGAGCGGGGAAACAACTCGTACCAACTGGCAAATTGCGCAGCCGTACGCTCCACATCGATCGGGTACACGGTGCTGATGCTCAAGTAGGCACGGTGGTCGGCCTGGGTCATCAGGTGTGCACTGTCTTCGTGCAGGAACTGCGCGACCTGCTCGGTTTCCAGCAAGCCCGAGAGTTCATGGTGCAACAACATCAGACGGTCGCGCAGTTCGTTGTCGCTGCGCTCGGCCGCTTGCAGCACCAGGCTGCGCCCCTCCTGCAACTCCAGGCTGACCGGCACGCCGGCCTCGTGTTTCTTGCGCAGTTCGTAGCAGAAACTGGCGAAGGTATCGATCCAGGCCTCGATGCAATATTCGTGGGGCCCAAGCGCTTCGACGGTAAACGCCCCCTCCCAGCCATTGTTGCCCACGTCAGTCATCACCACGCTGTGCCAGCTTTCATCGCGCAGCGGGCGCCAGCGGATCAAGACAGCGAGCTTGTCATGACCGTCGGCGAACACCTTGCTGGTCACGTGAACCCGCTGGCCAACCACGGCCTTGACGGCAAATTCGCCGCCGTCGATCACGGGTGTGGTGCTTTCGATGGCGATCCTGGGCAACAGCAAGGCCTGGGACAGCGGCAATATGGAATCGTCTGGAGCCAGTGTTTCAGCAGTCATCGAGCATCTTCCCCTTACGCCCTGTGGACGCTCTTTGCTTGATCCGAATTCTGATACGGCGAAGCTCTCCCTGAGCGGGCCGTCATAGGTCCGAGCCCGGGCCCCGGTTAAAAGTTCAGGTGGATGTGCCGCCATTGAGCGGGGAATCAATTCGCCGCGCCGGCTGTCCACCGATAGAGCAAAGCACAAAGGAGGCCACACCGATGAATATCCCGATCCCGGCTGAAACGCCGGACCCGAATATCGACAACCCGACCCTGCCGCCCAGCGAACCAGAGCCGATTCCGGAGAAAGAACCGCCTGAAAACGAGCCGCCTGCGGTGGAGGAACCGCCGACGACAATGCCGCCCGTCATTGTTTGAAACGCTCATACACGCAGGGGCTCGGTGCTCGACGCCGGGCCCTTTTCAGCACCTGCGTATGAGAGCCGTCCTTTCACTACAATTAGCGAAATGCCTTACAGCACTATCGGTCTACACCCCGTTTTACCACGATTCGACGTCCTTATACTCGTGTGCGTAAACGCTCTGGTCAGGTTGCTGGCAGTAGCGTTTTGTTGAACTCCCACGAGGCCAAAACCATGTCGATCATCAATCCGCATTACGTCCCCCCTGCCGGTACTGGGCAAAACACCAACGTGCCGCCACGTCACTCATCACCGCCCGCCAATCTCCCGAATCCAACACCGAGCTCTGGCCCAAACTGGTCCACACCGCCCACGCAGCCTGCCCCGGGAAAAGGGGATAATACCGTCAATGAATTGAACGCACTGCTGACCCCGGAAAACATCGAAGAACTCATGAACAACCCCGACTCGGACAAGTCGCGTGCGATCCTCACCAAGCTCCGCCCACTCATGACCCAAGCCAATATCAGCCAATGTTTGCAAGGTCAAAATGCTGAAGCGAACGCCAAGACTCTTGAAAAAATTGGCGAGCGTCTAGACAAGAACAAGCTCGAAGCCAACCAGAATTCATGCCTCAAAGGGTTAGGTGATAAATACCTGCATCAGGCCAAATACAGAAATCTCGAAATGCTATTTAAAGCATTCGATGCGGAGCTTGGCGATTTCGCCAACTTTTTAAGCAGCTCGAATGAAAACCTGAAAAACCTCAAGACGCGAATGTTCGGGACGAAAGCTAACACCAAAGAGTTGAACGATTTCGGTGGCCGCCTGAGCAAAGGTAAAATCGAAAAGATGCGACGCGAAGGCCCAGGCGGCCAAAGCTGAGTCAATGCTTCAACCCCGCTCACGGTTCCTTTTCGAGCAGTTTGACGATCCTCGGCATCAGGCTGAAGACCGCCAGGGCCAGCAACGTACTCAGCACCGCCGTCGACTCGCGCCCCAGCCCCGCCGCCACACCGATGGCGGCCGTCATCCACAACCCGGCTGCGGTGGTCAGGCCCTTGACGTGCTGTCCCGCCTCATCCTCCTTGCCTTTGAGGATGGTGCCAGCCCCGAGGAACCCGATCCCCGCAATCACACCCTGCAACACCCGGCTCATGGCATCCGCCTGGCTGCCAGACATCTGCGGTACCAACACAAACAGGGCAGCCCCCAAGGCCACCAGCATATGGGTGCGCACCCCGGCCGCCTTGCCCTTGCTCTCTCGTTCAAACCCGAGGATGCCGCCCAGCACAGCGGCAATCAGCAGGCGCACGGTAATCTGTGTCACCTGCCGGGCATCGCCGATATCGGCGAATTCGGCCTGCAGGGTTTGCCACACTTCATGCCACCAGGCGTCCATGGATGCGTTCCTTTGTCGTTATGGGTAATGGATGGACAGCGGCGACCGTCAGTCAGTTGCCTGGAACGTTGGAGGACCTGGCCAAGCCCAATCTTTACCAGCCTGAGAAAAGGAACGTGTCATGCCTGTACGTATCGAAAGCCACACCTGCCGCTTCAAGGTCGATGAGAACGGCCAGGAACAGAGCCTGCCCGCTGAGCAAGTGACGGTGAGCACCGACAGCGCCAAAGCCATGTCATTTGTGCAACTGGGCGCCGACCGGGTGTACATCACAGAAGCCGAGGCCGACGCCTTGACCGTTGCCGGCGCCAAGGACGGGCGTAAGCACTTGAAGGCCACCGACAGTGATTCGGTGATTTGATTGATCTGTATCAGCACCTTCGTCAATGGCCTGCACCCCTTGCGACACGGGGTGCAGCACATTGTCGCAGGCGGTGAAACGCGCTTCATCTGATCCGCTTTTTATCGCAATAGCTGAGTCTGTTATGCAAACAGAGCGCCGGTCATAGTTCATTCGCCTGATGGAGGCTGATGAGCAAACGACCATGAGCGAAAGAATCCCCGTCCGAACCGTGGAAATCCATGAGCCTGCGCACCCAAAGAAGGTGAAGGCCAAATCCAGCGACACCCTGATCCATACCCGCAGTTTCACCGGCTTGTTCCGCACCTTGCGCGTCAGTGGTGCAGGCTTTCTGTTCCTGGCCTTCTTCGGCACGGTGTGGCTGAACTGGGGCGGTCGCCAGGCTGTGCTGTGGGACCTGGCTGAAAGCAAGTTCCACATCTTTGGCGCCACCTTCTGGCCCCAGGATTTCATCCTCCTGTCGGCCCTGCTGATCATCTGTGCCTTTGGCCTGTTTGCGATCACCGTGTTTGCCGGGCGTGTGTGGTGCGGCTACACCTGCCCGCAAAGTTCGTTCACCTGGCTGTTCATGTGGTGCGAAAAGGTCACCGAGGGCGAGCGCAACCAACGCATCAAACTGCAGGCCGCGCCCTGGAGCCTGAACAAACTGGCACGGCGCTCGGCCAAGCACACCTTGTGGCTGGGCATCAGCGTGTTGACCGGCCTGACGTTTGTCGGCTACTTCACCCCCGTGCGCCCCCTGGCTGAAGAGCTACTGACCTGGCAAATGGGCGGCGTAAGCCTGTTCTGGGTGCTGTTCTTTACCGGCGCCACCTACATCAATGCCGGCTGGCTGCGTGAAGCAGTGTGTATGCACATGTGTCCGTATGCGCGATTCCAAAGCGTGATGTTCGACAAGGACACCCTGACCATTTCCTACGATGTGGCCCGTGGCGAAAACAGAGGCCCGCGCAAACGCGAGGTCAAGCCCGCCGACGTCGGCCTGGGTGACTGCATCGACTGCCAGCTGTGCGTGCAGGTGTGCCCCACCGGTATCGACATCCGGGACGGCCTGCAAATGGAGTGCATCGGCTGCGCCGCCTGCATCGATGCCTGCGATTCGATCATGGACAAGATGGGTTACGCCCGTGGCCTGGTCAGCTACACCTCCGAACATCAGTTGCAAGGTGGCAAGACTCACCTGCTCAGGCCACGCCTGATCGGCTACAGTGCGGTGCTGCTGGTGATGATTGCGGCGTTGGTGGTGGCGTTGATCGAACGACCAATGGTGTCGCTGGACGTGACCAAGGACCGTGGCATGTTCCGTGAGAACAGCCAGGGCATGATCGAAAACATCTACAGCCTCAAGGTCATCAACAAGACCCAGCAACGCCAGGACTACCGCCTGGAACTGGTGGACGCCGAAGGCTTCCAGCTGCAGGGCAAGACCGAGATCAGCTTGGCCCCGGGGGAAATCAGCGATGTGCCGGTGTCGGTGGCGCTGCTGGCCGACAAGCCGGCGAGCAGTTCGCAGACGTTGCGCTTCAAGGTCACGGATGTGGATGAGCCGTGGATCTACAGTGCCGCCGACAGCCGCTTTGTGGCGCCATTGAACCGCTGAGGTCTATCCAAATCTGTGAAAATCCAACTGTGGGAGCGGGCTTGCCCGCGATAGCGTCAGGTCAGCCAGCACTGCCGTCGGATGTGCCGCCGTCATCGCAGGCAAGCCAGCTCCCACATGTTGCCCGGCGTCAATTTCAACACGTTAATTAGGCCCCCATGAAACGCTACGAAAAATTCGCCGATGACATCGCAGAACTGATCCGCTCCGGGGTGCTTGGCCCCGGCCAGCGCGTGCCGTCGGTGCGCTATGCCAGCCAGACCTACGGCGTCAGCCCGTCCACGGTGTTCCAGGCCTACTACCTGCTGGAGCGGCGCGGGCTGATTCGCGCACGGCCGCGTTCGGGCTACTTTGTGAATACCCATGCGCCCAGCCCGTTTTCCGAACCGGTGGTAAGCGAACAGGTGCACGAGTCCACCGAAGTCGACGTCAGCGAACTGGTGTTCTCGGTGCTCGACTCGATCAAGGACCCGAACACCGTGCCGTTCGGCTCGGCGTTCCCCAGCCCCATGCTGTTCCCGCTGCCGCGCCTGGCCCGCTCCCTGGCCAGCGCCAGCCGCGAGATGGACCCGCGCCTGGTGGTCACCGATATGTCGCCGGGCAACCCGCAACTGCGTCGGCAGATCGCCCTGCGCTACATGGTCGGCGGCCTGATGCTGCCGATGGAAGAACTGCTGATCACCAATGGCGCCCTGGAGGCCCTCAACCTGTGCTTACAAGCGGTGACGGAACCCGGCGACCTGGTAGCGATTGAAGCCCCGGCGTTCTACGCCTGCCTGCAGGTGCTGGAGCGCCTGAAACTCAAAGCCGTGGAAATCCCCGTGCACCCGCGCGACGGCATTGACCTCAACGCCCTGGCCCAAAGCCTCGAGCGCTACCCGATCAAGGCATGCTGGACCATGACCAGCTTCCAGAACCCCATGGGCGCCACCCTGCCGGAAGCCAAGAAACAAGCGTTGGTGGAGCTGCTGCGCAGCCATCAGGTACCGCTGATCGAAGACGATGTGTACGCCGAGCTGTATTACGGGCAGCAGGCGCCCAAGCCGGCCAAGGCCTTTGACACTGAAGGGTTGGTGATGCATTGCGGCTCGTTCGCCAAGAGCCTGGCCCCGGGCTACCGCGTGGGCTGGGTGGCGGCCGGGCGCTTTGCGCAGAAAGTCGAGCGCCTGAAGCTGATGACCTCGTTGTGCCCCTCAATGCCGGCCCAGGCGGCGATTGCCGACTACCTGCAACATGGCGGGTATGACCGGCACTTGCGCAAATTGCGCTACGCCCTGGAAGAACAGCAAAGTGCGATGCTGGCGGCGATTGCCCGTTACTTCCCGGCGCAGACCCGGGTCAGCCAGCCGGCCGGAGGCTATTTCCTGTGGCTGGAACTGCCGGAGCAGACCGACTCGCTGAAACTGTTCCAGATGGCGTTGGCCCAAGGCATCAGCATCGCACCAGGGCCGATCTTCTCGGCGACCCAGCGCTTTCGCAACTGCATTCGCCTGAACTATGGCAGCCCATGGACCGAGGCATCGGAGAAAGCGATGGAGACATTGGGGCGGATCGTGCGGTCATTTTGAGCCGGAACCGAATCAAGGAAATGGCCACACAGGAGGGCGCATTCTTCTCTTATTGAAGATTGCACCTTCCCTGGTTCAATGTTGAGTTCCCCATGAGCATGCCTATTCGCACGGGCCTTCCACGGCCACCCATCCCCCCCAACTACATGCGTGCAGCCGAACAGAAACAAGTGCGCGAGATGACCAGCCCGATGGGACGCCCGGCCGGCGACCATCGCTCGGCAGAACGGATCATCGAACAAAGCCCGGTGCTGAGGCGCTTACTGGACAACCACGACAACTACCACGTGCTTGATGAATTGATGATGCAGGTCGGTAATTGGACCGAGGCTAACCCTGACCCGAAATCCCGGGCCAACGCGGCCTACGACCTAGACAAAGTCTTGCGTTTCATCGACAACGTCGACGATCGCGCCCTCAGTTGCAGCCGAAACCGCAATGGCTATATCGACGGTTTTTGCACAAATGGCTATGGCACCGCCCACAACTCGGAGGCCCGCCTGTTGCAGGCCTTTTCCTATAAAGGCTACGAGATTCTGCGCTACCTGCCGACCTGACCACCCACGCCCTTAGCGGCCGCCGCCCAAATCCAGAAAGGTGCCGGTGGTATACGAGGCTTTGTCCGACAGCAACCAGATAATCGCCTCGGCCACTTCATCCGGGCGCCCGCCGCGCGCCATGGGGATGCCCGACTCGAGTTTGCTGACACGGTCCGGATCGCCACTGAGGGCATGGAAGTCAGTAAAGATATAGCCAGGACGTACGGCGTTGACCCGAATGCCCTCACCTGCCACTTCCTTGGACAGGCCCACGGTGAAGGTGTCGAGCGCGCCTTTGGACGCGGCATAGTCGACGTACTCACCCGGCGACCCCAGGCGCGCCGCGACCGACGACACGTTGACAATGCTGCCGCCCTGCCCGCCATGCTTGGGCGACATGCGCAGTACCGCATGCTTGGCACACAGGATCGGGCCCAGCACGTTGGTCTTCATGATCTTGAGAATGCGGAACTCGGACATTTCATCGACCCGCGACTTGTGCCCCACGGTACCGGCATTGTTGACCAGCGCAGTGACTCGGCCCAGCTCGGCATCGACGCGGTGGAACAGGCCAATCACTTCATCCTCGATGCTCACATCGGCGCGCACAGTGATCGCCTGGGCACCCAGCGCACGGACCTGCTCCAGCACGCGATGGGCCGCCTCTTCGTCAGACTGGTAGTTGATGCAGATGCGATAGCCCTGGCGCGCCGCCAGCAAGGCCGCCTCGGCGCCAATCCCACGACTGCCCCCGGTGATGATGACGACTTTGTCCATGCGTGTGGTCTCCTGATTCAACCTGATGTGTATGGCTGGATCCAAGAATACCTGTCACGCACGGCTTTTGTCAGGGGCTACGGCGTCTTCGGCGCGCTGGATATCGGCCATGAATCCATCGGCAGGCAGCGGGTGCCCCAACAGGTAGCCTTGCAGGGAATTACACCCCAGGCGCGTCAGGAAGTTCTGCTGCACATCGGTCTCCACGCCTTCGGCCACAATACGCAGGCCCAGGGCCTGACCCAGGGCAACAATGGCCGAAACGATGGCGGCGTCGTCGCTGTCGTGCTCCAGGTCGCGCACGAAGCCCCGGTCAATCTTCAACTCGTTGGCCGGCAGGCGCTTGAGGTACATAAGGCTGGAGTAGCCGGTACCGAAATCATCGATGGACAGGTCGACGCCCATGTCGGAGAGCTGTTGCAACACCGTCATGCTCGCGTCGGCGTCGCTCATGGCGGTGGTCTCGGTGATTTCCAGGGTCAGGCTGTTGGCCGGCAACTGGTGACGCTCCAGTGCAGTGGCCACGCTCTTGACCAGCCCGGCGTGACAGAACTGCAAGGCCGACAGGTTCACCGCAATGCGCCAGTCCTCATAGCCCTGGGCGTACCACAGCGCCATCTGGCGACAGGCTTCGTTGAGCACCCATTCGCCAATCGGAATGATCAGCCCGGTCTTTTCCGCCAGCTCGATAAACATCGCCGGCAACAACAGGCCCTGTTGCGGATGCTCCCAACGCAACAAGGCCTCGGCGCCCACCGCGATACCACTGACCGCGTCGAACTTGGGCTGGTAATACAAACGGAACTGCTCGTGCTCGACGGCGTTGCGCAAGTCCTGCAACAACTGCAATTGCTTGCGCGCATTGGTGTTCATCGACACATCGAAGAAGCTGTAGCCGTTCTTGCCCATGCCCTTGGCGTGGTACATCGCGGCATCGGCGTTCATCAACAGTTCCTGGGGGTTGTTACCGTTCCCCGGAAACATGGCAATGCCGACGCTGGCCGAAATCTTCAATTCGTGTTCCGCCACCTTGAACGCGCGATTGATCAGGCCCACCTGGCGCTCGGCCAGGCCCATGGCGTCATCGGGCTGGCTCAGTTGCACCAGCAGCACGAATTCATCGCCGCCGATACGCGCCAGGGTGTCCTGGCCGCGCAGGTCTTCCCGCAGGCGCAGGCCGACTTCGCGCAGCAACTGGTCGCCCATGTGGTGACCGAAGGCGTCGTTGACCGGCTTGAAGCCATCCAGGTCGATAAACATCAACGCAAAGCAACCACCCTGCTCCTTCACTGCCTGAATGGCCTGCTGGATACGGTCGGCCAACAAGGTGCGATTGGGCAGGCCAGTGAGCATGTCGTGCAGCGCCAGGTGAGTCAGTTCCTGGTTGGCCAGGGTCAGGGAATCGGCCAGCACCGCCGTGCGGGCTTCCAGGCGAGCGTCGAGCAACGAGGTCAGCAGTGCGATGATCAACACCGCCAACGAGGTCACCAACACCACGTTGTCCAGGCCTTTACCGCTCAAGCCGGTCAGCGCCGCGCCACAGAAACTCTCGTCGGCAAAGCGTGCGGCGGCCATGCCGGTGTAGTGCATGCCGACGATCGCCACGCCCATTACCACCGCCGCGCCGCCGCGCGCCAGGCGCACGTACGGGGTGTTGCGCCGCAAGTTGTGGGCGATCCACAGCGCTGCGCCGGACGCCACCACGGCGATCAGCAACGAGGCGCCAAACAGCGTGGGGTCGTAGTCAATGCCGGGGGTCATGCGCATGGCGGCCATGCCAGTGTAGTGCATGGTGCTGATGCCGGCGCCCATGACCAATGCGCCAAACGCCAGTTGCCAGGCGAGCAAGCGGGGTTGGTTGATCAGCCATAATGCGAAGCCGCTGGAGAGCACCGCGATCAACAGTGACAGCGCGGTAATGCCCACGTCAAAGCCCAGGGCGAACGGCAGGCGCAACGCCAACATGCCGATAAAGTGCATGGACCACACGCCCACCCCCATCGCCACGGCCCCGCCGGTCATCCACAGGTACACCGCGCGGCCTTTGGTGGTCGCGATGCGACCGGCCAGGTCCAGGGCGGTATAGGACGCCAGGATCGCGACGAACAAGGAGATCACGACAAGAGAGGGAGAATAACTACCGATGAGCATGGGACTTCTCAAAACCGACGGGCCTGAAAAGCCCGTGCCAGGTGGCAAAGCGAGCGATTGTAGCGAGAATAATTCTTGTACAGTTGAATTATTAGCGTATAGCCATCACTGGCATTTTGACGTCAATCTACCGACTCAAAACCGAAGGAAATTCGGCGCGAAATTGAATCCAAATATGGGGTTTGTGTGGGAGCTGGCTTGCCTGCGATAGCGGTGCATCAGCTACCGCATAGTCGACTGGACCAACGCGATCGCCGGCAAGCCGGCTCCTACAGGGGGTCGGTGGTGTAACCAGTTTCCCGGCCGGGCATAGATCCAAATGTGGGAGCTGGCTTGCCTGCGATAGCATCGCCTCGTTGCACCTGACCACCGAGTCGCCTGTATCGCAGGCAAGCCAGCTCCCACACTAGCCCGGCTCCCACACTCAGTCAGCCTTCACATCCGTGTTGCCATCCCAACCGCCACCCAACGCGGCAATCAGTTGCACGCTGGCGACCAAGCGCGTCTGCAACAAGGTCAATACAGTGCGCTCGTTGCTCAGGGCCGTGGCCTGTACGGTAACCACATCCAGGTAGGCGATCAGGCCGGCCTTGTACTGGTTCTGGGTCAGGCGCAGGGATTCACGTGCTGCGGCCAGCGCTTCGTTGCTGACCACGGCCTCGTCTTCCAGCACCTTGAGCTGCACCATGTAGTTTTCCACTTCACGGAAGCCGTCGAGCACGGTCTGGCGGTACTTGGCCACGGTTTCGTCATAGCTGGCAATGCTGCGGTCGACTTCAGCCGAGCGCTGGCCGCCGTCGAACAGGGTCATGGCCAGTTTGGGCCCCACCGACCAGAAACGGTTCGGCAGGCTGATCCAGTCGGCGTAGGTGCTGCTCGAATAGCCGCCGGCCAGGCTCAGGGTCAGGTCCGGGTAGTAAGCAGCCTTGGCCACGCCAATGTTGGCGTTGGCGGCGATCACCGAACGTTCGGCCGAGGCGATGTCCGGGCGGCGCTCCAGCAACTGCGACGGCAGGCTGGCCGGAATCTGCGGCAGCGCCGGGATGCTTTGGCTGACGGCCAGGTTGAAGTTGGCCGGCGCCTCGCCGATCAACACCGCGATGGCGTTTTCCAGCTGGGCGCGCTGCCAGATCAGGTCGATCAGGCTGGCCTGGGTGGTCTTGAGCTGGGTTTGCGCCTGGGCGATGGCGTCCTTGCCGGAAATGCCGGCACGGTATTGGTTTTCGGTCATGGTCAGCGAACGCTGGTAGGCGTCCAATGTGGCTTGCAGCAGACGGGTCTGTTCGTCCATGACTCGCAGTTGCAGGTAGTCCTGCACCAGTTCCGATTGCTGGCTCAGGCGCATCGCCGCCAGGTCCGCCGAGCTGGCTTCGGCCGTGGCTTCATTGGCTTCCAGGCCTCGGCGCAGCTTGCCCCAGACGTCGGCTTCCCAACTCACACCCAGTTGAGCATTGAGGGTGTCACGGATACCGCTGCTGGAACTGCTCAGGCTGGCGTTACTGCTGCCAGTGCCCTGGCTGGCGCGGGTTTTACCGGCGCTCAGGTCCACCGTCGGGAAAAACGCGCCACGGGCACTGCGCACCTGGGCCTGGGCCTGGCGAAAGCGCGCTTCGGCCTGGGCGACGGTCTGGTTGGAGGTGTTCAGGCGCACCACCAGGTCATTGAGCTGAGGGTCGCCGTAGAGCTCCCACCAGGCGCCACGGGCCAGGGAGTCGCTGGGGGTGGCTTGGCGCCAGCCCTGGGCTTCCTTGAATTGCGCCGGTTCGATGACGTCCGGGCGTTTGTAGTCGGGGCCGATGGCGCAGGCGCTGAGCAGCAGGGCCAACACGACGGTAGGAACGAACTTACTCGCGAAGGTGGTCAACGAGAATGCGCTCAATCCGCAGGTACGCGGTGCCTGGGCGTTTTTCGCCGGCAAGCCGGCTCCTACAGGAAAATGCATCGGAGCGGCAAACAGATGCGGTGCATTGGCAGGTGTTGAATCGGTCATAGCGCAGTGTCCAAGGCAGCATCGGTCCGCACGCCGCGCCAGGCATTGAAGCGATGGCGTGCGCGGTCTAGATAGAGGTAAACCACCGGGGTGGTGTAAAGGGTCAGGATCTGGCTGAACACCAGGCCACCGATAATGGTCAGGCCCAGGGGCTGGCGCATTTCGGCGCCGTCGCCAGCACCCAGTAGCAATGGCAAGGCGCCGAGGATCGCCGCCAGGGTGGTCATCAGGATCGGCCGCAGGCGCAGCAGACAGGCACTGCGGATCGACTCCAACGGGCTCATGCCATCGTGGCGTTCCAGTTGCAGCGCCAGGTCGATCATCAGGATCGCGTTTTTCTTCACCACGCCGATCAGCAGGAACAAGCCCAACAGCGAGATCAGGCTGAACTCGCCGCCCAACAGGTAGATGGACAGCAGCGCCCCCACCCCCGCCGACGGCAAGGTGGACAGGATGGTCAACGGATGAATGTAGCTTTCGTACAGGATGCCCAGCACCAGGTACACCGCCACCAGCGCGCCGAGGATCATGAACGGCTGGCCCTTCTGGGTCGCCGCAAACGCATCGGCGGTGCCGGCCATCTTGGCGATCACGTCTTCCGGCAAGCCGACCTTGGCCACCGCCCGTTCGATGGCGGCCATGCCCTGCTCCACCGTCACGCCGGGCGCCATATCGAAGGCAATGTTCTGCGAAGCGAACTGGCCCTCATGGCGCACGGTGTCATCGGCCAGGCTGTTTTCGTAATGGGCGATGGTCGACAGCGGAATCCGCGCGCCCGTGGAGGTGATGACCTGCACCTGGTTGAGGGTGATCGGGTCCTTGGCATAAAGCGGGTTGACCTCCATCACCACCTGGTACTGGTTGAGGCTGTCGTAGATGGTCGAGATCTGCCGTTGGCTGTAGGCGTTGTTCAGCACCGAGGTGACCATGGCCATGTCCACCCCGAGGCGCTTGGCCTGGTCGCGGTCCACGATCAGCGTGACCTGCGCTGCGCCGCGTCCTTCACGGGCGTCGATGGCGGTCAGCTCAGGCAACGTATGGAACGCGGCCACCACCTTCGGGTACCACTCGCGCAGCGCCGCCAGGTCACCGCTCTGCAGGATGTAGGAATACTGCGCGCTGCTCTGGTCACGGCTGCCACCAAACTGCAGGTCCTGGTCGGCCATCAGGAACAACCGCCCGCCCGGCACCAGTGGCACGTCCTTGCGCAGGCGCTCGATCACCGCCTGGGCGGAAATCTTGCGCTCGCTGATGGGCTTGAGGCGCACCAGCATCACCGCGTTATTGGTGCCGTTGTTGCCACCGATAAAGCCGGCCACGCTGAGCACCGCCGGGTCCTTGAGCACGGCCTGGCGAAAGGTTTCCATCTTCGGCTGCATCACGCCGAACGACAGGCCGTCGTCACCGCGCACAAAACCGATCAACTGCCCGGTGTCCTGCTGCGGCATGAACGTCTTCGGCACCACCACATACAGGGCGACGTTGACGCCAATCGTCAGCAACAGACTGAACAAGGTCAGGCGCCGGTGGCGCAACACCCAGTCAAGGCTGGTGGCATAACCGGCGACCATACGGTCGTTGACCTTCTGGCTCCAGCGTTGCAGGCCGGTCATCTGGCCTTTGATATGCGGCTTGAGCCAGCGTGCGCAGAGCATCGGCGTCAGCGTCAGCGACACCACCAGCGACACGATGATCGCCGCCGACAGCGTGATGGAAAACTCGCGGAACAGGTTGGTGACAATCCCGCCCATGAACAGGATCGACAGGAACACCGCCACCAGCGACACGTTCATCGACAGCAAGGTAAACCCGACTTCCTGGGCGCCCAGGTACGCCGCCTTCATCGGCGGCACGCCCTCGTCGATATGCCGAGAAATGTTCTCCAGCACCACGATGGCGTCATCCACCACCAGGCCGGTGGCCAGGATCAGCGCCATCAGCGAGAAGTTGTTCAGCGAGAAGCCAAACAGGTACATCACCGCAAAAGTGCCCACCAGCGACACCGGCACCGCCAGCGTCGGAATCAGCGAGGCGCGGAAGTTGCCCAGGAACAGGTAGACCACCAGGATCACCAGCGCCACGGCAATCAGCAGGGTCATTTCGGCTTCATGCAAGGTCGCGGTGATCACCGGCGAGCGGTCCATCGCCAGGCTCAGCTTGACGCTGCTCGGCAGCACCGCCTGCAAGGCCGGCAATTGCGCCTTGATCTGCCGTACGGTCTCGATGATGTTGGCGCCGGACTGGCGGTTGATCACCAGCAGCACCGCCGCATCATTGTTGAAGAAGCCGCTGTTGTAGCGGTCTTCCACGCCGTCGCTGATCTTGGCCACATCCCCCAGGCGCAAGGCGGCGCCGTTCTGGTAGCGAATCAGCAGCGGCTCGTAGTCCTTGGCTTTTTCCAGTTGGTCGTTGGCCTGGATCTGCCAGTTGCGCTCGCTGTCTTCCAGGGAACCTTTAGGCCGGCGCTGGTTGGCGTTGGCGATGGTATTGCGCACGTCGTCGAGGGCTACGCCGTATTGGTCGAGGGCCTTGGGCTGCAACTCGATGCGCACGGCGGGCAACGAACTGCCGCCGATCTGCACTTCGCCCACGCCCGGCACCTGGGACAGGCTTTGGGACAGGATGGTCGAGGCCAGGTCGTACAACTCGCCCTTGGGCAGCACGTCCGAGGTCAGCGACAGCACCATGATCGGCGCCTGGGACGGGTTGATCTTCTTGTAGGTGGGCATGCTGCGCATGCCGCTGGGCAACAGGTTGCGCGATGCATTGATCGCCGCCTGCACTTCCCGCGCCGCGCCGTTGATGTCCCGGTCGGAGTCGAACGCCAGGATCACCCGCGTGGAGCCCTGGCTCGACGAGCTGCTCATGGTGGTGATGCCGGCAATCGAGCCGAAGGAGCGCTCCAGCGGCGTGGCCACGGTGGACGCCATCACCTCGGGGCTGGCCCCGGGCAAGCTGGCCGACACCACGATCACCGGGAAGTCGATCTGCGGCAACGGCGAGACCGGCAACAAGTTGAAGCTCACGCCGCCCAGCAACATGATCGCCAGGCTCAGCAGCATGGTAGCTACCGGCCGGCGAATGAAAGGTCCGGACAGGTTCATGACTCAACCGGCTCCAGGCTTTGCGGCTCTTTGCGCCAGCGCCGGCCCAGACGATCGAAGTACAGGTAGATGACCGGCGTGGTGAACAGGGTCAGTACCTGGCTCACCAGCAGGCCGCCGACCATCACCAGGCCCAGGGGCTGGCGCAACTCCGCGCCGGAACCAGTGGCCAGCATCAACGGCACCGCACCAAACAAGGCCGCCAGCGTGGTCATCAGGATCGGCCGGAAGCGCAACAGCGCTGCCTGGTAGATCGCGGTCTGCGGGTCCAGGCCCTGGTTGCGTTCGGCGTCGAGGGCGAAGTCGATCATCATGATCGCGTTCTTCTTCACGATACCGATCAGCAAGATGATGCCGATGATCGCGATCATGCCCAGGTCATTGCCGCTGAGCAGCAACGCCAATAGCGCCCCCACGGCGGCCGACGGCAAGGTCGAGAGAATGGTGATCGGGTGGATATAGCTCTCATAGAGCACACCCAAGACGATGTACATGGTGACCACCGCCGCCAGGATCAGCAGCAAGGTGCTCGACAACGAGGCTTCGAACGCCTGGGCCGCGCCCTGGAACTGGGTCTGCACGCCCACCGGCATGCCGATGTCCTTCTGGGTCTGGTTAATCAGCTCCACGCCTTTGCCCAGCGCCACGCCGGGGGCCAGGTTGAACGACATCATCACTGCCGGGAACTGGCCGATATGCGCGACGGCCAACTGTGCCTGGCGCTGTTCCACATGCGCCAGGCTGGACAGGCGCACCTGGCCGCCGTCGGTGGTTTTCACATGGATCTGGTTCAGCGCAGCCGGGCCGAGGGTTTCGCCGGACTGGGCCTGCAACACCACGCGGTACTGGCTGGCCTGGGTGTAAATCGTAGAAATCTGCCGCTGGCCGAAAGCGTCGTACAACGCATCGGTGATGGTCGACACACTCACGCCCAGCCGCGAGGCGGCGTCGCGGTCGATCACCAGGAACACTTGCAGGCCCTTGTCCTGCAGGTCGCTGGCCACATCGGTCAGTTCCGGCAATTGGCTCAGGGCATGCACCAGCTTGTCGCTCCACAGCGCCAGCAGGTCGGCGTCAGGCGAGGACATGCTGAACTGGTACTGGGTACGGCTGACGCGGTCTTCGATGGTCAGGTCCTGCACCGGCTGCATGAACAGGCGGATGCCCACCAGCTTGTCGATTTCCGGCTGCAGGCGCGTGATCACCTGGGCGGCGCTCAAGTCGCGCTGGCCGTGGGGCTTGAGGTTGATCAGCAGGCGACCGCTGTTGAGGGTGGCGTTATCACCGTCCACACCAATGTAAGAAGACAGGCTTTCCACGGCCGGGTCGGCCAGGATGATCTTGGCCAGCTCCTGCTGGCGCTGGCTCATGGCCGCAAAGGAGATCGACTGCGGTGCTTCGGAAATGCCCTGGATGACGCCGGTGTCCTGCACCGGGAAGAAGCCCTTGGGCACCACCAGGTACAGGAACACGGTGAGGCCCAGGGTGGCGATGGCCACCAGCAGGGTCAGCGGCTGGTGCTTGAGCACCCACTGCAATTTGCGCCCGTAGGCTTCGATCAGCCAATCGATCCACGCGCCGCTGGCCTTGTAGAAACGCCCCTGCTCTTCTTCCTTGGGCTCACGCTTGAGCAAGCGCGCGCACATCATCGGTGTAAGGGTCAGGGACACCACCAGGGAAATAAGGATGGCGACTGCCAGGGTGATGGCAAATTCGCGGAACAGGCGCCCGACCACATCGGCCATGAACAGCAACGGGATCAATACGGCGATCAGCGACAAGGTCAGGGACACCAGGGTAAAGCCGATCTGCTTGGCGCCCTTGAGCGCGGCGGCCAGCGGCGTCTCGCCTTCCTCGATGTAGCGGGAGATGTTCTCCAGCATCACGATGGCGTCGTCCACCACGAACCCGGTGGCGATGGTCAGGGCCATCAGCGTCAGGTTGTTGATGGAGAACCCCGCCAGGTACATCACGCCAAAGGTGCCCACCAGCGACAACGGCACGGCGATGGACGGAATGATCGTGGCGCTGAAACGGCGCAGGAACAGGAACGTCACCATCACCACCAGGGCAATGGCGATCAGCAATTCGTGTTGTACATCGGTGACCGAGGCGCGGATGGTCTGGGTGCGGTCGGTGAGCACCGTCACGTCAAGGCCTGCGGGCAGGTTGTCGGTGATGCTCGGCAGCAGCGCCTTGATGCGGTCCACCACTTCAATCACGTTGGCGCCCGGCTGGCGCTGGATATTGAGCAGCACGGCCTGATTTTCATTGGCCCAGGCGGCGAGGCGTTCGTTCTCGGCGCCGTCGACGATCTGTGCCACGTCCTTCAGACGCAACGGCGCACCGTTGTTGTAGGCCAGGATCAGCTCGGCGTACTGCTGGGGCGAGACCAACTGATCGTTGGCATCGAGCATCGACACGCGAGTGGGGCCGTCAAAGTTGCCCTTGGGCTGGTTGACGTTGGACGCGGCGATCAGGGTACGCACATCCGACAGGTTCAAACCATTGGCCGCCAGGGCCTCCGGGTTGACCTTGATGCGCACGGCCTGGCGCTGGCCACCGGCGATGCTGACCATGCCGACGCCGCTGATCTGTGCAATTTTTTGCGCCATGCGCGTGTCGACCAGGTCATTGAGCTTGGGCAGCAGCATGGTCTTGGAGGTAATCGCCAGGGTCAGCACCGGCGTATCGGCCGGGTTGACCTTGTTGTACACCGGTGGCGCGGGCAAGTCCTTGGGCAGCAGGTTGGTGGCGGCGTTGATCGCAGCCTGCACCTGTTGCTCGGCGACATCCATGTTGATGTCGAGGTTGAAACGCAGGGTCAGCACCGAAGCGCCGCCCGAGCTGGTGGACGCCATCTGCGTCAGCCCGGGCATTTGCCCAAACTGGCGCTCAAGGGGCGCGGTGACCGCGCTGGTCATCACGTCCGGGCTGGCGCCGGGGTACAGGGTCATCACTCGGATCGTCGGGTAATCCACCTGGGGCAGAGCCGACACCGGCAGCAAGCGGTACGCGATGATGCCGGCCAGGACAATGGCCAGCATGCTCAGCGTGGTAGCAACCGGGCGAAGGATAAACAGCCGCGACAGGTTCATGAACCGACCTTTTGCGCCTTGCCGGCGCTGGCGCCGGTCTCCCCTTTCGCCGCAGGCTTGCCTTGCAGGTGTTCGGTCGGGGTGGTCGGCACTTCGCTGCTGTCATTGACCACTTCGATCTCGCTGCCGTCCTTCAAGCGGTCGGTGCCTTCCAGCACCACACGGTCGCCCGCCGCCAGGCCTTCCTTGATCACGGTGTTGTCGCCGTCGCTGTCGCCGATCACCAGGGGCTGGACCTTGACCTTCTTGTCGCCGTCGAGCTTGTAGACAAAGGTGCCGTTGTTGCCGAACTGGATGGCGGCAGACGGTGCAAGCACCGCGTTGTGCAGGGTGTCGGCAAGCAAATGCACGTTGACGAACTGGTTGGGGAACAGCGCCTGGTCCTTGTTATCGAAACGGCCCTTGAACTTCAGGGTGCCGGTGGTCACGTCGATCTGGTTGTCGAGGCTTTGCAGCACGCCGGTTGCCTGTTGTTTGACGTCGCCTCGGTCCCAGGCTTCAACGGGCAGTTTGTTGCCGGCGTGGTAGCGGGTGAGCACGGTGTCCAGGGTGTTTTCCGGCAGGGTGAAGACCACGCTGATGGGCTGGGTCTGGGTGATCACGGCGAGGAAGGTGGTGTCGTTGGCCGCCACCAGATTGCCCACATCGACCTGACGCAGGCCGACACGGCCGCTGATCGGCGCGCGGATCTTGGTGAATTCGAGGTTGAGCTTGGCGTCGTCCACCGCGCCCTGGTTGGTCTTGACCGTGCCCTGGTATTGCAGGACCAGCGCTTCGGCGGTGTCCAGGGTCTGTTTGGCGATGCTGTCCTGGGCATACAGGTCGCGGTAACGCTGCACGTCGACCTGGGCGTTCTTCAACTGCGCCTGGTTCTGCAATAGAGTGCCCTGGGCCTGGAGCAAGGCGTTCTGGTAGCTGCGCGGGTCGATTTCCGCCAACAGGTCACCGGCCTTGACCATCTGCCCTTCTTCAAAGGCGATCTTCACCAGTTCGCCACCCACCCGGCTGCGCACATTGATGGTGTTGAGCGCCGTCACCGTGCCCAACGCCTTGTAGTACACCGGGAAGTCACCCAATACCGCCGGCGCCACGCGCACCGGAATCGGGCCGGTGGAACCGCCGAAGCCCGGGCGCATCATCCCCGACTTGCCAGCGCGCTCGGCCGGTTTCTTGGCGGCGGCGTCCTTGTGGCTGGCGGGCCAGAATTTCCAGCACAGGCCGGCGATGACCAGCAGCACGAGCAGGCCGAACAGCCAGCGGCGGGAATTGCGGGGGGAGGATTGCATGGAATGATCAACCATTGGGCGCGAGAGCTTCTTCTTTGGGAGGCTGAAAGATAAGCACTGGTGCGCATTTAGAAAAGCGCCTTTACCGGCTATTTACCTTGGACTTACAACTTTTAACTTCTGACCTTAGTCCATTCGCTATTGGGCTAAGCGTTTGAGCGACAAATAAAAACGGCCTGGACTAGGCCAGGCCGCAATCATGCAGCACGCGTGTTACTGCAAAACGACAGTAATGCGCAGAAACAGTTACTTCAAAACAGCCAGGGCTGCTTCGTAGTTCGGCTCTTGGCCGATTTCAGCAACTAGCTCGCTGTGCAGCACCTTGTCGTTTTCATCCAGTACGACCACAGCGCGAGCGGTCAGGCCCTTGAGGGCGCCTTCAGCGATGGCCACGCCGTAGTCGACGGCGAAGGCAGCGCTGCGGAAGTCCGACAGGTTCTTCACATTTTCCAGGCCTTCAGCGCCGCAGAAGCGTGCCTGGGCGAATGGCAGGTCGGTGGAGATGCACAGCACAACGGCGTTGTTCAGGTCGTTGGCCTGGGCATTGAACTTGCGAACCGACGTCGCGCAGGTCGGGGTGTCGACGCTTGGGAAGATATTCAGCACTTTGCGCTTGCCGGCAAAGGTGGCCAGGGTTGCGTCCGACAGGTCGCCGGCGGTCAGGGTGAAGTCCGGCGCCTGGGAGCCGACTTGCGGCAGATCGCCTTCAACCTGGATCGGGTTGCCACGGTGGGTGACTTGAGCCATGAACAGAATCCTTATGCTGGGTTTATTGAAACGAATTCGAGAGGCCGAAGTTAACCACAAAGTAGGACAGGCAACTATGCGCGGGTGCATTCTTTTACAGCGCCCCCCTCTGAGGGCGCTGCCAGGTTCTAGAGCGTGAAGGTCTGCGTCACCGTCTTGCGATCATCCGGTCCATCCATATCAAAAATGAACACGACTTTGACGGTAATCGCCGTGGAGCTGCCTATCGAGAAATTTTTCTCTGTGAGCCAGTCATGCCAAACCCCGTCCTGGCGCATGCTGTCGGGCGAGTTAAGCGCATAGCTCCCGGTGACGTTACCGGTTACTTCCACATTGATATTGGCTTTGTGTCGATTGATGTGGCCGGTGATCTTGTATCTATCGGTTTGGAACCTCAGCATGCTGTCCTGCTTCAGCCAGCGGACGCTCAGGTGACCGGCGTATCTGTTGTCGTACTCGCCGGTTATCGTCGCGCTCTGCCAGTTATGCGGCGCGTCAGAGTGTTGATCGATGGTTTTGTCGTCCTTGGGGTCTGCTGCTTTCATTTCAGTGATCTCCATAATCGGGTTCGGTGAACCCTGAACTTAGGGCCCGAGCTCACGCTATCACCGCCCGGCGAGTTCGATCACTGTGACAAATCACAGTCTTAAAGATGAATTGCGCATCAAAATAACCGGGCTAATCGCCGTCTCTTCGAACACCCGGTCAACGCGGGATGTGCTCTAATCGCCGGTTTTTCGCACACACCCCGAGGGTCCGTCACCTTGATTACTCAACCCGCCACCAAAGTCCTGGTCATTGGTTATGTCTGGCCGGAACCCCGTTCCTCGGCGGCAGGCGGGCATATGATGCAGATTCTTGAGAGTTTCCTGACGCAAGGCTGGGACATCACCTTCAGCAGCCCTGCGACGATCGGCGAACACAAGGCTGACTTGCCCGGACTGGGCATCCGCGAATGCGCGATTGAACTCAATAACAGCAGTTTCGATGACTTTATCCGCGAACTGGCCCCGGATATCGTGCTGTTCGACCGTTTCATGATGGAAGAGCAGTTCGGCTGGCGCGTGGAGAAATGCTGCCCCAACGCCTTGCGCGTACTGGAAACCTCCGACCTGCAGAGCCTGCGCGACGCCCGTCACCAACGCCAGAAAGACCACCTGAAAGCCCATCCGGACAGCGACGACTTCACCGCACTGTTCGCACCAGCGCTGGAAGAAGAGTTCCAGTTGATGGCCGACACTGACCTGGCCAAGCGCGAAATCGCGGCGATTTACCGCTGTGATATCAGCCTGATGATCTCTGACGTGGAAATCCGCCTGCTCACCGAGCAATTCAAGGTGCCTGCCGCCCTGCTCCACTGGTGCCCGCTGATGCTGCAGCCGCCGACCGAGGTTTTCGCGCCATTCGAGGACCGCGCGCACTTTCTCAGCATCGGCAACTTCCGCCATGCGCCGAACTGGGACGCGGTGCTGTGGATGAAGAACAGCCTGTGGCCGCTGATCCGCCAGCAACTGCCGGGCGCCCAGCTGCATGTCTACGGCGCGTACACGCCGCCCAAGGCCACTGCACTGCACAACCCGGCGCAGGGCTTTCATGTGATGAACTGGGCCGAAGACGCGTTGCAGGTGATGACCGCCGCACGTCTCTGCCTGGCGCCGCTGCGCTTTGGCGCCGGCATCAAGGGAAAACTGGTGGACGCGATGCTCTGCGGCACGCCGAGTGTCACCACGCCGATCGGTGCCGAAGCCATGGGCGATGGCCAACCGTGGCCGGGTGTGATCGAACAGAGCGCCTCGGCCCTGGCGGCGGCGGCCGTGGCGCTGTACCAGGACCGCGCACGCTGGACCGAGGCCCAGGAAAACGGTCGCCAGTTGCTGGCTCGCCGTTATGACCAGGACATCCATGGCCCGGCGCTGGTGGCGTGCCTGGAACACTGTCGCCGCAACCTGGCAGCCCATCGCCGGGACAACTTCACCGGCAGCATGCTGCGCCACCATGCGCATAAAAGTACGCAGTACATGTCCCAATGGATCGAAGCGAAAAACCGCGTCGTGTAAACACCAGCGCTGGCGAGGTCGCGCACGAGGGGGCATTATCCTACGCAGCAACCACAATAAAGCGACGGCAGCATGACCCGAGCAGCGCGTATCACCGACCCTTCCTACGAGCTGATGGACGACCACAACGGCCTGTCCATCATCTATCGCCAGCACGGTTTCCCCTGCCCGCTGGTGCGCTGGCATTTCCACAAGGAATACGAGCTGCACCTGATTGTCGCCAGTTCCGGCAAAGTGTTCATCGGCGACTATATCGGCAACTTCTACCCGGAAAGCCTGTTCCTCACCGGCCCCAACCTGCCCCACAACTGGATCAGCCAAGTGGAGGAAGACGAGGTGGTGCCCAAGCGCGACATGCTGGTGAACTTCACGGATGAGCTGTTTGAAAGCGGCAGCCAGATCTTCGCTGAACTCAAGACCCTGGCACCGTTGTTGGAGCGCGCCCAATACGGCATCGAGTTTCGCTGCAAAAAAACCATCGCCCAGGCCATGACCTTGATGCAACGCATCGAAGACGCCCAGGGCATGGCGCGCCTGGGGCACTTTTTTATCCTGCTGGAGGTGCTCAGCGCCTGCGAGGACTACCAGTTGCTGTCCGGGGTGAACACGCCGCAACTGGCCGACGAACACAGCATCGACCGCACCAACCGCGCGGTGGACTACATCTTTGCCCACTACGCGCGCGAGTTGCCGCTGGAGGAAGTGGCGGATTACCTGGGTATGAAGCCGACGTATTTCTCGCGGGTGTTTAAACAGGCCACCGGGCGTACGTTTATCGAGTTCGTCAACCGGCTGCGCATCAGCAAGTCGTGCGAATTGTTGGCCGATGGCGACAAGGCGGTGACGGATGTGTGTTTTGAGTCGGGCTTTAACAACATCTCCAATTTCAACCGGCGCTTCCAGCAGCTCAAGGGCATGACCCCTTCCCACTACCGCCGCCTGGCGGTGCAGCGGTTGACCGAGCAGAACCTGGCCTGAATCGCTTTCTGTGGGCGCCGGCTTCCTGGCGATGCAGGCACCGCGGGGTGTCGGGGGCACCGTGTCGATGCCATCGCCGGCAAGCCGGCTCCTACAGGGGGGGGCGGGGTCTGCTTGGGTCAATCGTTTCAGCCCATCACGACGCAAGTGCAAAAAAGTATCAGTGCCAGTGCGCCCAAGGATTTGTCACATCGCCATTTCAAGGCTGTAATCAACCGCACACTCTTCCTGGCTCGTTGCAGGAAGACACAACAACAATAACTGTCCTTCTGTAGCCCCTGGGCGCAGAAATGGAGTGCGCGATGAAGTTCACAGCAAAAGCTCTGCTTGCCTCTACCTGCATGATGACCTGCATGACCCTCAGCGCCGTCAGCTTTGGCGCGCAGACCCTGACCATTGCCACCGTCAACAACAGCGACATGATCCGCATGCAAAAGCTCTCGAAAACCTTCGAGACCGAGCATCCGGAGATCAAGCTGAATTGGGTGGTACTCGAAGAAAACGTGCTGCGCCAGCGCCTGACCACTGACATTGCCACCCAGGGCGGACAGTTCGACGTGTTGACCATCGGCATGTACGAAGCTGCACTCTGGGGCGCCAAGGGTTGGCTGGAGCCAATGAAAGACCTGCCGGCGTCCTACGACCTCGACGATGTTTTCCCTTCTGTGCGTGACGGTTTGTCTGTCAAAGGCTCGCTGTACGCCCTGCCGTTCTACGCCGAAAGCTCGATTACCTATTACCGCACCGACCTGTTCAAGGACGCCGGGCTGACCATGCCCGAGCACCCGACCTGGACCCAGATCGGCGAATTCGCGGAAAAACTCACCGACAAGACCAAAGAACAGTACGGCCTGTGCCTGCGCGGCAAAGCCGGCTGGGGTGAGAACATGGCGCTGATCACCACCCTGGCCAACGGCTACGGTGCGCGCTGGTTCGACGAAAAATGGCAACCGGAATTCAACGGCCCCGAGTGGAAAGACGCGCTGACCTTCTACGTCGACAACATGAAAAAATCCGGCCCGCCGGGCGCTTCCAGCAACGGTTTCAACGAAAACCTGGCGCTGTTCAACAGCGGCAAGTGCGCGATCTGGGTCGATGCCAGCGTCGCGGGTTCGTTCGTCACCGACAAGACCCAGAGCAAAGTGGCCGACCACGTCGGCTTTACCTTTGCCCCTCACGAGAAGACCGACAAGGGCACCTCGTGGCTGTACTCCTGGAGCCTGGCGATTCCGACCAGTTCCAAGGCCAAGGACGCCGCCAAGGTGTTCACCAGCTGGGCGACCTCCAAGGAATACAGCCAGCTCGTGGCCAAGACCGACGGTATCGCCAACGTACCGCCAGGCACGCGCAAATCGACCTACAGCGACGAATACATGAAGGCCGCGCCGTTTGCCAAGGTGACCCTGGAATCGCTGAAAGTCGCGGACCCGACCAAACCGACCCTCAAGCCGGTGCCGTATATCGGTATCCAGTTGGTGACCATTCCTGAGTTCCAGGCCATTGGTACCCAGGTCGGCAAGTTCTTCTCCGGCGCCTTGACCGGTCAGCAAACGGTGGACCAGGCGCTGACTGCCGCGCAGACCACCACCGAGCGCGAGATGAAGCGCGCCGGTTATCCCAAATAGGCCTGACTCACCCTTGTAAATGTGGGAACCCCATCAATGTGGGAGCCGGGCTTGCCCGCGATAGCGGTCTGTCAGTTGATGAATGTGTGTGCTGACACACCGCTATCGCAGGCAAGCCAGCTCCCACATTGGATCGCGCTCCGACGCTGGCCCTGCCTGTAATCGACTGGTTTTGATCACCATGAATACACCTCCCAAAAACCGCCTGGCCAACCCCGGCTGGTTCCTTGTCAGCCCCTCGGTGGCCTTGCTGCTGCTGTGGATGATCGTGCCGCTGGGCATGACCCTGTACTTCTCCTTGATCCGCTACAACCTGCTCTACCCCGGTGAAAACCAATTCGTGGGGCTGGAGAACTTCACCTACTTCATCACCGATTCGGGCTTCTTGCCCGGCGCCACCAATACCTTGCTGCTGGTGGGCAGTGTGCTGTTGATCAGCGTGGTGTTTGGCGTGTTGATCAGTGCGTTGCTGGAGGCCAGTGAGTTCTTCGGTCGCGGCCTGGTACGGGTGTTGCTGATTTCGCCGTTCTTCATCATGCCCACCGTCGGTGCGCTGATCTGGAAGAACCTGATTTTCCACCCGGTATCGGGGATTCTCGCCGCCGTGTGGAAGCTGTTCGGTGCCGAGCCGGTGGACTGGCTGGCGCACTACCCGCTGCTGTCGATCATCATCATTGTGTCGTGGCAATGGCTGCCCTTCGCCATCCTGCTGCTGATGACCGCCATGCAGTCCCTCGACCAGGAACAAAAGGAAGCCGCGCGCCTGGACGGGGCCGGCGCCATCGCGATCTTCTGGCACCTCACCCTGCCCCACCTGGCCCGTCCGATTGCCGTGGTGGTGATGATCGAAACGATCTTCCTGCTCTCGGTGTTTGCCGAAATCTTCACCACCACCAACGGCGGCCCGGGCTACGCCTCGACCAACCTGGCGTACCTCATCTACAACCAGGCGCTGGTGCAGTTCGACGTGGGCATGGCCTCGGCCGGCGGCTTGATTGCCGTGGTCATCGCCAATATCGCGGCGATCATCCTGGTGCGGATGATCGGCAAAAACCTGACTGACAAGCCTTGAGGGCCGCGCCATGACGCTTCAACAATCCCGCCGCCTGCAAAGCCTGCTGCTCGGCACCCTGGCCTGGGCCATCGCGATCCTGATTTTCTTCCCGATCTTCTGGATGGTGCTGACCAGCTTCAAGACCGAAATCGACGCGTTCGCCACACCGCCGCAGTTCATCTTCACGCCGACGCTGGAGAACTACCTGCACATCAACGAGCGCAGCAACTACTTCGCCTACGCCTGGAACTCGGTGGTGATCTCGTTCAGCGCCACCGCCCTGTGCCTGCTGATCTCGGTGCCGGCCGCCTACTCCATGGCGTTCTACGAAACCCAGCGCACCAAGGGCACGCTGCTGTGGATGCTCTCCACCAAGATGCTGCCGCCGGTGGGCGTGCTGATGCCGATCTACCTGCTGGCCAAGAGCTTTGGCCTGCTGGATACGCGGATCGCGCTGATCATCATCTACACGCTGATCAACCTGCCGATCGTGGTGTGGATGGTTTACACCTACTTCAAGGACATCCCCAAGGACATCCTCGAGGCTGCCCGCCTGGACGGCGCCACCCTGTGGCAGGAAATGGTCCGCGTGCTGCTGCCGATTGCCAAGGGTGGCCTGGCGTCCACGGTGCTGCTGTCGTTGATCCTGTGCTGGAACGAGGCGTTCTGGTCGCTGAACCTGACCTCGTCCAACGCCGCGCCACTGACCGCGCTGATTGCCTCCTACTCCAGCCCCGAAGGGTTGTTCTGGGCCAAATTGTCTGCCGTCTCGACCCTGGCCTGCGCGCCGATCCTGATTTTTGGCTGGATCAGCCAGAAACAGCTGGTGCGCGGCTTGTCCTTCGGCGCCGTGAAATAACCCACATGCCCTGTAGGAGCCGGCTTGCCGGCGATAAGGCCCTTGAGCCCTGCGCCGACCTGCAAATCGCCATCGCCGGCAAGCCGGCTCCTACGAAGAGCGTGTGCGGTTTTAACGAATAACTACAAGCGGAGGCCCATCATGGCCAACCTGAAAATCAAGAATCTGCAAAAAGGCTTCGAAGGTTTCTCCATCATCAAGGGCATCGACCTTGAGGTGAATGACAAGGAATTCGTGGTGTTCGTCGGCCCGTCGGGCTGCGGCAAGTCCACCCTGCTGCGCCTGATCGCCGGCCTGGAAGAAGTCAGCGAAGGCACCATCGAGCTGGACGGTCGCGACATCACCGAAGTGACCCCGGCCAAGCGTGACCTGGCGATGGTGTTCCAGACCTACGCGCTGTACCCGCACATGAGCGTGCGCAAGAACATGTCGTTTGCCCTGGACCTGGCCGGTGTCGACAAGAAGCTGGTCGAGAGCAAAGTCAGTGAAGCGGCGCGCATCCTCGAGCTGGGCCCGTTGCTGGAGCGCAAGCCCAAGCAGCTCTCCGGCGGCCAGCGCCAGCGTGTGGCCATCGGCCGGGCGATTGTGCGCAACCCGAAGATCTTCCTGTTCGACGAGCCGCTGTCCAACCTCGATGCCGCCCTGCGCGTGCAGATGCGCCTGGAACTGGCGCGCCTGCATAAAGAACTGCAAGCCACCATGATCTACGTGACCCACGACCAGGTCGAAGCCATGACCCTGGCCGACAAAGTGGTGGTGCTCAACAGCGGCCGCATCGAGCAAGTCGGTTCACCCCTGGAGCTGTACCACCAGCCGGCCAACCTGTTTGTGGCGGGCTTTCTCGGCACGCCGAAAATGGGCTTCCTCAAAGGCAAGGTCACCCGCGTCGACGGCCAGGGCTGCGAAGTACAACTGGACGCCGGCACCCTGATCAACCTGCCTCAGAGCGGCGCCACGCTGAGCGTCGGCAGTGCCGTGACCCTGGGCATTCGCCCGGAACACCTGGAAATCGCCACGCCGGGCCAGACCAGCCTGACCGTCACCGCCGACGTCGGCGAGCGCCTGGGCAGCGACACCTTCTGCCACGTCGTCACCGCCAATGGTGAACCGCTGACCATGCGCATTCGTGGCGACATGGCCAGCCAATACGGCGAGACGCTGCACCTGCACCTGGACCCGGCGCACTGCCATCTGTTCGACACCGAAGGCAAAGCCGTGGCCCGCCCACTGCGCGCTGCCGCCTGATTTTGCGAGAGTTGCCATGAAACTGAATAAACAGAACCTCACCCAGTTGGCGCCGCAGGTGAAAATCCCGGCGTATGCCATTGCCAGCACCACCCAGGGCATCGCCCACATTGGCGTCGGCGGTTTCCACCGTGCGCACCAGGCCTATTACACCGACGCGCTGATGAACACCGGCGTGGGCCTGGACTGGAGCATCTGCGGCGTCGGCCTGCGTGCCGAGGACCGCAAGGCCCGCGACGACCTGGCGGGCCAGGACTACCTGTTCACCCTGTATGAACTGGGCGACACCGACGACACCGACGTGCGCGTGATCGGCGCCATCAGCGACATGCTGCTGGCCGAAGACGGCGCCCAGGCGTTGATCGACAAACTGGCGGACCCGGCGATTCGCATTGTGTCGCTGACCATCACCGAAGGCGGCTACTGCATCGACGACAGCAACGGCGAGTTCATGGCCCACTTGCCACAGATCCAGCACGATTTGGCGCACCCGAATGCACCCAAGACCGTATTCGGTTTCATCTGCGCCGCCCTCACTAAACGGCGCGCCGCCGGCACCCCGGCGTTTACCGTGATGTCTTGCGATAACCTGCCGCACAACGGCGCCGTCACGCGCAAGGCACTGCTGGCGTTCGCCGCGCTGCACAACGCCGAGCTGCATGACTGGATCAAAGCCAATGTGAGCTTCCCCAATGCAATGGTCGACCGCATCACGCCGATGACCAGCACCGCGCACCGTCTTCAATTGCACGACGAACACGGTATCGACGATGCCTGGCCGGTGGTCTGCGAGCCTTTTGTGCAGTGGGTGCTGGAAGACAAATTCGTCAACGGCCGCCCTGCCTGGGAAAACGTCGGCGTGCAGTTCACCGACGACGTGACGCCCTACGAAGAAATGAAAATCGGCCTGCTCAACGGCAGCCACCTGGCCCTCACTTACCTGGGCTTTCTCAAGGGCTACCGGTTTGTCCACGAGACCATGAATGACCCGGTGTTCGTGGCCTACATGCGTGCGTACATGGACCTGGACGTCACACCGAACCTGGCGCCGGTGCCGGGCATCGACCTGGCCGAATACAAGCAGACACTGGTGGACCGCTTCTCCAACCAGGCGATTGCCGACCAGTTGGAACGCGTCTGTTCCGATGGCTCGTCGAAGTTTCCCAAGTTCACCGTGCCGACCATCAACCGCCTGATTGCCGACGGGCGCGAGACCGAGCGCGCGGCGCTGGTGGTGGCGGCCTGGGCGTTGTACCTGAAGGGTGTGGATGAGAATGGCGTGAGCTACAAGATCCCGGATCCCCGTGCGCAGTTTTGCCAAGAGCTGGTGAGTGACGATGCGCTGATCAGCAAGCGCCTGCTGGGGGTGGAGGAGATTTTCGGCACGGCTATTCCCAACTCGCCCGCGTTTGTGGCAGCGTTTGAGCGGTGTTTTGCGAGCCTGCGCGACCACGGCGTGACCGCCACCCTGCAAACCCTCCTGAAGCAACCCGCTTAAACCTGTAGGAGCCGGCTTGCCGGCGATAGCGGTCTGTCAGTCACTTCTTGGCTGGCTGAACCACCGCCATCGCCGGCAAGCCGGCTCCTACAGGGAGCGTATTTCACTCCGACAATACTGCTGAGCAGACCACCATGACCCAGCAAAACCTGTTTCTCGGCATCGACTGCGGCACCCAGGGCACCAAGGCCATCGTCCTCGACGCCAGCAGCGGCAAGGTGCTGGGCCTGGGCGCGGCTGCGCACAGCCTGATCAGCGGCGCCAATGGCCGTCGCGAGCAGCACACCCAGGAATGGTTGGACGCCTTTACCGAAGCCACCCACCGTGCCTTGCAGCAGGCTGGCGTGGACGGCCAGGACGTTCTTGGCATCGGCGTTTCCGGTCAGCAACATGGCCTGGTGCTGCTGGATGACAGTGGCCAGGTTCTGCGTCCGGCCAAGCTGTGGTGCGACACCGAAACCGCGCCCGAAAACGACCGCCTGCTCGAATACTTGGGCGGTGAAAGCGGTTCGCTGGAGCGCCTCGGCGTGGCCATTGCGCCGGGCTACACCGTCTCCAAGTTGCTGTGGACCCGCGAGCAGCACCCGGATATTTTTGCGCGCATCGCGCATATCCTGCTGCCCCATGACTACCTCAACTACTGGCTCACCGGCCGTGCCGCCGCGGAATATGGCGATGCATCGGGCACCGGGTATTTCAACGTGCGCAGCCGCCAGTGGGACGTGGACCTGCTCAAGCACATCGACCCCAGCGGGCGCCTTGAAGCCGCGTTGCCCACCTTGATCGAGGCCGACCAACGCGTCGGCACTATCCTGCCAGCAATTGCCGAGCGCCTGGGCATCAACCCCAACGCCCTCGTCGCCAGTGGCGGCGGTGACAACATGATGGGCGCCATCGGTACCGGCAATATCGCGCCGGGCGTGATCACCATGAGCCTCGGCTCCTCCGGCACCGTCTATGCGTTCGCCGAGCAACCAAATGTAAGCCCGCAGGCCTCGGTCGCCACGTTCTGCTCGTCCAGCGGCGGTTGGCTGCCGCTGATCTGCACCATGAACCTGACCAACGCCACCGGGGTGATCCGCGAGCTGTTCGACCTCGACCTGGTCGCGTTCAACACGCTGGTGGAACAGGCCCCCATCGGCGCCGACGGCGTGAGCATGCTGCCGTTCCTCAACGGTGAACGGGTGCCCGCCCTGCCCCACGCCACCGGCAGCCTGCATGGGCTGACCATGACTAACCTGACGCGCGCCAACCTGTGCCGCGCCGTGGTCGAAGGCACGACCTTCGGCCTGCGCTACGGCCTGGACCTGCTGCGCCAGACCGGCCTGCAAAGCCAAAGCATCCGCTTGATCGGCGGCGGCTCGAAGAGCCCGGTGTGGCGGCAGATGGTTGCCGATATCATGAACACCGAAGTGATCTGTACAGAACAAAGCGAAGCCGCCGCCCTGGGCGCGGCGATCCAGGCGGCGTGGTGCCAGTCCGGCGAAACCCTGGCCAGCCTGTGCGACAAATGCGTGAGCGTCGACCCGGCCAGCCGTACCCTGCCGGTGGCGGCCAGTGTCAGCGCCTATCAACAGGCGTACGAACGCTATCAACAACTCGTGGCAACCCTTTAAGAGCGAACGACTATGTATCTGGTGTGTGGTGAAGCGCTGTTCGATTTCTTCAGCGAGGAAGATGCCAGCGGGCAGGCTTCCAAGGTCAACTACAAGGCCATTGCCGGGGGCTCGCCGTTCAACGTGGCCGTGGGTTTGCGCCGCCTGGGCATCGAAGCCGGGCTGTTTGGCGGCGTGTCTACCGACTTCCTCGGCCGCCGCCTGTTGCAGGTGCTCAGGGACGAAGGCGTCAGCGAGCAGTTCCTGGTGGAGTTCGCCGCACCGACCACCCTGTCGATGGTGGCCGTGGGCGCCAACGGCTCACCGCAGTACAACTTCCGTGGTGAAGGCTGTGCCGACCGGCTGCTGGAAGTCACCCATCTGCCCGAGTTGGGCGCAGACATCCGTGGCCTGCACATTGGCTCGTTCTCCCTGGTCGTGCAGCCGAGTGGCGACACGCTGCTGAACCTGGTCAAGCGTGAAAGCGGCAAGCGCTTGATCAGCCTCGACCCCAACGTGCGCCTCAACCCGCAACCGGATATCCAGTTGTGGCGTGACCGTGTGGCCGAGTTGGTCAAGCATGCCGACCTGATCAAGGTCAGCGACGAAGACCTGCACTTGCTCTACCCCGAGCAGTCGCCGGAAAGCGTGCTGCAAGGCTGGCTGCAACACCGCTGCCAGTTGGTGTTCCTCACCCGGGGTGGCGAAGGGGCCTGCGTGTTCAGCCGCCAGCACGGCCATTGGTCGCAACCGGCCGTAGAGGTGGTGATGGCCGATGCGGTCGGCGCCGGCGATACCTTCCAGGCCGCGCTGATTGCCTGGTTGACCGAGCACAATCTGGATTCGGTCGAGGGCCTGCAACAGCTTAGCCGCGCGCAGATCGACGCCATGCTCGGCTTCGCGATCCGCGCCGCCGCCCTCACTTGCGGTAAGACCGGGCCGGACCTGCCGTATCGCCAGCAGTTGGGCTGAACACGCGTTCATGAAGGTTTTGTCAGTTAGCGCATCATTAATCGAAGGTTAATCCCCCAGGTCGACAGTGAACTTGACCGCACTCACCGCCCCCGGGGGCCCGTGCGGCCGCCGGCCCGTCGTGTTGATGGGCCTGCGAACGACTTGCGGAGAACCCTCATGAAACTGCGTACTTTACTGTTCACCGGCACCTTGGCCCTGGCCGCGCTCTCAGGCGTCGCCCAGGCTGACACTGCCCAGCAAACCGATGCCAAACCCGTGCCCTATCAATACGGCATGCCCTTGAACATCGACAAAGTGATTGCCATGCACGAAACCGACACCAATGTGTGCAAAGTCATCAACGCCGACATCAAGTTCGTCGATAAAGCCGGCAAAATCGAAGATGTGGGCTACCGCAAGATGTCGGAAGCCTGCGACTTCCAGAACTGAGCCGTTGAAACAGACAAGGCAGGCCCGCGCATAAACGAGTAGTCTTGCGGGCTTGTCACCAGGCTGAAAGGATTCGCCATGTCACTTAGCTTCCGCGCCCTCGCTACGTTTACCGCCCTGCTGTGCTTTGCCCTCGCATTGGTCTGGGGCCTGCGTCCCGACCTGCTGCTGTGGTTGTGGAGCGTCGAGTATTCCAGCGCGACCGGGCTGGTCTCACGCCGCAACGCCGCGCTGTTCCTGGCGATCGGCATCATGTTCTACCGCGCTCGCCATGCACCGCCCTCTGACACACGAAGCGCCCTGACCACCGGCTTTATCACCGGGTGCCTGGTATTGGCTGTGCTGGGGTTCAGTGAATGGATCAATGGCAATGCAGGGCCAGGCATCCTGCTGGCAGTGGCAACAGAAACCGTACTGGGCCTGGCGTTTCTCCAGGCCCACAGGTCGTCGGTGATTCAACCTCAGACGTCGGCCTAGTAGTAGCCGCGTCCTCCCACTCTTTGCAGGGCGGGTGCATGGGTGTGCTTGAGGTCTTCGCGCAACCCGGTGATCAGGTTGCAAATGGCTCGACTGCTGTCGAGCTTGTCGGCGTTGATGCCTTTTACTTCCAGATCCACTCGGTCACGGTCGCGGTCGTCATAGACCTTGATCGTCAGCGAGGCATCTTCGGCTTTGGTGCACTCGCACCGTTTGGGCAGGAAACTTCCTTCAATAATGCTGCGAAGTTCTAATTCCGAAAGCATGGCCAACCTCTCCTTTTATGAGACTGCCAATCAGTTTTTATGAACGCTCAAGTTGCTGGCAGGTGCGTGCCTGCCACGTCTTGCCAACCCTGGAAGACGCTTTCAATCACCAGCCTACTCGGCAAAATCCCCTCTCGTTGTAACCTTTCCTCATAAGTGACGAGGATTGTTATATATCCCGGAAAGGTTTTTACATTCAGTCATCAAACTCTCGGCGAATGGCAGGGATTAAACGTTTAATCCCGGACTTCCGGTTAAACAGCCGTTTGCGCCGCCACTCTTTCAGCAACATGTCGCAAACTATCGAAATTGATATTGGCGCCTGAGTTGATCGCCACCAGGGTCTGGCCACGCGTACCGGTTCGCTCGACGTAACGACGAATGCCTGCCACGGCGAGTGCGCCTGAGGGTTCGGTGATTGAGCGGGTATCGTCGTAGATCAGCTTGATGGCGCTGCACAACTCGTCGTTGCTCACGGTGATCACTTCATCCACCCAGTCGCGACAGATTTCATACCCATAGGCACCGACCTGCGCCACGGCGGTGCCATCGGCAAACCCGTCGACACTGGGCAACACCACCCGCTCACCGGCACGCAAGGCCGCCAACAGGCAGCTGGAGCCTTCGGGCTCGACGCCGATGATGCGCACCTGGGGCCGCAGGTATTTGACGTAGGCGGCAACGCCGGCGATCAAGCCCCCGCCGCCGACCGGTACGAAGATCGCATCCAGCGCACCCTGTTGCTGGCGCAGCACTTCCATGGCCACGGTGCCCTGGCCGGCGATGACGTCCGGGTCGTCGAACGGCGACACAAAGGTGCAACCCGAGGTCTCGGCCAATTGCAGCGCGTGGGCCAGCGCAAACGGAAAGCTCTCCCCATGCAACACCGCCTCGGCGCCTCGGGAGCGCACGCCCAGCACTTTCAATTGTGGCGTGCTGCAGGGCATGACGATGCGTGCCTTGATCCCCAGCTCCAGCGCGGCCAGTGCCACACCTTGGGCGTGGTTGCCGGCCGACGCGGTGACCACGCCCCGGGCCCTTTGCTCGGCCGTGAGCTGCACCAACTTGTTGTAGGCGCCGCGGATCTTGAAGGAAAAGGTCGGCTGCAGGTCCTCACGCTTGAGCAACACCTGATTGCCTAGCAACGCCGACAACGCCGGGGCTGCCTGCAAGGGCGTGCGCACTGCCAGGTCATAGACCGGGGCGGCGAGGATCTTTTTCACGTAGTGCTCAAGCAGTTCCGGGTTGGCGGTGTGTGGAACGGGGCACGTGCTCATCGGTGTCTCCTGGCGCTTTGTTTGAAGGCCCTGGAGACGGAAAAAAAACCCGCCTCTAGGGCGGGTTTGGGTGCAGCCGTGTGCTATCCCGCCAAATGAGGAATGGCGGTAATAATCATCAGCGGGCTACGCAAGGTTTGTAATGTCATGCAACGAAATTAACCGGCGCCTGGCGGGCACGTCAATGGCCTGCTGCCATTTAGCGGCTGGGGGTTTACGATGGATATACGAAACATATACGCTTTGTATATCAACCCCGCACAGTGAAGACCATGGGCATCGTCAAGATCACCGACCAACTGCACGAACAGCTTCGCCTGGCCAGCGCCGCCATGGACCGCTCCATCAACGCCCAGGCCGAGTTCTGGATCAAGATCGGCCTGCTCGCCGAACTCAACCCCCACCTGCCCTACAACGAGTTGATCAACAAACTGTTGCTGGACAAGCCCGACCTGATCCGGGGGCGCAGTTGATGATCAAGACCGCCCCACAATTGGCCGTAATGCGTGAATCTGGCCGCCTGCTGGCCCAGGTGTTCAGCATGCTCGACGGGTTTGTCTGCGCCGGCCGCTCCACCCTGGAGCTGGACGCCGCCGTCGAGGCCTTCATCCGCAACGACCTGAAAGCCCGCCCCGCCAGCCTGGGCCAATACGACTACCCATTTAGCATCAACACCTCGATCAACGAGGTGGTGTGCCATGGCATGCCCAGCGCCAAGGACATCCTCAAGGACGGCGACATCATCAACATCGACATCACCCTGGAAAAAGGCGGGTTTATCGCCGATTCCAGCAAGATGTACATGATCGGCAACGTGGCACCCAAGGCACGGCGCCTGGTGGAAATGACCTTCGAGGCGATGTGGGCCGGCATTCGCCAGGTCAAGCCCGGCGCGCGCCTGGGTGATATCGGCCATGCGATCCAGAGCCACGCACAGGCCAACGGCTACAGCGTAGTGCGTGATTACTGCGGCCATGGCATCGGCCGGCAGATGCACGAGGAACCGCAAGTGCTGCACTTCGGCCGCCCTGGCACCGGGCTGGAACTGCGCGAAGGCATGGTGTTCACCATCGAGCCCATGCTCAACCAGGGTGGCGCCAAGGTGCGCAGCCTCAAGGATGGCTGGACGGTGGTGACCAAGGACAATAGCTTGTCAGCGCAGTGGGAACACACCGTGGCGGTGACGGCGGACGGCTTCGAAGTGCTGACCCTGCAGCCCTCCTCGTTGTAGGAGGCGGCTTGCTGGCGATTTCATCGCCGGCAAGTCAGCTCCCACCATTGGCTAGATGGGTGCCAGTACTGCCTTGAATAACCCTTCAAGTTGCTCGTTGCCGGAGTCAACCAGATGGTTATCGTCGAAGTACAGTGGCACGCCATTCTTCGACCCCATGCACTGCCCATTCGGGCACAGCTTGGGAGTAGGGTCGATGATGTGGACATTGCACTGTTTCGCCGCGGCTTCTATCGCCTGTATGGCCGTGCGATTACGCTTTTCGTAGTCGAACAATGAAACGGAGATGTCCGACGAACGCTGGAAGATGCGCTGGTGCAGATTCAGCCCTTTGTAAATACTGAAGGGCATCTCCGGGATCGGCTTGACGATGTAGACAGGATGGTTTTCAGCGATCGAACAGACCGTCCTGCTGTATTCGGCCGTGTAGGTATCGACATACGCACGTCCTGACAGATGTTCCTGGCCAGGAAAGTAAACGCGATAATTGTTCCCTCGACTCGTATCCAAATACATCGAAGCGCGGCTGAACAAGACGACCGGTACACCTGGGTACGAGGTCTGCAGTACGCCCAGTTTCTCGGCATTGAAGCCGCTGCATTTACGGCTCAACTCCTTGTCGTGCATCTCAAAGTGCCGCAACGTCGGGCAACCGCCACGGGCCCAGTACAGCGCTGCGTGGGGATTATCCATCTGGATGGCCGCCGCAGTGGATTGAGCATGGCTGTCGCCGTAGAGAATGACGGAAACCTCCCCTTTCCCCATTTTGCAGTCCGACGCACCGAAGGCGCTGGGATAACACTCCTGCTCATAGAGCGCGCTGGCGTAGTCTGGCCGCCCCAGGTCGACGTAGGCAAAGCGCACGCCGGGGTGATCTTTGACCACCGATGACGTAATGGCAGAAAACCCGACACCCAACACCACGAAGGACGCGTACTTGAACAACGCGCGTGGAGCCGTCGTTAATGTACCGACGCGCGATTCGACCCAGTAATACGAAAGCGTGCCCAGGACAAATGACACGATGATACCGGCCACCACATACGGCCAGCTGTCAAGCAATCCGCAGGCATACAAGAACACCACCAACGGCCAGTGCCACAAGTAAACAGAATATGAAACGCCGCCAGTGAATTGCAGCGCGCCATTGCGGCTGAACGCCGACTCGGAGTTGGCCAGAATCACCAAGGCGGTGCCCACTACCGGTACCAGGGCAAGGATACCGGGCCATACGTCCTGCTCGGAAAAACAAAAAATACTGACTGCAATGGCCACCAAGCCAAGCACTTCGGCACCCTGGCGCGCGCGCTTGCCCAGTGCCAACGGAAACAGATACACCAGTCCTCCCGCGAGCATTTCCCACGCGCGGGTGGGCAGCATATAGAACGCAAAAACCGGTGCAGACGGGCTCAGATACACCGAGGCTCCCAGGGAAACCATTGCCAACAGCACCAGCGACGCCTTGGTTCCAGAACTGCCCAAGACCTTGTGCAGTCCCATCAGCAGCAGGGGATAGAGCATGTAGAACTGCCACTCCACCGAAAGTGACCAGGTGTGCAACAGCCAGTTCTCGCGCAGTGGCGCGGCGAAGTAATTGCCGGTCTTGGCGAACTCCAGGTTGGACGCAAAAAACAGGCTGCTTTTGATTGTCCTGAGCAGCGCCCGGTAGTCTTCCAAGGGCAAATAGATAAAGCCGAAGGCCCATAACGCCAGGCACAGCACCAACAGCGCTGGAATAATCCGTCGCGCTCGCGATGCGTAGAAACCAATCAACGAAAAGCGCTGCTTTTGCAAACCGCTGAAAATGATCCCCGTCATTAAAAAACCGGAAATCACGAAGAAGATATCAACGCCAACGAACCCTCCCTGAAAACCGCTGACCTTGAAGTGGAAGAGCACCACACAGATAACCGCTACAGCCCGTAACGCGTTGATACTTCGACGAAATTGCATTTACGCATCCATTACCAAATCCTTATGGGGATGGCATTGTAATGGCCATGATGTCGTATTAATAATGAAATGTATCATTTGCCTTACACCTCAAACGCTTTTCAGCCCTCCCCCCGCCAGTCGCTTCAACCCCAACACCATCAACCCCGCCCCCAGCCCCATCGCCGCCAGGAACAGCGGGTACGAAATCCACCACGGCGTGCCTGCCGTCATCATGCTGAACTCCGACATGCCGCCCACGCTGGCGATCAGGTTGAGCGGCAGGAACACCACGTTGATCAACGTCAGCTTGCGCAACAGGTTGTTCATGCTGTTGTTCATCAGGTTGCCGCGTGCGTCGATCAGCCCGGAGAACACGTTGGAGTAGATCTCTGCCTGTTTGTAGCACTGGTGGTTTTCGATGATCAGGTCGTCGATCAGGCCCAGGGTCTGGGCGCTGAAGTGTTCCTTCTCGGCGTGGTTGCGCAGCCGCGTCAGCACGGCGCCGTTGCTGTGCAGGGCGTTGATGTAATAGATCAGGCTCTCGCTGAGGCTGAACATCTGCATCAGGTGATGGTTGCTCATGGAGGCGTTGAATTGCTGCTGCAACTCCCGTGCAACCAGCTTGATCACCTTGAGGTGGCCCAGGTAGTGGTGGATGTTGTTGAGCAGCAAGTCGAGCAGCACGTCCAGTGGCGCGTGCAAGGGGTGGCGCTTGCCCAAGCCGGTCAGCGGGGTTTCATCGGGGGCAATCACCAGCAGCCGTTCCGGTGAAAACAGCAAGCCGCAGGACGACACTTCAAACACCAGGCTGCCACCGCCGGAGTAGTTTTCCGGGCGTTTCCAGATTAGGAACAGGTTGTCGGGGTGGAACTCGATTCGCGAGACTTCGTCCGGGTCGAGTGCCGAGGCCAGTGCGTGTTCATCCAGCTTGTAATGGTCACGCAGCCTGTCTCGCTCGGCCGGGTCAGGGTTGTTGAACAACAGGATGGGGGCCTCGTCACTGTCCCCGCTGCGCAGCGTGCCATCGATCAGGTCAAAGCGCTGGATCATCGCCGGCTACCAGACCTGGCCTTGGCGCTTGAGCTCCAGGCGCCGCACAAACTCCTCCAGCACCAGGGCATACAGGTCGTCCTGCAAATAGGCGTCTTCGATGCCGGCGTCCATATTGGGGTTGTCGTTGACCTCGATCACCACCACCTTGTCACCGGATTGCTTGAGGTCCACGCCATACAGGCCGTCACCGATCAGGTTGGCGGTCTTCACAGCCAGTTCGACCACGGCCTTCGGCGCCTCGTGGACCGCGAGGGTGCGGCATTCGCCGTTGATGTCCTGGCCGATGGCCTTGTGGTTGTAGATCTGCCAATGGCCCTTGGACATGAAGTACTGGCAGGCAAAGATCGGCTTGCGGTTGAGTACGCCGATGCGCCAGTCGTACTCGGTGTAGAAAAACTCCTGGGCCAGCAGCAGCACCGAATGTTCGAACAGCTCGGCCGTGGCCTTGAGCAGGGCCTCCTGGCTCTCCACCTTGATCACACCCCGGGAGAAACAACCGTCGGGGATCTTCAGTACCAAGGGGAAACCCAGGCGTTCGCCGACCCGTTCGAAGTCTTCCGGTCGTTCCTTGTAGAGAATCTCGGTGGCGGGCATGCCCAGTTGATGGCTGTTAAGCAGGTCGGTGAGGTAGACCTTGTTGGTGCAGCGCAGGATCGACGCCGGGTCATCCATCACCACCAGGCCTTCGCTCTCGGCCTTCTTGGCGAAGCGGTAGGTGTGGTTGTCGACGCTGGTGGTCTCACGGATCAGCAAGGCGTCGTATTCGGCGAGGCGTGCGTAGTCCTTGCGTTCAATCAGCTCCACGTCGATACCCAGGCCTTTGCCGACCCGCACGAAGTTGTCCAGGGCACGGGCGTTGGACGGGGGCAGTTGCTCTTGAGGATCGTGGAGGATGGCCAGGTCATAACGGGCCAATCGGCGTGAACGGGGTTGGCGCCAGATCTTGCGGCTGAAGTTGTCGAGGGCGTGGGCGAACTGATCTTCCTGATCATCACGCAACTTGTGCAGCACGCCGGACTTGACCCCTTCGATATGCCAGCCATTGTTCTTTCTGAATTCAACTAAGAGGATCGGGCACGGGAAGGTTTCAAATAACTGGCGGGCCAGATCCTGCAACGGTTCTATATTGGTGCGGCCAAAATAAAGGGTCAGGGTAAACCCTTCGGTATTGCTGTAAAGATGATGACTCAAGGCTTTATCGAGGGTTTTATCCAGGTCATCCAGCGCCAGGCCATACAGTGATTTTTTGGTCAGTTCACTGATGGTGCGCACCGACGGAATCACCTTGTGCCCCCGCGCTTCAGCCAGCAACGAGCAGTAATAGCCGTGCCCCAGGTACTTGTAGCTGCGGCACAGGTTGATCACCTGCACGCGCTTGCCGCTCTCGTTTTCCCGGGTCTGTTCCAGGTATTCCTGGGCGGTGACGATGTCTTCGCTGGGGAAGTAGGAGGCCCAATCTTCCTTGCGTTCGACAATGATCACTACTTGACTGGCCCCTTTGGGTGGTGCGCAAAAATAACCTTTATTAGTTATTGTCGCCGCGAGGGTTTGCTCGGATACTTCACGCCAATGACCTTGTACCGCCGACATAATATTTGATCCGCTTTAGAGAACTCGACCTTTTCTATTAAGCACGATCTTTTAGAGAAGTCCCGTTTCGTTACGCAACTTTTACGGCGGTTATATGGCTCTTTCCTTTCGCGTTGCAACACCGGCCGACGTGCCTGAATTGGTGGCCTTGGAACAGCATTGTTTCACCACCGACCGGCTCTCGCCGCGCAGTTTCCAGTGGATGGTCAGCCGCGCCCACGGGCAGTTGCTGGTGGCGGAAAATGACGAGCAATTGCTCGGCTACGCCCTGGTGCTGTTCCATCGCGGCACCTCATTGGCGCGCCTGTACTCCATCGCCATTGCCGAACACGCGCGCGGCATAGGCCTGGGCAAGCAATTGCTGGCCCGTATCGAGGCCTGCGCCGTCGAGCACGACTGTGCCTACCTGCGCCTGGAAGTGCGCACCGACAACCCCGGCGCCCTCGCCCTCTACGAACGCAATGGCTACCGGCGCTTCGCCCTGATCAACGATTACTACGAAGACCATACCGCCGCCCTGCGCCTGGAAAAACGCATCCTGCAGCATCACACCGCGCGCCCGCAGAGCGTGCCGTATTACCAGCAGACCACCGACTTCACCTGTGGCGCCGCCTGCCTGCTGATGGCCATGGGCGCGCTAGTGCCTGGGCGTGTGGCGCAGCGGCGCGAAGAGCTGCAGATCTGGCGCGAAGCGACCACCGTGTTCATGACCGCCGGCCATGGCGGTTGCAGCCCTCAGGGTTTGGCGCTGGCCGCCTGGCGCCGGGGGTTTCGCGTGCGGATGCAGGTGAATGTACGTGGGCCGTTGTTTCTCGATGGCGTGCGCGACCCGCACAAGAAGGACGTGATGCGTGTGGTGCACGAGGCGTTCGAGGAAGAACTGGCAGGCAGCGACGTCGAACAGGTGCTCGGCGGCGCCCTGGACTTGCCACGGGTGCTGCAGGCAGGCGGGCAACCGCTGGTGTTGATCAGCAGCTACCGCCTTACGCGCTCCAAGTCGCCGCACTGGGTGATGGTCACTGACTGCGACGACGAGTTTGTCTACCTGCACGACCCGGATGTGGACCACAGCCAGCACCGCCAGCCCCTGGACTGCCAGCACCTGCCGGTCAGCCATGGGGAGTTCGAGCGCATGTGCCGGTTTGGCAATAACAAGTTGCGCGCGGCGGTGGTGCTGTTTATGCCACCTGCTTGATCGCGGCCTTGGCTTCCAGCTCGCGCACCAGCGGCAACACGCGCTTGCCGAAGTACTCGACTTCTTCCTGGAAGTGCAGGAAGCCGGCGAGCACCAGGTCCACACCGACCGCCTTGAGCGCGACGATGCGCTCGGCAATCTGTTGCGGGGTGCCGATCAGGTTGGTCTTGAAGCCGTCGTTGTACTGCACCAGGTCTTCAAAGCTGGACTTGGCCCAGTTGCCCTCGCCTTCGGGCGACGCCTTGCCCGCTTGCTTCGCCGCATCGCCAAATGCATTCACGGCTTCCGGGTCGGCTTTTTCGATGATTTCGGCGAGCACGGCGCGGGCTTCTTCCTCGGTATCCCGGGCGATGACAAACGCGTTCACACCGACTTTGACCGAATGATTATTCGCGGCCGCCTTGGCGCGGATATCGTCGACCTGGGCCTTGATGCCTTCCGGGGTGTTGCCGTTGGTGAAATACCAGTCCGACACCCGCGCCGCCATGTCCCGCGCGGCCCGTGAGCTGCCGCCCTGGAACACTTCGGGCTGGCCCAGTGGCTTGGGCTTGAGGGTGTAGTTGCTGAAGCGGTAGAAGTCGCCCTTGAAGGTGAAGTCGTCTTGGCTCCAGATGCCCTTGAGGGCACGGATGAACTCTTCGGAACGGCGATAACGCTCATCGTGTTCCAGCCAATGTTCGCCGATGGCCTGGAACTCGCCCTTGAACCAGCCGCTGACGATGTTCACCGCAATGCGGCCGTTGGTGAGCTGGTCGATGGTCGCCAATTGCTTGGCCGCCAACGCCGGTTGCCACGGGCCGGGCAGGATCGCTGCAATGACTTTGAGCTTGGTCGTCGCTGCCAGCAATGCGTGGCTGAACGCCACGGACTCATGCTGGTTCTCGGCGCCGTAGCCGGCAGTAAAGCGAATCTGCGTCAGGCCATAGTCAAAGCCGGCCTCTTCGGCCAATTGCGCCAGTTTGCGGTTGTAGTCGATGCCCCAATGGGTGCGCTGTTCGATCTTGCTCACTACCAGCCCACCGCTGACGTTGGGCACCCAATAGGCAAATTTCACGGCTTGCTGACTCATCGGACCTTACCTCGCACACAGGGATGTAGGAGGGTCAGAGCAGCAAGCGTGCCAGCCACCGGCAAAGGCCCGGCGTATAGGCGCTGCGTCAAGAAACCGGGCAGTGAGGGGCTGTGTCGCGGGTGTCAGAGATCGCACCGCTTTGTCGTTCCACTGTTGCTGGAGCAACAGTCAGCCAGGGTTTCAGCCCGTAAATACGGGCTGAAACATCCGGCACGGACTGTGCAATCGCCCTGGTACTTGAACACTGCCAAGGAGCTGCCTCCCATGACCGAGCAACACGTGATCAACCCGCTGTCCATCGGCGTCGACTACCCCACACTGGCCGCACGCTTTCGGCCGATCTTCCAGCGCATCGCCGACGGCGCGGTTGAGCGTGAGCAGGCCCGCACCCTGCCCTACGAACCCATCCAGTGGCTCAAGGAAGCCGGCTTTGGCGCGGTGCGGGTGCCGGTGGAATATGGCGGTGGCGGCGCGTCACTGCCCCAGTTGTTCGAGTTGCTGATCGAACTCGCCGCTGCCGACTCCAACGTGCCCCAGGCCCTGCGCGGGCACTTTGCGTTTGCCGAGGACCGACTGAACGCGCCACCCGGTGCCGGACGCGACCTGTGGTTCAAGCGTTTTGTCGACGGCGATATCGTCGGCTGCGCCTGGACGGAAATCGGCGATGTCGCGATTGGCGATGTGGTCACTCAGGTCAGCCCGGACGGCGAGCATTGGAAGCTTAACGGTGAGAAGTTCTACAGCACCGGCAGCCTGTTTTCGGACTGGATCGACGTGTACGCCCAGCGCAGCGACACCGGCGCTTCGGTGATCGCCGCCACCCGCACGCGCCAGCCGGGTGTGGTGCAAAGCGATGACTGGGACGGGTTTGGCCAGCGCACCACGGGCAGTGGCACTACGCGTTTTACCGATGCGGTGGTCGAGGGCGACAACGTTATCGATTTTGCTACCCGGTTCAAGTACCAGACGGCCTTTTACCAGTTGGTGCTGTTGGCGAGCCTGGCGGGGATTGGGCGGGCGGCGCTTAATGATGTGGCGCAGCAGGTGCGTAGTCGTAAGCGTATTTACAGCCATGGCAATGCGGCGCATGTGAGTCAGGATGCGCAGATTCTGCAGGTGGTGGGTGAAGTGGCGGCTTTGGTGTATGCGGCTGAGGCCAGTGCGTTGAAGGCGGCTGTTCCGGCGCAGCGGGCTTACCTGGCGCGGTTTTCGGGGGATGCGGTGTTGGAGCGGGAGGCCAATGTGGCGGCGGAGATTGAGTCGGCGACGGCGCAGGTGGTGGTGTCGCAGTTGGTGCAGCGGGCGACCACTGAGTTGTTCAATGCGCTGGGGGCTTCGGATGTGCGCCAGGGGAAAGCGCTGGACCGGCATTGGCGGAATGCGCGGACGGTGTCTTCGCATAATCCGGTGATTTATAAGGCGCGGATTGTGGGGGATTGGGTGGTGAATGGGCGTGAGCCGCCGTTTGTTTGGCAGATTGGGAATGGGGTGGGTCGGGGGTGAGGTTTGATTGGGGGCTTATCCGTTATTGGGGTGATGGCTGAGTATGGTTTCGCCCTTACGGCGACTCACTTTGGAAAAGCCCCAAAGTAAGCAAAGGGCTCTTGCCCCAACACTCGGCACCTCGCTTAGGCTCGGTGTGCCCGTAATCCGACAGTGATTTGGGGGGCCGCCGCCACGCGCCATCCATGGCGCGGGGCGGCTAAACCGGCATCCCTGCCGGTTTACCCCCCAAATCCCTGCCGAATTCCGGCCAGCGTGTTTGACGGGGCGCCTAAGATCAAAATCAAGATCAAAAGCAGAAGCACAGCGGCCTGACAGCCGGCTTGAGTGGTGTGGAGCAAGGGCAAAGGCAAACCACTGTAGGAGCCGGCTTGCCGGCGATGGTCGTAAACGATGACGCTAAAAACCAGGCAGAACACCGCGCATTTTCTGTGGGAGCTGGCTTGCCTGCGATGGCATCAACCGGGTATGCCTGATTCACCGAGGTGTCCGCATCGCCGGCAAGCCAGCTCCTACACGTATCTGCTTTTGATCTAACCACTCAGGTCGGCTACTAGGCCGCCGTGCTCTTGCTTTTGATTTTGATCTGAGGCGCCCCGTTAAACACGCTGGCCGAACGCAGGCTTGAATCCGTGGGTAACCCGGCAGGACGCCGGGTTAGCCGTCCTGGGCCAGGGATGGCCCATGACGGCGGCCCACGGATTCAAGCCGGAGTGAGGGAACACCGAGCCTAGGCGAGGTGCCGAGTGTTGGGGCAAGAGCGTTTTGCTTACTTTTGCGCTCTATCAAAAGTGAGCCGCTGTAAGAGCGGAACCATAAGCAGCCGTTACCCAAATAACGGATATACCCAAAACTCAAAACGCCAACTTATACCCAATAGTCATCAACATCACCGCCAAACACGGCCGCAACACCCCATCCGGCACCTTCCCAGTCATGTGACTGCCAATGTAGATCCCCGGCAACGACCCCATCAGCAAAAACCCCAGCAAATGCCAATCCATATTCCCCATGCTCGCATGCCCCAACCCCGCAACCAGGGTCAGCGGCACGGCATGGGCAATCTCAGTCCCCACCAACCGCCGGGTAGCCAGGAACGGATAAAGGATAAACAACGCCACAGTCCCCAGCGCCCCAGCGCCGATGGATGTCAACGCCACCATGGTCCCCAAAATTGCCCCGGTCACCACGGTGAGCGCATTCAGGTTACGCGGGCTCATGTGATAGCTGTCACCCGCATGCCGCTGGGCAAAAGCCAACAAACTTTTCTTGAACAGGATCGCCAGGGCCGTCAGCAACAGCACAACACCCAACGCCTGCTTGATCACCGCATTCATCGCGCTAGGGTCAGTGTGCAGGCTGGCGAGGAACCACAAGGTCAGCAGCACCGCTGGCACGCTGCCCAGGGTCAGCCAGCCGGTGATGGTCCAGTCGATATTCTTGTTCTTGCTGTGCACCAGCACACCACCGGACTTGGTGATAGCCGCGTACAACAGGTCGGTGCCCACGGCAGTGGCCGGGTTGATCCCGAACCACAGCAGGATCGGCGTCATCAACGAGCCCCCGCCTACGCCCGTCATGCCGACGATAAAACCAACGATCAGGCCAGCCACCACGAAACCAATATTACCCACATCCATTACAGCTACCTGCGGCCTTATAAATTTCTGGCCGCAGGATAGCGATTTTTCTTATAACGACTTATATCAATGTGATCTGACTTTATGCCTTTTTCGCCAGTCGCTGACAGACATAGGCTTGGGTCTGATAAGGAAACGCCACGGTGTCACGCCCCTGCAGCGCCGGGTGGGTCTCGATCAACGCCTGCAACTGCGCCGTGACCGTGGCTTTTTCGGCAGCCGGCAAGGCCGCGATAAAGCTCACCGACAGGAAGCGATCCATGATTACTTCTTGCGGGCTGCCTACATGGTGGTAGGGAAAACAAGTCATCTGCGGTGCGGAAAAATACTCTCCGGTGAAAGCTTCACGCCAACGGCCAGTATGAAAACGCGGGGTGTCGCCTTCATAAGGCGTGATGATGTCGGTGATCGCCGCCACCCAATCCACCGACTCATCGCGCACATTCCACACCAGGCCCAGGTGCCCGTCGGGTTTGAGCACGCGATGGATTTCCGCCAATGCCGCCTCGGTGGAGAACCAGTGGAAGGCCTGGGCGCAGACCACCGCATCGGCACTGGCTGATTCCAGGGGGATCGATTCGGCGGTGCCGTTGAGCAAGCGCACCTCCGGCAAGAGCTTACGCAACTGTTCGCCCATGGCCGCCACCGGTTCGACGGCAATCAGCGTCGGCGCCAGGCTGCTGAGCAAGCGGGTGAATTTGCCGGTGCCGGCGCCCAGGTCGATAACCGTGGCCTGCGCATCGATGTGCAGCGCGTCGGTCAGCCAGCCGGTGAGTTGTCGCGGATAGTCGGGCCGGCCTTGGGCGTAGGTGACGGCCTGGGTCGAGAAACCCTGTTGAGCAGACGTGTGAACACCAGTCATTGCCAATCTCTCCTCAGGTATAGCGGGGGCCACAGTGTGCGCCCTCAACCGTTTATTTTCTAATCGGTGCATCCAATCGTGCCTTCCCTGGGTAGTCCCTGCAGCAACCCTGCTGTTCTACCCAATGGAGAGTCACCCATGAACGCTAAAGCCCTGCTCTGCCTGACTGCCCTGCTCGCCGCTGCGCCATCCGCTTTCGCCCAGACCGGTTTACCCGACAGCATCAAGGTGCCGGATGGCCACAAGGTGGCGCTGGAGACCACAGGCGTAGGCGAAATCACTTACGAATGCCGCGACAAGGCCAACGCGGCGGGCCAGGTGGAATGGACCTTTGTCGGGCCCAAGGCGGTGCTCAATGATCGCAGCGGCAAGCAGGTGGGCACCTATTTCGGCCCACCGGCCACCTGGCAGGCCCAGGACGGTTCGAAAGTGACCGGCACACAGTTGGCCGTGGCGCCGTCGGGGGCGGGCAACCTGCCGTATCAGCTGGTCAAGGCCAACCCCGCCGAAGGCAAAGGGGCGATGAGTGGCGTGAGTTATATCCAGCGGGTTGCGCTCAAAGGCGGCGTGGCGCCGAGCAGTGCTTGCACCGTGGCCGACAAGGGCAAGCAGGAAGTGGTGAAGTACCAGGCGGACTACATCTTCTGGGCCGCCAACTGACCAAACTCGACTACGCTGCCCCCTGTAGGAGCCGGCTTGCCGGCGATGGCGGTGAACCAGTAGAGGAATAGGTCGGCTGGAACGCCGCCATCGCTGGCAAGCCAGCTCCTACAAGGGGCGGTGTTCGATATTACGGTGGTGGGAATACGTGTCTTTGCCAGAAGTCAATTTTGATTATGAAGCCTGCCTGCTGGCCTGCGCCCGGGGCGATCAACGTGCCTTGCGCCGGCTCTATGAGCACGACAGCAGTCGGCTGCTCGGCGTGGCGCTGCGCATCAGCCGGGACAAGTCGCTGGCTGAAGACATCGTGCATGACGCGTTTATCAAGATCTGGCGCGGCGCCGGCAGTTTTGACCCCCGTCGCGGCTCGGCCCGTGGCTGGGTGTTCAGCGTGACCCGGCACCTGGCGCTCAATGCCGTGCGCAACCATTACCGCGAAGTCCCCTTGGGCGACGAACACGAGCAAGTCGCTGTAAACGACACCTTTGAATTCGCTGCACGTTCGGGGCAGATCCACACCTGCCTGGAACAGCTCGACCCCGCCCGCCGCAGCTGCATTCTGCATGCCTACGTCGACGGTTTTTCCCACAGCGAAATCGCCCGGAAACTGGACACCCCATTGGGGACGGTCAAAGCCTGGATCAAACGTAGCCTCGCCGCGCTGCGGGAGTGCATGGCATGAGCAACCCACTGGACGAACTGGCCAGCGAATACGTGCTGGGCACCCTGCCCGCCGAACAGCGTGCCGAGGTGGAACAGCGCCTGCCCCATGATGCGCCACTGCGCGCGGCGGTCGATGCCTGGGAGCAGCGCTTGTTGCCACTGACCGCCCTCGCGGAACCCGTACCGCCTTCGGCGCACCTGTGGCAGCGCATCGAACGCCATATCGCGACGGCGCGCACACCGTGGTGGGATCTGTTGGCGGTGTGGCGCGGTTTGGCCAGCGCCGGCTTGGTCGCCACACTGGTCCTGGCGGCGTTGTTGCTGACCCGCCCGCCCACTGCCGAACCGACCTTTGTCGTGGTGCTGGTGGCCCCGCAAAACCAGGCACCGGGCTGGGTGATCCAGGCCAGTAACAATCAACGCATTCAATTGATCCCGCTGGGCACGATGCACGTGCCGGCCGACAAGGCCTTGCAGTTCTGGACCAAGGGCGATGGCTGGCAAGGCCCGGTATCGCTGGGGTTGGTCAAGCCTGGGGAGACGCTGTCGGTGCCTCTGGACACGCTGCCGCCGCTCAGCCCAAACCAGCTGTTCGAACTGACCCTGGAAGACCCGCACGGCTCGCCCACCGGCAAACCGACGGGGCCGATCCAGGCCATCGGCCGTGCGGTGAAGGTGCTGTGATCAGCTGACGGTGGGCAACCACACGCGAAACCGCGCCCCGCCCAGCGGCGATGCCAGGGCAGTCAAAGTGCCGCCCTGGGCCTCGAGGGCGCGCCGGCTGATCGCCAGGCCCAGGCCGAAGCCACCGGTGGCGCGGTCGCGGCTGCGGTCCAGGCGGTAGAACGGCTCGAAGATGCGCTCACGCTGGTCCACCGGTATGCCGATGCCATCGTCATCCACCCAGATCTCACAGCCGTTGGCGCACACCTTGACGCCGACCTGGATACGCTTGTCGCAGTAACGCGTGGCATTGCGCAGCAGGTTCTGCAGGGCGCGCGCAGTGAGGCGCGGGTCGAGGCTGAAGCGCTCCACCGCGCAGTCCAGCGCCACGTCGATGACGATCTCGGGGTTTTCCAGCTCGTCGTCGACGCTGCCCAACACGCTGTCGATGAATTCATCGAGCACCACTTCGACCCGCTCCGGCATTTGCGCCGGGTTTTGCAGACGGCTGTAGGACAGCAATTCCAGCACCAGTTCATCCAGCTCGCGAATGTGCGCCACCAGGCTTTGCAGGCGCTCGCGACCGGCAGGCGGCAAGTCTTCGGACAGTGCCAGGGCCAGGCCGAAATCCAGGCGGGTCAGCGGCGTGCGCAATTCGTGGGAGACCGCATTGAGCAGGTCGCGCTGCTGGTTGAGCAGGTGTTCGATGTCATCGGCCATGGTGTCGAACACCGACGCCAGGCTGCCGATGTTGGAGCTGGGCGGAATCTGCGTACGCTCGCTGAGGTTGCCTTTGCCCAGTTGCGCGGCCGTGCTCTTGAGGCGCTCCAGATCACGCCAGTGCGGGCGCAGCCACACCAGCAGGCAGGCGAGCAAGGCGGCGACGATCAGTACGTTGATCACCCAGTACAGCAGGTTCATGTCCATCGGGTCGGGCGGGATCGTCAGCTTGACCACGAACTGCGCATTGATCGGCGAGCTGACCTCTTCCATCCAGCCCCACTCGCCCAGGCGGATCACCGGTTTGCCTTGTTCCAGCAGCAGCTCTTCGGCGGGGGTGTAGCTGGCGTCCTGGCGCAGCAGCAGTTGCACTTTCAGCGGGGCAAAATCACGCCCCAGTTGCTCGGTGACCTGGGACCAGCGCTCCACCGGCGCCCGCAGGTACTGCTTGACGATGAGCTTTTGCTGGCCGCGGGACTGCTCGATGTTGTAGTTCATGTAGCGGTGTTCGAACACCTGGATCACCCCCTTGGGGATCAGGTAGATCGCCGCGCTGTAGGTGACGATGGTGATCAGGTAGAGGCGCAGCAGCACACGAAACATGGATCAACATTCCCACTCGGAGCGACTGAACAGGTAGCCCTTGCCCCACACGGTCTTGATCTTGCGCGCTTCGCCGGCATGGTCGTCGAACTTGCGGCGCAACTTGGAAATGGCCACGTCCACCGAGCGGTCGGTGCCGTTGAACTCGATACCGCGCAGGCGTTGCAGGATCTGGTCGCGGCTGAGCACTTCGCCGGCGTGCCGGGCCAGCACCACCAACAGGTTGTATTCGCCGCTGGACAGCTCCACCGCCTGTTCGCGCCAGGTCACGGTGCGCTCCGACAGGTCGATGCACAGGTTGCCCATGATGATCTGGTCGTTGGCCGCCAGGGGCTCGGACAGGCTGCTGCGGCGCAACAGCGTACGCACACGGGCCAGCAGCACCCGGGGTTCGCATGGTTTGGTGACGTAGTCGTCAGCGCCCATTTCCAGGCCCAACACCTGGTCGTGGCTGTCGTCGCGGGCGGTGAGCATCAGGATCGGCAGGCCCGCCGAATCGGCGCGCAGCAGGCGGCACACTTGCAGGCCGTCGAGGCCCGGCAGCATCAGATCGAGGATCACCAGGTCCGGCGGGTTGAGGCGCGCACGTTCGCGTACGTGGTCGCCACGGCTGAGTACGCTGACGTGGTAGCCATTGCGCTCCAGGTAGCTGGCAATCAGCTCGGAGAGTGCGGCGTCGTCTTCCACCAGGAGGATGTTGGGCATGGTGTTTCCAGATAATACGGTTCGTAGGCTGAGCAAAGACCCATGTGGCAGCGGGCGTGTGTGGGAGCTGGCTTGTGTGGGAGCTGGCTTGCCTGCGATGCAGTCACCTCGGTCTCCCAGCTAAAATGAGGTGATGCTATCGCAGGCAAGCCAGCTCCTACACAGAAGCCCTGCTCCCACATTTGATCTTTGTTGTTTGCAGGATTGTGCAAGGATATACGCCCTTTGCGGACTATGGGCCGCACCTTACATTTCTTCACACACGACCTACACAGCTTCACAGCACCACGGCGCAGGTGTCTTTAGGATGCGCCAGTCAATATTGGGATATGAGCATGTCGAAGAATCTGTTTGCGCCGTTTTGCCTGCTGGCCCTGACGCTGGCCTTGAGTGCCTGTGACAAGTCCAGCGCGCAAGCGCCGGAAATGCCCCTGGCCAAGGTCCGCATCGAAACCCTGCAGGCCAAGCCCCTCTCCATCACCAGCGAATTGAGCGGGCGCATTGCCGCGCCGCGTATCGCCGAGGTGCGTGCGCGGGTGGCGGGCGTGGTGATGCAGCGGGTGTTCAAGGAAGGCCACGACGTGAAACAGGGCGACGTGCTGTTTCGCATCGACCCGGCCCCGTTCAAGGCCGACCTCGACAGCGCCCAGGCCAATTTGAGCAAGGCCGAAGCCAACGCCTTCCAGGCGCGCCTGCAAGAGCAACGCTACAGCCAACTGGTGGAAGGCAACGCCATCAGCGGCCAGGACTACGACAACGCCCGCGCCAACCTGCGCCAGACCAACGCCGAAGTCGCCGCCAACAAGGCCGCCGTGGAGCGCGCCAAGCTGAACCTGGGCTACGCCACCGTGACCGCGCCGATTTCCGGGCGCATCGGTCGCGCACTGGTGACCGAGGGCGCGTTGGTGGGCCAGAACGAGGCCACGCCACTGGCGATCATTCAGCAACTGGACCCGATCCACGCCGACCTCACTCAGTCCACCCGCGAACTCAACGACCTGCGCCGCGCCTTCCGTGCCGGCAGCCTGAAGCAGGTTGGCCAGGACCAGGCCAAGGCCACGCTGATCCAGGACGACGGCAGCCTGTACCCGTTGCCGGGCAAGCTGCTGTTCGCCGAGATCAGCGTCGACCCGGGCACCGGGCAGATCATCCTGCGCAGCGAATTCCCCAACCCGGACCTCGACCTGCTGCCCGGCAGTTTTGTGCGGGTGCGTTTGGAACAAGCCGTCGACAAGCAAGGCATCAGCGTGCCGCAACGCGCCATCACCCGTGACAGCGCGGGCATCCCCATGGTGTTGCTGCTGGACGCCGAGCAGACCGTGAGTCAGCAGCCGGTGGAACTGGGCGCGGTGATCGAGGACCGCTGGATCGTCAGCAGCGGCCTCAAGCCCGGTGACCGCATTGTCGTCGAAGGCCTGCAACATGCGCGCCCCGGTGAAAAAGTCGAAGTGGATGACAGCCCTGCCTCGGGCCATCTGGTAAAGGAATAACCCGCCATGCCGCAGTTCTTTATTGACCGCCCGATCTTCGCCTGGGTGGTGGCCCTGTTTATCCTGCTGGCCGGCGCGCTGGCCATCCCGCAGTTGCCGGTGGCCCAGTACCCCAACGTTGCGCCGCCCAAAGTCGAAATCTACGCGGTGTACCCGGGCGCGTCGGCCCAGACCCTGGACGAAAGCGTGGTCAGCCTGATCGAGCAAGAGCTCAATGGCGCCGATCACCTGCTGTATTTCGAATCCCAGAGCAGCCTCGGTTCGGCGACCATCACCGCCACCTTCCAGCCGGGCACCGACCCGGAAATGGCCCAGGTGGACGTGCAAAACCGCCTCAAGGCCGTTGAGCCACGCCTGCCCCAGGCGGTAACCCAGCAAGGTTTGCAGGTGGAAAAAGTCTCCGCCGGTTTCCTGTTGCTGGTGACCCTGACCTCCAACGACGGCAAGCTCGATGACGTTGCGCTCAGCGATTACCTGGCGCGCAACGTGATGAACGAGCTCAAGCGCCTCGATGGCGTGGGCAAGGCGCAGCTGTATGGCGCCGAGCGCGCGATGCGCATCTGGATCGACCCGCAGAAACTGGTGGGTTTCAACCTGACGCCGGCCGATGTGAATGCCGCGATCAGCGCGCAGAACGCCCAGGTCTCGGCCGGCAGCATCGGCGACCTGCCGGGCACCAGGACCCAGGAAATCACCGCGGCGATCCTGGTCAAGGGCCAGCTGTCCACGCCGGCCGAGTTTGCCGACATCGTGCTCAAGGCCAACCCCGATGGCTCCACCGTGCGCGTCGGCGACGTGGCGCGCGTGGAAGTCGGCAGCCAGGAATACCAGTTCTCCACGCGCCTGAACGGCAAGCCGTCCACCGCCGTCAGCGTGCAACTGGCCCCGGGCGCCAACGCGCTGAACACCGCCAACCTGGTGCGGGCGAAGATGGACGAACTGTCGCGCTACTTCCCGGCCAATGTGGAATACAAGATCCCGTACGACACTTCGCCGTTCGTCAAGGTCTCGATCACCAAGGTGGTCTACACCTTGCTGGAAGCCATGGCACTGGTGTTTGCGGTGATGTTCCTGTTCCTGCAGAACGTGCGCTATACGCTGATCCCGACCCTGGTGGTGCCGGTGGCGTTGATGGGCACGTTCGCCACCATGTTGCTGCTGGGCTTTTCGATCAACGTGCTGACCATGTTCGGCATGGTCTTGGCCATCGGCATCCTGGTGGACGACGCCATTGTGGTGGTGGAAAACGTGGAGCGCATCATGGCCACCGAGGGCCTGTCGCCCAAGGACGCCACGCGCAAAGCCATGGGCCAGATCACCGGCGCCATCGTCGGTATCACCCTGGTGCTGGTGGCGGTGTTCCTGCCGATGGCGTTCATGCCGGGTTCGGTGGGGGTGATCTACCAACAGTTCTCGCTGTCGATGGCCACCTCGATTCTGTTTTCGGCCTTTCTCGCCCTGACCTTGACCCCCGCGCTGTGTGCCACGCTGCTCAAGCCGATCCCCCAGGGCGAGCACCATGCCAAGGGCGGCTTCTTCGGCTGGTTCAACCAGCGCTTTGAACAGCTCACCAACCGCTACGAAGGCTGGGTGGCCTACGCCCTCAAGCGCAGCGGCCGCTACCTGCTGATTTACCTGGTGCTGCTGGTGGGCCTCGGGCTGATGTTCACGCGCCTGCCCTCCTCGTTCCTGCCGGTGGAAGACCAGGGCTACACCATCACCGACATTCAATTGCCCCCCGGCGCCAGTAAGAACCGCACGGTGCAGGTGGCCGAACAGATTGAGGCGCACAACGCCGGGGAGCCTGGGGTGGGCGACACCACCATGATCATGGGTTTCAGCTTCTCCGGTTCCGGGCAGAACGCCGCGCTGGCGTTTACCACCCTCAAGGATTGGTCCCAGCGCAGCGGCGACGACTCGGCCTCGGCGATTGCCGACCGGGCCAACGCCGCGTTCAGCGAGCTTAAAGATGCGATTGCCTACGCGATCCTGCCGCCTCCGGTGGATGGCCTGGGCACGTCCAGCGGCTTTGAATTCCGCCTGCAAGACCGTGGCGGTGTAGGCCACGCCGCATTGATGGCCGCCCGCACGCAGTTGCTCGCGGCGGCCGAAAAGAGCCCGATCCTGGCCAACGTGCGCGAAAGCGCCCTGGCTGAGGCGCCGCAGGTGCAACTGGAAGTGGACCGCAAACAGGCGAATGCGCTGGGCGTCTCGTTCGCGGATGTGGGCAACGTGCTGTCCTCGGCGATCGGCTCGGCCTACATCAACGACTTTCCCAACCAGGGCCGCATGCAGCGCGTGGTGGTGCAGGCCGAAGGCGACCAGCGCAGCCAGGTGGCGGATTTGATGAAGATCCACGTGCGCAACAACGCCGGGAAGATGGTGCCGCTGTCGGCGTTTGTCGAAGCCAAGTGGACCCAGGGCCCGGCGCAGTTGACGCGCTACAACGGCTACCCGGCCATCGCGATTTCCGGCGAAGCGGCCCCAGGGCACAGCACCGGCCAGGCGATGGAAGAGATTCAGCGCCTGGTCAGCCAGCTGCCGGCCGGCCTGGGCCAGGAATGGACCGGGTTGTCGCTGCAGGAGCGTTTGTCCGGTTCCCAGGCGCCGTTGCTGCTGGGCCTGTCGCTGCTGATCGTGTTCCTGTGTTTGGCGGCGCTGTATGAAAGCTGGTCGATCCCGACCTCTGTACTACTGGTGGTGCCACTGGGCGTGCTCGGTGCGGTGCTGGCGGTGACCTTGCGCGGCATGCCCAACGATGTGTTTTTCAAGGTGGGCCTGATCACCATCATCGGCCTGTCGGCGAAGAACGCGATCCTGATCATCGAGTTTGCCAAGGACCTGCACGAGCAAGGCGAAGACCTGATCGACGCCACGCTGAAGGCGGCGCGGCTGCGCCTGCGGCCAATCATCATGACGTCCCTGGCGTTCATCCTCGGCGTGGTGCCGCTGGCGATTGCCACCGGGGCCAGCTCGGCGAGCCAACAGGCGATTGGTACCGGGGTGATCGGCGGGATGATCACGGCGACGCTGGCAGTGGTGTTTGTGCCGGTGTTCTTTGTGGTGGTGATGAAACTGGTGCGCAAACGCCACAAAGCCGACTGATCAGCACCACCCTGCCGGTGATGGTGTCTTCAAAGGCCCCATCGCTGGCAAGCCAGCTCCTACAGGTTTGTGTTTTGCCAGGGGTTTCTTGGGCTGGCGAAATTCCCTGTAGGAGCCGGCTTGCCGGCGATGGCATTCTCAAGGGCCCCATCGCCGGCAAGCCGGCTCCTACAAGGGTTATGGGTTGCGTTCGGGATCGGGTACAGTCTGCTCACACCCCGTCTGCTGTGAGCCGCCATGCCCTTCCTCGCCCGCACCCACCCTCGCCTTTCCGCCGCCGCCGTGCTGGGTATTGCCGTGGGTGTGCTGGCACCGGCCGACACGGTGATCAGCAAAATCCTCATCGGCTGGAACTCCGGCGTGTGGACCTATCTGGTGCTGATGCTGTGGCTGACTATCCGCGCCAAGGCGCCGGACGTGAAGCGTATCGCCGAAATCGAAGATGAAAACGCCGGCCTGGTGCTGTTCGTGGTGTGCATCGCGGCCATTGCCAGCCTGGCAACCATCACCTTTGAACTGGTCGGCAGCAAGGACCTACCCACCACCGCACGCCTGCTGCACTACGGCTTTACCGGCTTGACGGTGATTGGCTCATGGCTGTTGATCGGGGTGATTTTCAGCGTGCATTACGCGCGGCTTTATTACACCTGGGACGGCAAGGAACCGGCGCTGCGCTTTGCCGAGGGCCTGACAACCCCCAATTACTGGGACTTCCTGTATTTCTCATTCACCATCGGCGTGGCGGTGCAAACGTCGGATGTAGGCGTGGCCACGCGCAGCCTGCGCAAAGTGGTGCTGGGGCAATCGTTGATCGGCTTTCTGTTCAACACCGCGATTCTGGGGTTTTCGATCAACATCGCAGCCGGGCTGTTCGGTTGAGGCTGCACAAACCTTCTAGACGCCCGCCCACCACCGGGCGCTAATGGCAGACCTTATTCGTCTCGGTGAGTCATGGCCGCGCACAATTGGATCGACCTGTCCCAGGACGCCGACACCGGCATCGAGACCCTGCGCGCGCATTTTGAAGGCCACGCCTACGATCCCCATTGGCATGACAGCTACCTCATTGGCGTGACCGAGCAAGGCGTGCAGCAATTCAACTGCCGCCGCACCCGGCACAACAGCACCCCGGGCCAGGTGTTTCTGGTCGAGCCCGGCGAGTTGCATGACGGCGACGCGCCCACCGCAGACGGCTTTACCTACCACATGCTCTACCTCGACCCGCACTGGTTGGCGCGGGAAGTCAGCGCGGTGTTTGAAGAGGCACCGGTCAACAGCCAACTGAGTGTGGTCAGCACGTTGATCAATGATCCCCGCCTGGCACACGCCACCAGCCACGCTTTCCAGACCCTGCACAGCAATGAACTGCGCATCGTGCGCCAGCGCGCCACCGACCAGCTGCTGGAACAGCTCACCGGGCAACTTCATTGGCGCACCCGCTATCGCGACGACCCGCGCCTGCCGTTAGTGGCGCACAAGGCCCGGGAATACTTGCATGCGCACCTGCACCAGGACGTGGGCATGGACGAACTGGCGCTGGCCTGTGGCGTCGACCGTTTCCGCCTGACCCGTGCGTTCAAGAGCGCGTTTGGCCTGCCGCCCCATGCTTATCTGGTGCAACTGCGCCTGGCCCGCGCCCGGCATTTGTTGGCCAAGGGTGAGCAGCCCGCCGACGTGGCGATTGCCCTGGGGTTTGCCGACCAGAGCCACCTGGGCCGCTGGTTCGTGCGCGCCTATGGCCTCACGCCCGCCGCTTACCGCAAACGTTGCTCAAATCTTCCAGACAGATAAGGCGCGGGCTTGTGAAGATCGACTCCATCGATTGGTTTACCGGAGTCACCGACCATGCTGTCCACGTTGTTGCCCTTCATGCTGTTTGCCTTTGTCGCCTCGATCACCCCTGGCCCCACCAACATCCTGGTGCTGAGCAACAGCGCGCGGTATGGCTTGAAGGCTGCATTGCCGATCATTTTCGGCGCCTGCGCGGGCGCGGCAGGTCTGGTGTTGCTGGTAGGAACCGGGGTCGGCCAGTCCCTGGTGCAACTGCCCCGGGTACAGACTGCGCTGCAAGGGTTCGGCGTGGCGTGGCTGAGCTACCTGGCCTGGCAGATCTACCGTGCGCCGCCCCAGGCCGTCGAAGTGGAGGCCACTGAAAAGCCCCTTGGCCTGATCGGCGCCGCCTCCCTGCAGGTGATCAACCCGAAAACCTGGATGATGGCTGTCGCAGTGGTCAGCGTGTTTGCCGGCCACGGGGCTGAACGCCAAGGCCAGGTGGTGCTGCTGTCCCTGGTGTTTTTCCTCGTCTCCATGCCGTGCCTGGGCACGTGGGCGCTGCTGGGCGTGGGTTCTGCGCGGGTGTTTCGGTCGCCCAGGGCGATGCAGCGCTTCAACCGGGGCATGGCGGTTTTACTGCTGGCGGCCACGTGGCTGAGCGTGGTGGTGTGAAGCACCGGCTGTCAGGCTTTGTCCTACAACAACTTGACGACTTTCCTCATTTGATGGTTTCCTGAAACCGGTTTCAGTCATTCCAATAAAAACAGAAGGTCGATGGCCGTGAACACTTTTTCTGCCGCCCAGCGCAGCCGCGTCACCATGCATGATGTTGCCGAACGCGCTGGCGTCTCCAAGGCCAGCGTGTCGCGCTTCATCGGTGACGACCGCGCCCTGCTCTCCGATGCCATCGCCCTGCGCATCGAACAAGCCATCGAACAGCTTGGCTACCGCCCCAACCAGATGGCCCGTGGCCTCAAACGCGGGCGTACGCGCCTGATCGGCATGCTGGTGGCCGATATCCGCAACCCCTATTCCATTGCCGTGATGCACGGCGTCGAAACCGCCTGCCGCCAGCACGGCTACAGCCTGGTGGTGTGCAACACCGACCGCGATGACGAGCAGGAGCGCCAGCACCTTGCAGCACTGCGTTCGTACAACATCGAAGGCTTGATCGTGAACACCCTCGGCCATCACCTCGATCAATTGCTCGAACTGCAACGGGAAATGCCCCTGGTGCTGGTGGACCGCAAGGTCGAGCCCTTGCACAGCGACCTGGTGGGGCTGGACAACCCGGCCGCCGTGCGCATGGCCGTCGAGCATTTGCAGCAACAGGGTTATCGCGACGTGTTGATGGTCAGCGAAACCACCGATGGCACCAGCTCACGGCTCGAACGCCAGGCCAGCTTCAAGGCCGAAATTGCCAAGCGCCCGGGCCTGGCCGGCGCCGTATTGGAGCTCGATGAAACGCTGGAAAACCACCTGCACACCTTTCTCGCCAAACCCGGCGCCAAGGCGCTGTTCTGTGGCAACGGCGTTGCCGCGCTGGCCTGTACCCGCGCCTTGAAAAACCTCGGTTGCGACCTGTTCAACGAGGTCGGCCTGATCGCCCTGGATGACCTGGACTGGTACCCGCTGGTCGGCAGCGGCATCACCGCCCTCGCCCAACCGACCCAGGCCATTGGCGCCACGGCGTTCGACTGCCTGCTCAAGCGCCTGCGCGGCGACACCGAACCGACGCGCACCCTGGATTTCCTGCCCGAACTCATCGTCCGAGGCTCCACTACCCCCCTGTAGGAGCCGGCTTGCCGGCGATTGGGCCATGAGCCTTGCGGTGTAAGCAAGGACGCCATCGCCGGCAAGCCGGCTCCTACAGTTTGAATTGTATGAAAAAATGAAACCGGTTTCAGAGGTCAATAACAATGCATAAATACCCCGTTTCCATCAGCCTCTCCAGCTACGGCGCCGACCTCGTGCGCCAGCAGGGCCAATTGCGTTTTGTCGAGTTGCTCGCGGCCGCAGGCGCCCGACGCATCGAGTGGCGTGAAGAGCTGTTGACCCATGAACAGCCCGCCGAATTGGCCCAGGCAGCGGCGCAACATCAGTTGGAATCCGTTTTTTCTTCACCGCTGGAACTCTGGGTCGCCGGACGCGCCCAGCCGAATGCGGAATTGGTCGCCACCCTGGATCGCGCCCAAGCCTTCGGCTCGCGCTGGCTCAAAGTGTCCCTGGGTTACTTCACCGACACCAACGACCTCGAAAGCCTGCACGCCCTGCTCGACCGTCACCCGGTCAAACTGCTGGTGGAAAACGACCAGACCCTGCACGGCGGGCGCATCGAACCCTTGCAACGTTTTTTCAGCGACGTCGAACGCCTGGGCCTGCCGGTGAAGATGACCTTCGACATCGGCAACTGGCAGTGGCAGGACCAATCGGCCCTCACCGCCGCTCGCCTGCTGGGCCGGCATGTGGATTACCTGCACTGCAAGGCCGTGGCCCGTCGCCCGGACGGCAAGCTGGTGGCCCTACCGCCTGGCGCCACCGACCTGCATGTGTGGGAACAACTGCTCAAGCACATGACTCAAGGTATTACCCGGGCCGTGGAATTCCCGTTGCAAGGCGATGACCTGATCGACGTCACCGCGCAACAGGTCGCCGCCCTCACCCTGCTTGGCCAGCCCCGTGCGGAGAACGCCCATGTCTGAGATCGATATCCTGTCGTTTGGTGAAACCATGGCGATGTTTGTCGCCGAGCAGACCGGCGACCTGGCCCAAGTGGCGCAGTTTCACAAGCGCATTGCCGGGGCCGACAGCAACGTCGCCATCGGCCTGTCGCGCCTGGGTTTCAACGTCGCCTGGCTGAGCCGGGTGGGCGACGATTCCCTGGGCCGCTTCGTGGTCGACACGCTGTGCCAGGAAGGCCTGGATTGCCAGCACGTCGCGGTTGACCCGCAACACCCTACCGGCTTCCAGTTCAAGTCCCGCGAAGAAGCCGGGGCCGACCCGCAGGTGGAGTACTTTCGCAAAGGGTCGGCCGCCAGCCATTTATCGGTGGCGGCCATCAGCCCGGCGCTGCTTGAGGCCCGCCACCTGCACGCCACCGGCATTCCGCCGGCCTTGTCCGACGCTACCCGCGAACTGTCCAGCGAGCTGATGACGCAAATGCGCAAGGCGGGCCGCAGCGTGTCGTTCGACCCGAACCTGCGCCCGTCGCTGTGGGCCAACCAGCAAACGATGATCCGCGAGATCAACGCCCTGGCCGCCCTGGCCGACTGGGTACTGCCGGGCCTGGGCGAAGGCCGTTTGCTCACCGGCTTCGACGACCCCGCCGACATCGCCGCCTTCTACCTCGACCAGGGCGCCGAAGCCGTGGCCATCAAGCTGGGGCCGGATGGCGCCTACTACCGCACACACATGGACCAGGGCTTTGTCGCCGCCGTGCCAGTGGAAAAAGTCGTGGACACGGTGGGCGCTGGCGACGGTTTTGCCGTCGGCATGATCAGCGCACTCCTGGAAAACCTCAGCTTCCCCGAGGCCATCCAGCGCGGCAACTGGATCGGCAGCCGTGCCGTGCAGAGCCGTGGCGACATGGAAGGCTTGCCCACCCGTTCAGAGCTGCCCGTTCGATCCGTTGCATAAACCACTCCCTGTTGCCACAACTACAACAAGCTCAGGAGCCACACCATGGATACGCTGAAACTCGCCACCCGCCGCTGGTGGTACATCATGCCGATCGTTTTTATCACCTACAGCCTGGCCTACCTGGACCGTGCCAACTATGGCTTTGCCGCTGCCTCCGGGATGGCCGAAGACCTGATGATCACCCCCGGCATGTCGTCGTTGCTGGGAGCACTGTTCTTCCTTGGCTACTTTTTCTTCCAGGTGCCGGGGGCGATCTACGCGCAAAAGCGCAGCGTGAAAAAACTCATCTTCGTCAGCCTGATCCTCTGGGGCGGCCTGGCCACGCTGACCGGCGTGGTGTCCAACGCCTACATGCTGATCGCCATACGCTTCATGCTCGGCGTGGTCGAAGCCGCGGTGATGCCGGCAATGCTGGTGTACCTGTGCCACTGGTTCACCCGGGCCGAACGCTCGCGGGCCAACACCTTCCTGATCCTCGGCAACCCGGTGACCATGCTGTGGATGTCGGTGGTGTCGGGCTACCTGGTGCAGCATTTCAGCTGGCGCTGGATGTTCATCATCGAGGGCCTGCCGGCGGTGATCTGGGCATTTATCTGGTGGAAGCTGGCAGACGAGCGTCCCAAGGATGCCAAGTGGCTCAGCGACACTGAAAAGCGCGACCTGGACAGTGCCCTGGCCGCCGAGCAGGTCGGCATCAAGGCGGTGAAGAATTACGCCGAAGCGTTCCGCTCGCCCAAGGTGGTCATCCTGGCGTTGCAGTTCTTTTGCTGGAGCATCGGCGTGTACGGCTTTGTGCTGTGGCTGCCGTCGATCCTCAAGGCCGGCTTGCAGATGGACATGGTCGAGGCCGGCTGGCTGTCGGCGTTGCCTTACCTGGCGGCGGTGATTGGCATGCTCGCGGTGTCGTGGGGCTCGGACAAGCTGCAAAAGCGCAAACGCTTCGTGTGGCCGCCGTTGCTGATTGCCTCGGTCGCGTTCTACGCCTCCTACGTGCTGGGGGCCGAGCATTTCTGGTGGTCCTATACCCTGCTGGTGATCGCCGGGGCCTGCATGTATGCGCCCTACGGGCCGTTTTTCGCCATCGTCCCGGAGATCCTGCCAGCCAACGTGGCCGGTGGCGCCATGGCGCTGATCAACAGCATGGGCGCCCTTGGCTCCTTTGGCGGCTCCTACCTGGTGGGCTACCTCAATAGCAGCACCGGCTCGCCCGGTGCCTCGTACCTGCTGATGAGCGGCGCGTTGCTGCTGTCGGTGGTACTGACGATTTTTCTCAAGCCCGGCGCCAGCGACCGCACGCCGGCGCCCAACCTGGAATTGAAGGTAAAGACCGCATGAAAAAGTCTGTCGTGTTGTACAAGAAACTCTCCGCGCCGTTGATGGCCCGCCTGCATGAACAGGCCGATGTCACCCTGATCGAAGCCCTCGACGACACCGGCCTGGCCAAGCTGCGCGACGCTCTGCCTGGCGCCCATGGCCTGCTCGGTGCCAGTCTGCGCCTGGATGCCAATTTGCTGGACCTGGCGCCGCAGCTGGAAGCCGTGGCGAGCGTCTCGGTAGGGGTCGATAACTACGACATCGACTACCTGACCCGGCGCGGCATCCTGCTCAGCAACACCCCGGACGTGCTCACCGAAACCACTGCCGACACCGGCTTCGCGCTGATCCTGGCCACCGCCCGCCGCGTGGTGGAACTGGCCGACATGGTGCGTGCCGGCCAATGGAACAAGAACATCGGCCCGGCGCATTTTGGCACCGATGTACACGGCAAGACCCTGGGCATCATCGGCATGGGCCGTATCGGCGAAGCCCTGGCCCAGCGCGGGCATTTCGGTTTTGGCATGCCGGTGATCTACCACAGCCATTCGCCCAAACCCGCGGTGGAGGCACGTTTTGGCGCGCAGTACCGCAGCTTGAATGATTTGCTGCAACAGGCCGACTTTGTCTGCCTGACGCTGCCGTTGACTGCGGAAACCGAGAAGCTGATCGGCGCCGAAGAATTTGCCCTGATGGGCCCGGAGACGATTTTCATCAACATCTCGCGGGGCAAGGTGGTGGATGAAGCGGCACTGGTGGAGGCCTTGCAACAGCGCACGATTCGGGCGGCGGGGCTGGATGTGTTCGAGCGTGAGCCGTTGAGTCACGACTCGCCGTTGCTGCGTTTGAATAACGTGGTGGCGACGCCGCACATCGGCTCGGCCACCCATGAGACGCGGGAGGCGATGGCCAAGTGTGCGGTGGATAATCTGTTGCAGGCGCTGGACGGCGAGCGACCGAAGAATCTGGTCAATGCAGCCGCCTGGAAACGCTAATACCTGACACACCACACACCCCTGTAGGAGCTGGCTTGCCAGCGATAGCGGTGTATCAGTCGACGCATGTGTTAACTGACAGACCGCTATCGCCGGCAAGCCGGCTCCTACAGGGGGGGCGGTTAGATGACGAAGCGCGCCACCATCGCGTTCAGGTCCACCGCCAGGCGCGACAGCTCGTGGCTGGCCGCGCTGGTCTGGTTGGCGCCCGCCGCCGACTGGGTCGCCAGGTCGCGGATGTTGACCAGGTTGCGGTCCACTTCGCGCGACACCTGGGCCTGCTCTTCCGACGCGCTGGCGATCACCAGATTGCGTTCGTTGATCAGGCTGATGGACTGGGTAATCTGCTCCAGGGCAACACCGGCAGCGCGGGCCATTTCCAGGGTGGTCTGGGTGCGCTGGTTGCTCTGCTGCATCGATTGCACGGCTTCACCGGTGCCGTTCTGGATGCCGGCGACCATCTTTTCGATTTCCTGGGTCGACTGCGCCGTACGGTGGGCCAAGGCCCGCACTTCATCTGCCACCACCGCAAAACCGCGCCCCGCTTCCCCGGCACGCGCCGCTTCGATGGCGGCGTTGAGCGCCAGCAGGTTGGTCTGCTCGGCAATCGCGCGGATCACGTCGAGTACTTTGCCGATGTCACGGCCTTGGGTGGCCAGGCCTTCGATCATTGCGGCGGTGTTTTGCACGTCCTGAGTCATGGTCTGGATCGCGCCGACGGTTTCCACCACGCGGTCGCGACCTTCGCGGGCGGCCTGGTTGGACTGGCTGGACGCTTCGGAAGTGGACACGGCGTTGCGCGCCACTTCTTCCACGGCAGCGGTCATTTCATTGACGGCGGTGGCCGCCTGGTCGATTTCATTGTTCTGTTGCTGCAGGCCTTTAGAAGCCTCTTCGGTAACGGCGCTCAACTCCTCCGCCGCCGACGCTAGCTGAGTGGCCGAGCCGGCGATGTGCTGGATGGTCTGGCGCAGGTTGGTTTGCATCGACGCCAGGGCGCTGAGCAGGCGGGCCGGTTCATCTTTGCCGTCGTCTTCGATGGCCTTGCTCAGGTTGCCACCGGCAATCGTCTCGGCCACTTCCAGCGCTTTGCGCAATGGGGTGACGATACTGCGGGTCAACAACCAGGCCAGCAGCACCGTAAGCAGTGCAGCCGCGACTGACACGGCGATCACCCCGGTAATGGCGCCCTCGTAGCTATGCCCCGCTTCGGCGTCGGCTTCCTTGGCATCGGCTGCGTTGATAGCGATCAGCTTGTTCAACTGCTCGCCCATCAGGTCGGTGCCGTCCTTGATGCGGGTGTTGATCAGCGTGCGCATCTCTTCGACTTTGCCCTGCTTGGACAGGGCCAGCATCTCGGCCTGGGCGGTGAAGTAGTTGTTCAGCGTGGTGACAAACGTCTTGTACAGCGCCGCCTCCTCCGTACCGGCCGGCAACGCCGCATAGCCGGCCTGGGCCGTTTTTACCTTGTCGGCCAACACAGCCATGCGGGTTTCAGCTTCCTGCAAGCCAGCCGGCTCACGGTTGACCAGCACGCGGAACGACAGGATGCGCAGGCGCAGTACGTTTTCGGTGATGTTGCCAAGGTAGGTCACGCTGGGCAGTTGGGTGGCGCTCATGTCCACCGACGACTGACGGATCTGCGTCATGCGGTTGACCGCAAACACCCCCAGTAAAACCACTAGCAACGCAATGAACGCGAAACCGAGAAATGCGCGTGGGGCGATATTCAGATGACGGAGGGACATAGGGGGTGCTCTCAGAAGTAGTGTTTGCGAGCGTCCCTGCCGCGAAACGATCAGTCGGTGTCAACGCGCCGCTCTGACCTTTGGTCACCACTGTTATCGTTAGTATGTGGGCCTATACGAGGTATCGGCAGGGCTTGCGGTTTCCCGCAGGGCCTTCATAAATATTTTTTTACACTTCTGACGACCGGCAGTTTCTGGCATTCTTCGCCTCCATTTTCTGACCCGAGCCCGCATTTTGTCTGACGCTCAAGCCCCCCGCCCCCGCTATAAATCCGACCTGATCTACGGCCTGGAAGACCGCCCGCACTTCACCGCAGCAATCTTTGCCGCGCTGCAGCACGTGCTGGCGAGTTTTGTCGGCATCATCACCCCGACATTGATCGTGGGCGGCGTGCTGGGCCTGGAAAGCGAAGTGCCGTACCTGGTGAGCATGGCGTTGTTCGTGTCGGGGCTGGGCACCTTTGTGCAAGCGCGCACGTTCGGCCCGGTGGGCTCGGGGCTGCTGTGCCTGCAGGGCACCAGCTTTTCGTTTATCAGCGTGATCCTCAGCGCGGGGTTCATGGTCAAGGCCCGGGGCGGTGGCACCGATGAGATCCTGTCGACGATCTTCGGCATCTGCTTTTTTGCCGCCTTTATTGAAGTGGTGCTCAGCCAGTTCATCGGCAAGCTGCGCAAACTGATCACCCCGGTGGTGACCGGCACCATCATCACCTTGATGGGCCTGTCGCTGATCAAAGTCGCGGTCACCGACATGGCCGGTGGCTTTGGCGCCAGCGACCTGGGTGCCGCTGGCAATATGGGCCTGGCCGCGCTGGTGCTGCTGACCATCGTGGTACTCAACCGCTTCAGCAACCCGTTCCTGCGCCTGGGCTCGATCGTGATCGGCCTGACCCTGGGCTTTGTGGTGGCCTGGTGGATGGGCCGCGTCGACATGGCCGCCCTGCCCCATGTGCCGCTGATCAGCGTGCCGGTGCCGTTCAAATACGGGTTCTCGTTCGACTGGGTGGCGTTTATCCCGGTGGCGGTGATCTTCCTGATTTCCCCGCTGGAAGCGGCCGGTGACCTGACCGCCAACTCGATGATTTCCCAACAGCCGGTCAAGGGCCCGCTGTACATCAAGCGCATCAAGTCGGGCCTGCTGGCCGACGGCTTGAACTCGGCGATGGCCGCGACCTTCAACAGCCTGCCGATGGTGACCTTCGCCCAGAACAATGGGGTGATTCAGTTGACTGGCGTGGCCAGCCGCTACGTGGCGTACTTCATCGCCGGCCTGCTGGTGCTGCTGGGGCTGTTTCCGATGATCGGCGCGGTACTGCAGTTGATGCCCAAGCCGGTGCTGGGCGGCGCTACCTTGATCATGTTCGGCACCGTGGCCGTGGCCGGTATCAAGATCCTCGCCGAAGCCGGGCTGCATCGACGCAACGTGCTGATCGTGGCAATCTCCCTCGGCATGGGCCTGGGTGTCGCCGCCGTGCCGGAAGTGCTGCGCGACCTGCCCAAGGCGCTGCACAACATCTTCGAATCGCCGATCACCGTGGGCGCGTTCTGTGCAATCCTGCTGAACATTTTCCTGCCGGAAGAGTTCATAGAACTGGAAGAAGATGAATTTGATCCGGAGTCCTCTACCCTCAAGGTGATGCAGGACCCGGACGTCACGAAATAGGGAGCACTGTTAATGCGCAAGCTCATGGTTGTATCGCTGTTACTGCTGACCTTGAGCGCCTGCGCCCTGTTCCCCAACCGCGACCCGGTGAATATCACCGTGGTCGGCATTGAACCCCTGCAAAGCCAGGACCTGGAAGTGCGTTTCGCCGTGAAGTTGCGGGTGCAAAACCCCAATGAAACGGCGATCAACTACAACGGCGTGGCCCTGGACCTGGACGTCAATGGTCGGCCGTTGGCCTCGGGGGTGAGTGACCAGAGCGGTTCCATCCCGCGTTTTTCCGAGACGGTTTTGATGGTCCCGGTGAGTGTTTCGGCGTTTTCTGTGTTGCGCCAGACGTTGGGCCTGAGCCAGACCCAGAGCCTGAACAACCTGCCATACGTGCTACGCGGCAAGCTGGCGGGTGGGCTGTTTGGCACCATGCGTTTTGTCGACCGTGGCACGCTCGACCTGCCCAACACGGCCACGTGGTGATCGCCATGCAACCGACGCTCTATACCGAACGCCTGATCCTGCGCCCACTGACCCTGGACCATGCCGACGCGATCCAGCAGATATTCCCCCATTGGGAAGTGGTGCGTTACCTCAACGATGAGGTGCCCTGGCCTTACCCGGCGGATGGTGCGCGCAGCTTCCTGGAGAACGTGGCCTTGCCCGGCATGGCACGGGGCGAGGAATGGTGCTGGTCGATCTTCCTGAGGGACTCACCTGACACGTTGATCGGCAACATCAGCCTGTTCGATTCCGAAGACGACAACCGCGGCTTTTGGCTCGGCCAGCCATGGCACGGCCAAGGGTTGATGACCGAGGCCTGCGCGGTGGTCACCGACTACTGGTTCAACGTGCTCGAACGCCCGGTATTGCGCGCGCCCAAGGCAGCGCCCAACCAGGGATCGCGGCGGATCTCCGAGCGGGGCGGCATGCGCTTGGTCAAGACGGTAGAAGGTCACTTTGTCGAAGGCACCTTTCCCCGGGAAATCTGGGAAATTACCCGCGAGGAATGGCTGAATTTCCAAAAATCGACACCCACCCTGTAGGAGCCGGCTTGTCGGCGATGGCGGCCTCCCTGCCAATAAATTGAGTGACTGATAGACCGCTATCGCCGGCAAGCCGGCTCCTACAGGTTTAACCGGTGGTGAAGCGAACGCCCGGTTTGGCGCGCTCATCCACGCTCAATTCGAACACATCCGGCCGCGCATAGTGCCCCACGACGTCATAGTCATACCGCGCCCGCACCAAGTCATCGGTGTCGATCTGCGCCGTCAACAGTCCTGCTTCCCCCACCAATGGCCCGGCCAGGATGTCGCCCATGGGCCCGACAATCACGCTGCCTCCGGCGATCAAGGGACGGTCTGACGGCCAGTTGGCCACCTCCACCCCCAACGCCGCCGGCGAGGCCTGTACCTGGCAGGCGCTCACCACAAAGCAGCGGCCTTCATGGGCCACATGGCGCATGCTCACTTGCCACATTTCACGCTCATCCACGGTGGGTGCGCACCAGATGTCCACGCCCTTGGCGTACATGGCCGTGCGCAGCAGCGGCATCATGTTTTCCCAGCATACGGCACCGCCGATACGCCCCACCGCCGCGTCGATCACTGGCAGAGTCGAGCCGTCGCCCTTGCCCCAGATCAACCGCTCGGTGCCGGTGGGCATCAACTTGCGGTGCTTGGCCACCCACCCGCCCGTAGGCTCGAAATACAGCACCGTGCAATACAGGGTGTTGCCACTGCGCTCGATCACACCCACCACCAGGCTGGCGCCGGTGCGCGCCGACAGGCTGGCCAGGGCGTCGGTCTCGACGCCGGGTACATCGACCGCATTGGCAAAGTAGCGGGCGAAGGCTTCGCGACCTTCCGGCAGGCGGTAGCCCAATTGAGTACCGAAGGCTTCACCTTTGGGATAGCCGCCCAGCAGCGCCTCGGGCATCACCACCAGTTGCGCGCCGCTGCGGATGATTGCGTCCTCGTAGCCAAGGATTTGCGCCAGGGTCTCGCCTTTGCCGCCCGGCAAGGATCCGATTTGCAGGGCCGCCACAGTAGAAACAGGCATCACGATCACTCCAGAGTCAGGGGGGTTGCCCATTCTCCGGCCAGCCATGATCATGAATAAAGCCCACCCCAATGCTGAATGATATGAACCAAATGAATATCGCCCAGGTTGACCTCAATCTGCTGAAAACCTTTGAAGCCCTGCATGACGAGTCCAGCGCCAGCCGCGCCGCCGTGCGCCTGGGCGTGACGCAGTCGGCCATCAGTGCGGGGTTGCGGCGTTTGCGCGAAGTGTATGGCGACCCATTGTTCGTGCGCACCGGGCGCGGCCTGGCGCCGACATTGCGTGCCAATCAGTTGAAACCGGTGATCAGCGAGGCGCTGGAGCGCTGCCGGCAAAGCCTGGCCATGGTCAACCCGGATAACCAGCAGTATCAGGGACGCTCCGTGGTGCTGGGGTTGTCGGATGATTTCGAGATTGCCTACGGCCGGCGCCTGATGGAAGCAATCGCCCGGCGCGCGCCGAAACTGCGGGTGATCTTTCGCCAGACCCACAGCCAGATCGTCGCCGGTGCCCTGCTCGACCGTACCCTGGACCTGGCAATCACGGCGGGCGGCTTTGCCCACGGCCGGCTCAGTCGGCAAGTGTTGGGAGAAGGTGATTACCGCTGCCTGGTGGATTCAGACCAGGCCAGCATCAGCCTGGACGAGTTCGTCGCCCGTGAACACGTGCTGGTGTCATCCGGTGGGTTTATCGGGATTACCGATGAGGGTTTGGCGGCACAGGGGTTGAGCCGCCAAGTCTGTGCCTCCACCAGCCACTTCGCGGCGCTGCCGTTTTTGCTCAAGGGCAGCCAGGCGGTGGCGACCATTCCCGGGCACGCGGCGCAGGCTATTGCCGACATGACCGGCCTGCACGTACTGCCCTGCCCGCTGGCGTTGCCGCGCTACCCGGTGGAGTTGGGCTGGCGGACCCAGGCGCAGCTGGACCCGATGTTGCTGAAGGTGCGTGAAGCGATTGTGGCGAGCTTTATTTAGCCGCCGCCATCAACTTGTTGACCTCACTGCGCACCATGTTGGAGAACTCGGGCGGCGACATGCCGTCCAGCTCGGCGCGGACCCACTCGGCCCACTTGCCCTTGCGTTTGGCGCGCTCGCCGAATAACCGTGCCGCTTCGCCCTTGGCCTTGCCCAGGTTGGTTTGCCACAGGTCGTAGAGGCGGGACTTTTCATCTTCCAGCTCGGCGCGTTCGGCGAGGGTCTTGTTGGCCAGATTGAAGCTCATGTTGAATTACCTGCTGCACAAATAGACGACATCTTACACTGTAGGTCGAAATTTCCTGATTCGGATTTTGCCCAGTCGTTGGCAGGCGCAAAAAAACTGCAACTTTTGCCGCTGCCCGGCACTCCATTGTTCACTGTCACATTCACTCGCAAGGAGTCACACAATGGCCCGCAAAACCGCTGCCCAAGCCGTCGAAGACCAAATCAAGGACCAAGCCTTCAGCGAACTGACCGCGCTGATCGAAGAATCGGACAAGCTGCTCAAAAGCAGTGCATCCCTGGTGGGCGAAGAAGGTGAAACCCTGCGCGAGCAGGTCGCCATCAAGCTCAAGCAAGCCCTGGACTCGGTGTCCAATGTGCGCGAGCGCAGTAAGCCCGTCGTAGACGCCACCGAAACCTACATCGGTGGCCACCCGTGGCAGACCGTGGCGATTTCCGCAGGTTTCGGCCTGGTGGTAGGCCTGCTGCTGGGCCGCCGCAACTGATACATGAAGGCTGCGCCGGATACGGCGCAGCCTGTTTTATTGCTCGGCCAGCACGCGCAGCCGCGCCAATTCCTCTGCATCAACCTCGATACCCTGCTGGTCCGACCGCGCCCGCGTGCGATGACGTCGGTCCCCTGGCAAACGCCGCAACCCCGCCGCATGCATCTGCCGCACCAGTTCCTGGCTGCGCTCGGCGAAGCTTTGCCCGGCGGTCTTGCTCGGGTCGATCAGAATGAGCAGTTGGCCGGTCCACGGCGTGCGGGCGCCCGGGTGATCGGCCCAGTTGAATTCGAAGGAGAAATTGCCGCCCGTCAGGGCCGCTGCCAACAGCTCGACCATCATCGACAGCGCCGAACCCTTGTGCCCGCCAAACGGCAACAGTGCGCCGCCTTCCAGCACGGCCTTTGGGTCCTGGGTGGGCTGGCCCAGGCTGTCCACGCCCATGCCCGGTGGCAGGCGCTCGCCCTTGCGGGCAGCGATCTGCACATCACCGTGGGCGATGGCGCTGGTGGCCAGGTCGAACACGATGGGCAAGCCATCGGCACGCGGTGCAGCGAAGGCAATAGGGTTGGTGCCAAACAGCGGGCGGTCCGCCCCGTGGGGCACCACGCAGGTCATGCTGTTGACCACGCTCAGGGCCACCAGACCTTGCTCGGCAAACGGCTCGACATCCGGCCATAACGCGGCAAAGTGATGGGAGTTGTGGATGGCCAGCAAGGCGATCCCGGCACTGCGGGCTTTCTCTACCAACAAGCTGCGAGCGGCCTCCAGGGCCGGCTGGGCGAAACCGTTGCCGGCGTCCACTCGTACAAAACCGGAAGCCACGTCGGTGACCACAGGCGCTGCCTTGCCATTCACCCAGCCACTGGCCAGGGTGCTGAGGTAACCGGGAATACGAAAAATACCGTGGCTGTGGGCGCCATCCCGTTCGGCGCTGGCGCAATTGTGCGCGAGGATGGCGGCCACTTCAGGTGAAGTGCCGTGACGGACAAAGATGGCGTGGAGCAAGGCCACCAGCTTGGAGAAACCGATGGTGGCACTGGAACTGTCAACAACCGTGGGCTGGGCAGACATCTGAAGCTCCGATTTTATGATTGGAGGGGGCATACAGCGTGAAATCCAGACCTGTGATTAAACAACGCCGCCTGCGGCTACTGTCAATGGCGTTTACGGCAAATATGTAGCCCCATTAGGCAACACCACCGCCCTAGCCTGCTGGCCCGCCCCGAATGCCACAGAGAAAGGTTGATGGTACAGCTCACTCCACCGTATTTTTTTGATGAATTCCTGCGCCCGATCCGTCGCAAACACCCTTCAGAACGGGAACGCGCGCTGGGCTTGACGTTGAACGATCTCGACTGGCTGATGACGATCTACACCGCAACCGATGCCGGGCGCCAAGCGTGTGAGTTTCCGATGATCGTCGAATCGCTGGTGATCGAGAGGTCCGGAGAACCTGCAACAACGCTGGCTGGCGTCTTCATGATGAGCCCGACTCCTGATGCGAGGAAGGCCCTGCTGTACAGCCCCTATGGAGGAATCGAAGTATTCGACAACCGCGCTGTGGCCCTTGCCGCCATCAGAGAACGCCTTAGAAACAAAACGCTACATATTGATTTAATTAGCTTTTTATCCATAAAAGAGCGTCAGGATTTTGCTTTCGACAGCTTATTCGCCCTGACCACTGCACCGGTTGAAGGCATTGTGTTTGTGGAGCAGGAACAGGCGATTGAGGCAAGCCAGCAGCAGAACGTGCAACGTGCCCTGGATGAATTACGCACGACGCCGAGCCTCACCTCAATGCTCGACACGCTGTTGAACATCATGGCGCGCTCTTATTTTCCCACCCTCGATCAACGCTATACGTTGGTAAACACGTTCCTGGTTTCAGCAGGAGATAACGCTGTTGACCGATGGTTAGCCTCGACGCCCCTCAGTGAAACCCTGTTGCAGTACTACCTGAAACCGGAGTGGCCGCCCAACCGTACGCGCACCTTCACCCACCCCAGGCACGATAGAAGCGCCATGACAGAGGAAAGGCTCAAACAGGATTTCGAACGCTGGGAGCGCGTTGTGGAACACACCGCTGGCGTGCTGTCCTCTCTGTTGAGCAGCCGGTTGCAGACGTGGTGGAATGAAACTGTTGACGGCGATCAATCGCGCATGGATCTGTTTGCTCAACTGATGAGTGACAAATTTCGCGCCGACCTGCTGTTCAAGCACCAAAACGGGATTCTTTCATCCGAAGAAGCGCATCGACTGCGCGCGTTTTTCCTTCCCGACAAGGCATCACGCCGCGACTGGCATGCGACCTTGAATATCGAAAAGATCAGCCTCCATGCGCCCTATCAACATTATGTGGAACTGGCCGCGACGCTGTTGATCAGCGGCCAGCATGCCTACCTCTATACCCAATCCCGCGGGCTGCAAGTCTTGAAGGACCTTGAGGACCTGAAAGATGTCCTGCTGAGCATGCTCAAGGCGGCCGGCCATCAGAACGAACTGTTGAACTTCCTGTCCCTGGACGAGCGCAGCCTGTACCTGGCAATGGATGGGGTGCAAGTCAGCGGACTGCCCGTGGGGGGCAGCGTTTTCGCCGGAATGGTCCAAGACATTGCGCGCAAGCAATCGAGCAACGTGGAGCACGCACTCGCGCTGTTTCGCCGCAGCGATGGCGAAGCCGACCTGGCTGCGCTGCTCGACTGCGCACTGGACCTGCGCCACATGCTCGACAGTCGGCTGCTGGCACTGGAAGCCGGAGGGCGGTGGAGCCTGCACCCGGCCAGCAGCGGCAATGGCCGTCCCTCGACGGTACAGGCAGAACGCGCCAAACAACATCTGGTCGCGCTGCGTGCAGCTGAAGCAGCCTTGAAGGCACAACGGCAGAAGCACCCCACGTTGCGCAGCCTGGCCGCGCATGCCCTGAAGCAGGAGTTGAACCTGCGTTTGCTGGACCTGGACCCCACGGATGTGTTTGCCAATACCTACGCCACTGAGGCGCAACAACAAGAGGATCGGGACCCTGTGTCTTCACGAAACATGGTCGATCACCTTGTAGAACGTTTAGCAAACGCAGCAACACCTATCGACGGCTCACCACGCACTGGCCTGTACAACGCTCGCCGTGCCGGGACAGCCACGCGCTGGAATAACCTGGACAGCCTTGGCTTCAATCAGATCATAGAGCGGGCCATGCCACTTTTTGTTGAGCAGGACTTACGCGCACTGCCGCGCGCGTTCCTGGAAAGCCATCGCGCCGACATGAGCGCGGCCTTGATGCAGGGGCTACGCAGCGAGGCTCAATTGCGTCTGCTCAACAAGACGTTGAGCCCCCACCATCACGCCATACTCGATACGGTCCTGCGCCCAGACAGCATGACCCGCGACAAGCGTCATGGGCTTGAAGGTTTCCTGCCCGATGCCTATAGCTTGACACTGACCCGCGGCGATGACGAAACACCCCGCGCCCTGGCCAACTGTTTCGTGTTGACACAGCGCGGTGGGACCGACCCTGACCTTTCAGGTGAAGTCGTCCTCTGGACTCCGCAACAGGGCCACGAGCCCTTTGCCTCACTGAAGGTTTTGCGTCAGGCACTTCAACAGCGCCTGGCACTGCCTGATCGATACCTGCTGCAGAACCTGCCCATCAGTCTTCGCGCGCCCCATCAGGTCTATCGCCTCGGTCCCTTGCAGCGCATTGACGAACACTTCCTGAACAACCGCCAGCAGAGCTACCTGGACTACCACCTGGATACGCTCGACTATTGGCTTGCCATGCCATTGAAGCCCACACGGCTGCAAGACCGTCTGGACGATGAAATGCAACGGCTGGCACCGTCGAATCTGCCGCGCGCCCGTGCAATCGCAGAAGCGATCGTTCACCAGCAGACGCTGCCGGTGTGGCTGGGCATGGCGTCCGCCGAAGAGCAATTGCTCCACGCCGAACTGCTTGAGCAATACCGGCTCAGTGCGCCGGACAATCAGGATTACCTGCATGGGTTGCCCCCCCTGCGCGAGCACGTCGCCAGTGCCTTGACGAACCTGATTAAGGCACGTTATCCGGATACCGCGCTGGACCCTGAAGCGATCTTGATACCTGCACGCGTGGCGCTCGACGGCCATACTCAAACCCTGACCGATTTTGCCTTGCGCCACCTCCCCGACCTGCTGCCCGACAACCTCACCCCCAGCGCCCTGGGGCTCACGCCGCTGCCAGCGAGCCTGGACGGCATGGCGGTGGTGCAGTTGGTACGCCAACTGGACATTGCCAAAACCTATCGCGAACTGATCACCACCCACCTCAGCGCCGACACCGACGATGCCCGCAAGCGACGTGACCTGTTTTGCCGGCAACTGCCATGGCAACTGTTGCGCCACGCCCATGAGGAAAAACTTGAAGAACGCATCAGCCCCTCGGCCTGGGGCGTTATTCAGCAAATCTTTGACATGCCGGATGCTGTGGCGCGGGATAAAGTCAGCGGCGCCACTGCAATGATTCGCCCTCTGCAAATAATCGCGACTGCCGGGGCGCTACCGGTGACGGTGCCTTGTGTCTACGTCATCGGTCCCCGGGCGCCGGCAACTGGCCCGCTTGTGCTCTATGCGCCGTATGCGCCACTGCGTGTGCTCACCGAATACGCCAACGAAGACGAACTGCTCAGTGAGATTAATCGAGCCGGTGCCCTTCAGGATTGGATCATCCTGCAACTGGGCGATCCCGACCAAGCGATATGGCGCAACCTGCTCAAACAACCAACCCGTCAGGGCAAAAGCGACGCCCGCCTGGCGTCGAATCCGATCAGGCACAATATTTTACTGCGGCTATTCAGTGATAACGTCGCACAACTGCTCAAGATGCTCGCCTGCCAATTCACCCGCGACGGCAAGGATCAATGGGACGGAATCACCAGCCTGTTGCGCAAAGGCATTCCCATGGCGCTGCACTTCATTGCGGGCAAGCTCGAATACCCACTGGTGGTCTGGCGCAGCTACAAACTGTTCAAAGCCTCGGCCGAGGCGCTGCAAGAACAGCATTTCGGGGAGGGACTGCGCACTTTCATCCAGGGCGTAGCGACACTGGCCTCCCTGCGCAAGGAGCTTGATGCATTGATGACGATTGTCACGCCCTCACCTCCCACCGATCTGCCAGCAGACTCACCAGCGCCCGCCATGACCATCGAAGGCCTGGATATCACCGACCCTACACGCACGCGGATGCGCCGCTTTGAAGATGTCGGCGCGTCCCTCGCGGATCTGCAGGAAAGCTCCGCCAACCACCTGTTCACCGACCCGACCCGGAACCGGACGTACGCGCCGGTAGCCGGACGTGTGTACCCGGTCCAAAGGGTGGGTGAACGTTGGCGAGTAAGCCTTGCCCAGGCACTGGGGCCCTACCTCGAACGCAACTCGCAGGGCCAATGGGTGCTTGATCTATCCGAGCGGGAGCCGCGCTTCGGTCCTGCACTGTCGCGCGTCAGAAACCGTACCATTACCCGCAGAACCGAGCGTGATTCGATCAATATTGAAGCGGTAGGAATGCCAGCAATCCGGTCGGCGGCCCCCACAAGAGCGGCCTGCATTGATGGGGCACTCAATGTTGCGGTTTTCTACACATTCAGATGCGCACGCAATCTGGCGCTATTTGCACTGCAAAGCGATCCCGACTCCCCATGCGGACGTTTCTTGACGGAGATGTTCGGCATACTCAACATTACCCCGGGCCAGTTGCTCAAGATTCAAACGCGCGTCGCAGAAATCTTCAATGGGCTGACCCAGCAAGATTTGATCAGCCTCAACTCACCCCGATTTGTCACTGGCTCCGCCCGGTGGTCGCCCACCCAAACCTATGCTTTTGTGATTCCTGAAGACGCGGATCGAAAAATCTACTTGCTGGAACACTTTTTCAATACACGAATGAGCACCTATCAACCGCATCTCATGGTGCCGTTCGACCTTGACGACCATGCCCGTGCAGCGACGTTGATTCACGAGATGAGTCACTTGGTCTCCGATACTGAAGACATCGCGTATATGGACACGATGCGTCCCTTTCTCGATATCATCAATCGTGGAACCGCTGACGGCCTGCGTAAATACACGGCCCTGTCCAATTTGCAAAGCACCGCGCTGTCTGTATTGACACCGGCAACCATGCTATTCAAAAGCTGGGATGACTTGGCAGAGCGTTGGGAGGACTTCGGCAGCGTCGGCTCGACCAAACTGCGCAATAAAGTGCTGCATCTCACGGGCACGAGGACGCTGGACGATGCCCGGCAAACGTTCATGAGTGATCCAGATCGGCGGCTGGACATCATTCTGGCCAACGCAGATTCGGTGACGTATCTGATCACGCACCTGGGCCGCAGATTGGATCCGGGGGCCTGAGCGGCCCCCGGTGGTGGGTATCAATCTTTCTGGTCGCGCAGGATATTGCCCGACGCACCGTCAATGCGTGCTTCGTACACAGTGCCATCGGACTTGCGCCCCTTGACTTCCCAATAGCCGTTGTCGTCAGCCTCGGCCTGGTAGACCTCGACATACCCGGCCTTGGTCTTGGCGACTTCAATGGCCTTTTCAATGGTGATCCAGCCCGCGCCAGGCTTGTCAGCCAGGGCTGAGCCGGCGCTCAGCAAGGCAGAAGTGGCACACAGGGCGATTAACGTTTTCTTGAGCATCTTCGTTCTCCATCAAGGCAATATCGGACTCATGTCCTGAATATTTTAGGTGTTTCCAAACGAGAATAAGTTCCAATTGATGTGCAATCGCCATGATGGCTGTTCTCGTGGTCCACCTGGGGAGGTTAGAATGTGCGAAATCAGGATGAGTTAATGAGCGAAAAGTCCCTTTCAGAAGCCGAATACGACGCTATCACCGACGCCGCCGCGCATTGGTGCATGCGCCTGCATGCCAGTGATTGCACCGCAGACGAACGTCAGGCTTTTGAGCAATGGCACGATGCTCATCCGCTGCACGCCTTCGAATACGCGGCCATGCTGGAGATCTGGGACGTCGCCGATCACCTCCCGCGCACTGAACCCGCGCCGACCGTGGTGCCGTTCAAGCCTCGCAGCCGCCTGCGCACTTACGCCGTGGCGGCTGCCGTCTGCCTCGCCGCCCTGCCTATTGCGGCCTTTACCGGCTGGGAGGCAGGCTGGTTACCCAGCTCGTACGAACACTTCGAAGCGGCCAATGGCCTGCGCAAAGTCACCCTGGGAGATGGCAGCCAGGTGGAATTGAACCTCGGCACGGAGCTGGTCTACAGCAACTACAAGGACCAACGCCGGGTCACGCTGAAAAAGGGCGAGGCTTTTTTCAAAGTCACCCATGACAGCAGCCACCCGTTTATCGTGCGGGCCGGCGAAGGCCAGGTACGGGTGACGGGCACACAGTTCAACGTCTGGAAATATGAAGACCAGGTGCGGGTGATGCTGCTCGAAGGCTCGGTGCAGATCGCAAGCGACACCGTGCACGGCAGCGTGCCGCTGACCCCAGGGATGCAGGCCAGCTACCAGCATGGTGACTTCACCCCTCGCGTGAATGCATTCAACCCCAATGACACCGCACTTGCCTGGCGCCAGGGCAAACTGGTGCTAGACAACCTGGCACTGGCCGACGCATTGCCGCTGATCAATCGCTACTTGAACAAACCCGTGATGCTGGCGGACGCCAATACCGGTGCAATCCGCATCGGCGGCATCTACAACATTAATGAGGTCAACAACCTCGTCCCCTCCCTGCCCAAGGTCTTGCCGGTCTACCTGACACAGAACCTGGACGGCAACCCTGTACTCAATTCAATCCCGCGTAAAGCCCCGAAAGGCTGAGCCGTACCTGCACGTCTTGGGCGCTCTCGCGCCTGCAGTGTCCATTTTTGAAACACCCTCCTCCCCTGAACCGCCCGCCCTGAGCGGATTCATCGTTTTGTCATACGCACTGTTCCATCGCTGATACAGCCCGGCGAATGCAACGCGGCGTGCCTGCGTATATCCGGCGCAACAATGGCTGTCTCACGGCTGAAACAGCCTCTCGAAGGAATTTTCATAGACCGACCACAACCCATTGAATACATGAGGAAAACAAAAAGCGGCACGCGTTCTGCTCTATCCCTGACAGCGCTGTTTAGGGTCAGCGCGAAGAATAAGGAACACTGCCATGGACACTCACAATCCAGGCTCACTGAGCCTCCTGCTGATCAGCTGTGCACTGAGTGCCAGCGTGAGCATTCCGGTGCTGGCTGCCGGGGATGGCGAGATCATTATCCAGCGCACTGTTCAAGGCCACATGGCTGGCCGCTCTCCGGGTGTTGACCCGAATCCCGTTACCGCCAACGCCAATCCTTCATCCCAAGTCTTCCGCGCCATGAACGGCGAGCTCAGCGATAGCGACATCGCGGGGATCAGCAGCGGCACCAGCATCAACCGTACCCTCATGCCGGGCGGCAACCTCTCGGGTTTGAACACCCTTACCGCCAATGGCACTGGCCTCGGTTCAAGCATGGCTGCCGGGCACGGTGGCGGCAGCAGCGTCTCCGGAACCGTAAACGGCGCGATCTCCCAAGGCCTGCAGCCTCTGAATAACCTCGGCAGCATGGTAGGGGGACGCTGACATGAATCACTCCTTGATCCTGCTTGCGATGCTGGCTTGCTCATCGGCGATGGCCGACAGCAATGACAACGCCACCATCGACAACTCGGGCAAGCAATACAGCGGCGTCGTCACGCTCAACCAGGCCGCAGGCGACCAACAACAGTTGAGCAACAACGTCGCCATCACCATGGGCCACAACGTCCAGGCCAACATCAACGTCACCCAGAAAATCAGCGGCGCACCCGCCGACCGGTCCCTGAACGCCAAGGCGTCGATCCAGGGCAACTCTTTCAGCAATGGCAACGGCGTACTGAGCGTCAATCAGTCGGCCGGGGCCCAGAACCAGATGATCAATGCCGTGCGTATCAGCGTCAACGCTGGCCCGCAGAGCATCGACGACAGTGTCATGTCGCAACAGAACGTTGCGCTTGCAACAGACTCGGGATTGACCTCTACCACTGGCAGCCGCCAGGTCGTTACCAGCGACCAGGCCTTCACCGGTAGCCGTGGAGTGGTACAGGTCAACCAGAGCGCCGGGGTGGGGAACCGAGTGGCTAACACCCTGAATTTACGACTCAACTGATGGAGCTGGGTCGATAGCTAGACCGTACCAACACTTAACCAACTAATAGAAGCAAGGAGATACACCATGAAAACTACAATGGCCCTCAAACCACTGGCTTTCGCTCTCGCTGCTCTCATGGCTGTTGCTGCTCAAGCGGGTCAACCCCATCATCCACAGCCTGCTCCAACCACCAGCGCCAGCGCGACCTCCAATGATGGTCAAAGCAACCATGGCAACGTGGTGATCAATGACAAAACCAAAAATAATGCCTCGGCCAACGACTCGTATAACCACGACAGCGGCGTAACAAACGGCAACGTACTCAGCGGTGCCAACAACCAAGGCAAAAACGATGTCATCGTGCAAAACGCCGATGCTGACTTCGTGTTCGCCACCGTGAACTCGGCACAATCGAACACCGGCAACTTCGTGCTCAACAGCGGCACCAAAAACAACGCATCGCTCAACGACAGCGGCAACAACGCCTCGGGCATCATTCAGTTGAACGCCGCAGCCGGCAACTCCAACCAAGGCAGCAACAGCACCGTTGTTCAGGCTAACAAAGACGGTACTGGTGGTGCTGCAACCATCAACGGCGTGCAGGACGTGTCCGGCAACCTGGTGCTCAACCTGAGCAGCGGCCATGGCTGGAACACCAAACCTGTGGTCAACAACGCCAGCGTGAACAACTCGATGAACTACGGCTCCGGGGTGTCGAACTCCAACGTACTGTCGGGTAGCAACAACCAAGGTCAGAACAACGTAGTCGTGCAATCCACCACTCGCTTCTGATCCAGATAGGGCCTTGGCAACAAGGCCCTTTTTCATTCCAGTGTCCAACAGGTCATACGATCATGCGCCTCGTTGCCTTCCTCCTCCTGTTATCACTCACCGGCCCGACCTGGGCAGGGCAAATGGCCGTGGTCATGCCCGGTGGTGGGCTGATCTACAAAAAGGTTGAGAGCATCCGCGAGCGCAAGTTCGCCAACCTGGTGGAACAGAAAACCGATTTCAGCTGTGGTGCTGCCGCGCTCGCGACCATTTTGCGCCAAGCCTATTGGATGGACGTGGATGAAGACCACGTGATCAAAGGCATGCTGGTCAACGCCGACCAGGACCTGGTGCGTACCCAGGGCTTCTCGATGCTCGACATGAAGCGCTACCTGGAAAGCATCGGCATGCGTGCCAAGGGCTACCGGATCACACCAGAAGTGTTGCTCACGGTGAAAGTGCCCGTTGTGGTGCTGCTGGAAATACGCGGCTACAAGCACTTCGTGGTCATGCAGCGGGCCGATAAGGATTGGGTGTACATCGGCGACCCGGTACTGGGCCACAAACGGTACGCGAAGGACGACTTCGTCAAAGGCTGGAACGGCATCGTGTTCGCTGTGCTGGGCCAAGGCTACGACAAGACCAACGCCCTGCTCGACCCACCCACACCGCTGACCGCCAAGAACAAGCTGAACGAATTCGCCCCAGTGCGGGACAGCGAATTGAAGGACTTCGGTTTCATCCAGAGCGACTTTTTCTAAAAGCGCCACACGGGGCAGGACGCTCCAGGAGCAGACGATGAACACTTACCGTTGGCTGACGGTCATGTGCCTGGCAGCCTCAATGCCCGTTTATGCGTCATCGGCGTTCAAGCCGATCGAACTCAAGGATTCAGAAATGGCCGACCTGCGTGGGCGCTACGTAATGCCCGGGCGGATCATCAGTTTTGGCATTGTCATGAGCAGCACCTGGACCAACGCTGCCGGTGACAGCATCACCGCCAATGCCAGCATGCAGGTCAACTCCTCCACCGTCACACCGCAATTTTATGTCACCACCACCAGCACCGTCGGCAACGGCTCCACACCCAACACGGGCACAGGCACCGTCATCGGCGGCTCCGGCCTGGGCAGCGGCCAGGGTGTGACCCAGAGCGTGCGGGCGGCCGGCGACGGCAACACCGCCAACAATGGCGTCGACATCAATGTGACCCAGAACGGTCTGGCACCGGCCAACATCGTGCAGTCCGGGCAAGCCCTGGTTGCTGGCCAGACCATCACCGGGCAAAGCGGCGCCGGCCAGGTCAGCGTTTCGGCCAAGAATGGCGGGTTGCAAATGGCGATCCTGGCCAACAATAACCAGGGCAACGTGGTCCAGCAGATTGGTGGCGGCAACGTCCTGCAGGGCACGGTTATTCAGGGCAACAGCAACTTTGTGAACAACCTGACTCAGCTCAATGTGGTGCTGGGCAACAACGGTTTGAACAATTTCGCGCAGAACCTCAATTTGAATCAACTCAAGGGCCTACGCACTCCCGGTTATTGAACTACGCTGAGCCTCGACACTTACGCATTAGAAAGGGACGGCTGACTTCATGCATCGATCTTTATCGCTACGTGCCGTGGTTTGTTTGAGTACGCTCCTGCCGGCATCCATGTTGTATGCCGCGCCGGACGCCGATATTGAAACGCTGAAACAGGAACTGCTGGAACTCAAGCAACGCTACGAAGTTCAGCAGAAAGCACTGGCGGTATTGGAGCAACGGGTTCGGCAGGTCGAGGATCAGCCAGCGGCACCACCGCCCAAACGCCTGGCCAAGTCGCCAGCCGACTTCCAGAAAGGTGGCACCACCGTGGCTGGCAATACGCCGGGGGTTGGCGCAGCCGCAGCCTCGGGAGGGGCTGGCGGCGGTGCATCCTATGGCCAATCGCTCAAGGACGACTCGGCGCCCGCGCAGAGCGTGAGCAACTTGTACAACGAAGCCAGCGGTTTCTTCGGCAACGGCAAGTTCAGCTTTGAAACCGGGGTGACCTATTCTCGCTACGATGCCCGTCAGTTGACGCTGAACGGTTTTCTGGCGCTCGATTCGATCTTCCTCGGCAACATCAACCTGGACCGGATCAAGTCGGATAACTGGACGCTGGACCTCACCGGTCGCTACAACCTGGATAACCGTTGGCAGTTCGACGTGAACGTGCCGGTGGTTTACCGCGAGTCGACGTATCAGTCGGGCGGCGCCAACGGTGGCAGCGGCACCGCCACCTCCGAACAGTCGGTGACCCGTGACCCAACCATTGGTGACGTCAACTTTGGCATTGCCTACAAGTTCCTCGACGAAAGCGTCAACCTGCCGGATGCGGTGGTATCGGTGCGGGTGAAAGCGCCTACCGGCGAGGATCCGTTCGGCATCAAGCTGGTCCAGTCGCCAACCAACACCAACCTGTATGTCCCGGAAAACCTGCCGACCGGCAACGGTGTGTGGTCGATCACGCCGGGGATCTCCCTGGTCAAGACCTTCGATCCGGCGGTGCTGTTCGGCTCGTTGTCCTATACCCACAACCTGGAAGACTCGTTCAGCGACATCAGCTCCAACGTCGGCCAGAAAGTGCCGGGCAAGGTCAAACTGGGTGACAGCTTCCAGATCGGTGCAGGCGTGGCCTTTGCACTCAACGAGAAGATGAGTATGTCGTTCTCGGTGTCGGACCTGGTGCAACGCAAGAGCCAGCTCAAGCCGGATGGCGGCGATTGGCAGTCGGTGGTTTCCAGCGATGCCAACGCCGGCTATTTCAACGTCGGCATGACGATCGCGGCCACCGACAACCTGACGATCGTGCCGAACTTGGCCATCGGGATTACACCGGACGCGCCGTCGTTCAGCTTTAGCCTGAAGTTCCCTTATTACTTTTAGCGGTGTGATGGAGGGCCTCATCGCCGGCAAGCCGGCTCCTACAGTTTGAATGCGCTCCCCTGTAGGAGCCGGCTTGCCGGCGATGGCTGCCTAATGGTCGCAATTAACGGCAGCAAAAAGGAAAAGCCCCGCAACGATAAGGGTCGTTGCGGGGCTTTTCGGTTTACCCGCCCTAGCGGATCTGGTGTTTGTGCAGCAACCGGTAGAACGTCGGCCGGGAAACCCCCAGCACGCGGGCGGCGACACTCAGGTTGTCGCTGTGCCGGTTGAGCACGTCGCACAGTGCCTGACGCTCGGCACGGTGCTTGTAATCCTCCAGTGTAGCCATCGGTGGCGCAATTGCCTGTTCACCCTGCAATCCCAGATCAACGGCTTCGATTTGTCGCCCTTCGGCCAATACCAAACCACGACGAACACGGTTGGCCAGTTCGCGCACATTGCCCGGCCACGGGTGTTGCCCCATGGCCACCAGGGCATCTTCACTGAAACTGCGGGGGCGGCGGCCGGTTTCCTGGCTGTAGAAGCGTGAAAAGTGATTGGCCAGCATGGCCACATCGCCATGGCGCTCACGCAGGGGTGCGGTGATCACTTGCAGTACATTGAGCCGGTAGTACAAGTCTTCGCGAAAAGTGCCCTTGGCCACGGCGGCCTCCAGGTCGACGTGGGTGGCGGCCAGCACCCGTACGTCCACGGGAATGGGCTGGCTGCCGCCGACACGTTCGATCTGTTTTTCCTGGAGAAAACGCAACAGGTTGGCTTGCAGCTCCATCGGCAAATCACCGATTTCATCGAGGAACAACGTGCCACCGTGGGCCGCTTCGATACGCCCGACTTTGCGTTGATGGGCGCCGGTGAACGCGCCTTTTTCGTGGCCAAACAGTTCGGACTGGATCAGGTGCTCGGGAATGGCGCCGCAATTAATCGCGACAAATGGCTTGGCATGGCGCTGAGACTGGCGATGCAGGGTTTTGGCCACCAGTTCTTTACCGGTGCCGCTGTCACCGCGAATCAACACCGGGGATTCCGTCGGTGCGAGCTTGGAAAGCAATTTACGCAATTCGCGAATCGGTCGGCTATCGCCCAGCAGTTCATGTTCAGGCTCGTCAACCTGGGCAAAACCCTTGCCCCGCAGGCGTGCCATGCCGAACGCGCGCCCCAGGGTAACCTGCACCCGGGCCACGTCGAACGGCAAAGTGTGGAAGTCGAAAAACCATTCGCAGACAAAATCGCCGACATTCTGCAGACGCAGCACGTCCTGGCTGAGCACGGCGATCCACTCGGTACCACTGCGCCCGATCAACTCCTTGACGGCTTCCGGGCGTTCCAGGTGCGAGGGCTGCAGGCGCAACAGACCGACATCACAGGAACGGTCACCGACGGAGGCCAGGGTGCAACTGTCCACTTCCCACCCGGCGGTGCGCAGGCCTGGCAATAGTTCATGGCAGTCGTCACAAGGATCGACCACAAGCAGACGGCGCTGCACAGGTGTAACAACCATGACTATTCCTTGGCGCCAAAATTGTTAAAGTTATTTAGAAACAACGGTTTGTGGCGCCTGTCGCTAACACTAGCAAGGTCTTGACGCTTTCCTTGTACCGTTTCGCTATAAGTGTTGGCAAAAAGCCACACCCCTGCACTCTCACACAAAAAAGTTAGGGATCGGCGAAACTTTCATTCAGCTTTCAAAACAGGCGCTTACATGACATCAGTCACGGAAAGTCGAAATTTCTTACACTAACATGTGACCCGTACCCTGCCTTCGTGCATCAGTACAAGTAACCCGCCGCACGGTCAGCCCAACCGACGGCACTCACTTGAATGGGCAATGAGAGAGAACCCAACATGAACGCCCCGCTCCGCATCAACGAAGCTCTTTTGATCGCAGACCGTGCCTTCCAGCCCTTTCAGTGCGTGGCCTGGCACGATGGCCATGGCGCCCTCAGCCTGAGCGTTATCGACCGTACCAATACCCGTATCGGCAGCAAACAGCTGTCTTCGAGCGACTATACCGACCCGGCTCAACTGGAAGGTTTGTTGTTGCAGGCGCGCGCTGAACTCGACAAAGATGGCTATCAGTTGCAGTCCTGGGCCATGCCGAAGTAATACCGCACTGTAACTTCCGCCCGTGGATTAAACGGGCGAAAGTTCAGTGTTAGTGCGTAAGGATTTTATTGCGCAGTGAGAATAAAACGCTCGATGGCCTCTGCCGCGCCGTCCTCGACGTTACTGCCGGTCACAACATTGGCTTGGCGTTTAACCGTTTCTTCGGCTTGGCCCATGGCAATCGACAATCCGGCCACATGAAACATCGCCGGGTCATTGCCGCCATCACCAATTGCCATGGTTTGCTCAAGCGGCACGCCAAGGTGCGCCGCCAATGTCTTCAGCGCCTCCCCCTTGTTGGCCAGCATGGCGGTCACGTCCAGATATACCGGCTGTGAACGCGACACCTGCGCCAGGCCTTGCACCTTGGGTTGCAACTGCGCTTCGAGCTCGACCAGCAACTGGGTGTTGTTGCTGGCCGCGACGATCTTGTCGACGCGATCCAGGTACGGCTCGAAACTCTCGACCACGCGCGGTCCGTACCCCAGGCCATCCGCTTCGCGCTTGACCATCGGGCCAGGCGGATCACGGCGCAGCCATTCCCCATCAGCAAACAGCCAGACTTCCACATCGGATTCCGGTGTAAACAGCGCCAACGTCACCAACGCCGCTTCTGCCGGCAGGTAATGGGCGACGAGCACGCTGCCGTCGGGGTTGATCAGGGTGCCGCCATTGAAACCCGCCACCGGCACATCGATGCCAAACGCCTCGACCATCTGCAACATGGCACGCGGCGGTCGCCCGCTGGCCAGGCTGAAGAACACCCCGGCGTCGCGCAGGGCGCGCACCGTGTCGAGGGTGCGCTGGCTGGGCGTGTGATCGGGGTGCAACAGGGTGCCGTCCATGTCACTCAGCACAAACCGGATGGGATGGATCGCTGCGTCACTCATCCGAGACTGTGCCAGGTACGGCCATCGCGGGCCAGCAACGCATCAGCGGCCGCCGGGCCATCTTCGCCCGCCTTGTAGGCCTGGATACCGTCGTCTTCCTTCCACGCATCGAGGAACGGCTGCACCGCACGCCAGCCGTTTTCGATGTTGTCGGCACGCTGGAACAAGGTCTGGTCGCCGGTCATGCAGTCGTAGATCAGGGTTTCGTACCCTGTCGACGGTTGCATCTCGAAGAAGTCCTTGTAGTCAAAACCCAACTCGATATTGGCCATTTCCAGGGTCGGCCCAGGCTTTTTCGCCAGCAGGTCGAACCACATGCCTTCATTGGGCTGGATCTGGATTTTCAGGTAGGTGGGCTTGAGCTCGTCCACATCGGTATCGCGAAACTGTGCGTACGGCGCGGGCTTGAAGCAAATCACGATTTCGGTGTCGCGGATGCTCATGCGCTTGCCGGTGCGCAGGTAGAACGGCACGCCGACCCAACGCCAGTTGTCGATCATCACCTTGAGCGCCACGAACGTCTCAGTGCTGCTGTCCGGCGCCACGTTGGCTTCTTCGCGGTAACCGGGCAGTTGCTTGCCACCGATTTCACCCGCGGTGTACTGGCCGCGCACCGAGTTCGCCCGGGCGTCTTCCAGCGACCATGGCCGGATCGCACCGACCACCTTGGCCTTTTCACCGCGCACCGCATCGGCACCAAAGGCCGCAGGCGGCTCCATGGCCACCATTGCGAGCAGTTGGAATAGGTGGTTTGGCACCATGTCCCGCAGCGTGCCGGTCTTCTCGAAGAAATTGCCCCGGGTTTCCACGCCGACGGTTTCGGCGGCGGTGATCTGCACGTGATCGATGTAATGGTTGTTCCAGAACGCTTCGAACAACACGTTGGAGAAACGGCTGATCAGGATGTTCTGCACCGTCTCCTTGCCCAGGTAATGGTCGATCCGGTAGATCTGCTTCTCGCTCATCACCTTGAGCAGGCAGGCGTTGAGCGCCTCTGCGGTGGCCAGGTCGGAACCGAAGGGTTTTTCGATGACCACGCGGCGAAAGCCGTCTTCGGTTTCCGCCAGCAAGCCAGCGCTGCCCAAGCGCTGCACCACTTCACTGAAGAAGCGCGGTGCAGTGGCCAGATAGAACACGGCATTGCCGGTGCCGCTGTCGGCGATTTTCTTGCCGATGTCGACATAGGTGCTGTCGTCGAGGAAATCACCCTCGACGTAGCTGATGCCTTTCGCCAACTGCGCCCATATTTCCGGGTCCAGGGCGTTCTCGGCATTGCCGCGCACCTTGCTCGCGGCCTCAGTGCGAATGAAGTCTTCGAGCTTCTTGGCGAAGTCGGCATCGCTGATGGCGTTGTGATCAACGCCAACAATGCGCAGGCCATCGCCCAGCAGCCCGTCACGGCTGAGGTTGTACAGCGCCGGCATGAGCAGGCGCTTTACAAGATCACCATGGGCACCAAACAGAAACAGTGTGGTGGGCGGAGCAGGTTCGGCCTCTGGTTTCTTGCCGTTGGCGGTCATTTTTTTGAAGTCTCCACATGGCCGCCAAAGCCGAAGCGCATGGCAGAAAGCATTTTGTCACCGTAGGTGCTCTGCTGGCGCGAACGGAAACGGGCAAACAGCGAGGTGGACAGCACCGGTACCGGCACCGCTTGCTCCATCGCCGCTTCGATGGTCCAGCGGCCTTCACCGCTGTCAGCCACGGAGCCGGAGTAACCGTCGAGTTTCGGATCGGTGGCCAGGGCGTCGGCGGTCAGGTCCAGCAGCCAGGACGACACCACGCTGCCACGGCGCCACACTTCGGCGATGTCGGCCACGTTAAGGTCAAAGCGCTGGTCTTCCGGCAGGTTGTCCGAGTTCTTGGTCTTGAGGATGTCGAAGCCTTCGGCGAACGCCTGCATCATCCCGTACTCGATGCCGTTGTGGATCATCTTGACGAAGTGCCCGGAACCGGCTGGGCCAGCATGGATGTAGCCTTGCTCGGCACGCGGGTCGGCGCTGGCGGAACGGTCCTTGGTGCGCGGGATGTTACCCAGGCCTGGTGCCAGGCTCTTGAAGATCGGGTCGAGGCGCTGCACGGTCTCGGTGTCGCCACCGATCATCATGCAGTAGCCACGCTCCAGGCCCCACACGCCGCCGGAAGTGCCGACGTCGACATAGTGCAGGCCCTTTTGCGCCAGGGCTTTGCCGCGACGTACGTCATCCTTATAGTTGGTGTTGCCGCCGTCGATGATCACGTCACCGTCTTCCAGCAGCTCGCTCAGTTCATTGATGGTGTCTTCGGTGGGTGCGCCAGCGGGCAGCATGACCCAGACAGCGCGAGGCTTTTGCAGCCCGGCCACCAGGGCTTTCAGGTCGGAAACGCCCGTGGCGCCCTCTTCGCTCAAGCCTTTCACAAACGCTTCGTTACGGTCGTATACAACGGTGGTATGCCCATTGAGCATCAGGCGCCGCGCAATGTTACCGCCCATGCGGCCTAGTCCGATAATCCCCAGTTGCATGTGCTGATGCTCCTAACTACTAAATAAATGTGTGACATAGTTTATAGCGCAATGAGGCTAATGAGGGTTAGTCCAGAGCGGATACGTGGAGTTTCATGACAAAAAAGTTGCCATCGTTTCACCATCACTGCACCAAAAGTCACACGACCATCAAAAATAAAAAAGTTCCATTGCCACACAAAAGAATTCAGAATTGCTTCCGACTGCTGCCGAGAACCTCGACTCAAGCGTTCTGGCACACCGCGACACACCGGCTATTTGCGAGGTAAGCAATGACCACTGCACAGATGACCCGTCCGCCACAGACCCTCTACGTCACTATCCGTCGCGATGAGTTGCGCCAGTTGAAAGACGAGCGCGATCAGCTGCAGCAGGAAGTCATGCGCCTGCGCTCATACCTGCAAGCCCAGCTCGAACAGCCTTCCGGTTCGCAGCCTGCACTCTGCTAAACCCCGCCGTCAGAGGTTTGTAAGGTAATCACCACATAAATCTCACGAAGTTTTCACACCCCTGTCACGATACTCCTGCCCGAAGGGCCACCCCATGCAAGGGTGGCCTCTGTTGCGTGCACCCTTGCGCGTCAGCTGAGAATTTTTGGGTTGGAGCGCTGGATGGCGATGTTCAAACGCAGCACCACGTCTGCGAAAGGTTTTGATTGGGCCGGCCTCGGCTGGATGTTCCTGTTCTTCTGGTACTTCTCGGGTATTACCCAACTGCTTATCCAACTGACCGGCACTTCCGGCTTCAGTGGTTTTCGCCAAGCATTCTTCATGAGCGCGTTGTGGCTGGCGCCGATGCTGTTGTTCCCGCGCCGCACCCGTTTGCTCGCCGCCTTGATCGGCATGGTGCTGTGGGCCTGCTCCATGGCCAGCCTGGGTTATTTCTTTATCTACCAGCAGGAATTTTCGCAAAGCGTCATCTTCATCATGTTCGAGTCGAACATCTCTGAAGCCGGCGAGTACGCGACTCAATATTTTGCCTGGTGGATCGTCCTGGCGTTCATCGCCCATACCGCCATGGCGGTGTTCCTGTGGAGCCGCTTGCGCCCGGTGTACTTGCCGCGCGGCCAGTCTATGCTCGCGGCGGCAGCGATTGTTTTGGCCGTGGTGGGTTACCCGCTGGTCAAGCAGATCGCTACCAGCGACACCATGGAACAGGCCATCGACCGCTTCGAAACCCGCATCGAACCTGCCGTGCCTTGGCAGATGATCGTTGCCTACCGCCGCTACACCGAACAGTTGGACAACATGCAAGGCATGCTGACCAGCGCCAGCCAGATCCCGCCTCTGAAGAACCTCAAAGACACCATGGCCGGCCAGCCGTCGACCCTGGTGCTGGTGATCGGCGAATCCACCAACCGCCAGCGCATGAGCCTTTACGGCTACCCACGTAACACCACGCCGGAACTGGACAAGCTGCGCGACCAACTGGCGGTGTTCGACAACGTCATCACCCCGCGCCCCTACACCATTGAGGCGCTGCAACAGGTGTTGACCTTCGCCGACGAAGAAAACCCGGACCTGTACCTCAAGACGCCGTCGATCGTCAGCGTAATGAAGCAGGCCGGCTACAAGACGTTCTGGATCACCAACCAGCAGACCATGACCAAGCGCAACACCATGCTCACGACCTTTTCCGAACAGGCTGACGAGCAGGTGTACCTCAACAACAACCGCAACCAGAACGCGCGCCAATACGATGGCGATGTCATCGAGCCGTTCTCCAAAGCCCTGGCCGACACGGCCGAACGCAAGTTCATCGTGGTGCACCTGCTGGGTACGCACATGAGCTACCAGTACCGTTACCCGCCGACCTTCGACAAGTTCACCGACCGCCAGGGCGTGCCAGCCGGTATCAGCGACGAGCAGTTGCCGGTGTACAACAGCTATGACAACGCGGTGCTGTACAACGACTTTGTGGTGTCGAGCCTGATCAAGGATTACGCCAAGACCGACCCCAACGGCTTCCTGCTGTACCTGTCCGACCACGGCGAAGACGTGTACGACTCGGCGGGCCACAGCACCCTGGGGCGTAACGAAGGCAAACCAACGGCGCCGATGTACACCATTCCGTTCATGGCCTACGCATCGCCGAAATGGCGCGAAACCCATGACTGGAGCTTTGCCAGCGATTTGCAGCGCCCTTACAGCAGCTCGCAATTGATCCACACTTGGGCCGACCTGGCCGGGCTGAGCTTCGATGAATGGGACCGCAGCAAGAGCCTGGTCAACGACAGCTTCAAGCCGCGACCGCTGATGATCGGCAACCCTTATGAACGCCAGCAGAAAGGCCTGATCGATTTCAGTCTGATCAAGCCGAAGAAGGCTGATGCATCAGAAGTCGTCCTCAAGTAACCGCGGCGCTTGGTAACAGAAAGATAACAATCATTCTCGTTTAAACCTAAAGTTCCCCGCCTCCTTTCGTCTTTGAGCCAAGGCCTTTCTTTCCTGGAAGGCCGCAAAGACGACAAGGAGTCTGCCGCGATGTTCGCGCCTTTTACCCGTTCCATGACGATCTCCCTGAGCCTGGCCGGCGCCCTGCTGAGCCCGGACCTGCTGGCCGAAACCGACCCTGAACACGCCCCGGCCAAAGCGCTGGAGCTGGGCAGCACCAACATCACCGCCGAAGGCCTGGGCGCCATCACCGAGCACACCGGCGCCTACACCACCGGTGTCATGAGCACCGCCACGCGCCTGAACCTGTCCCTCAAGGAAACCCCGCAATCCGTCTCGGTGATCACCCGCCAGCAGATGGACGATTTCAACCTCAATACCCTGACCGACGTGCTGCGCCAGACCACCGGGGTCACCGTCCAGCACCTGGATTCGGACCGCGCCGGCTACTCTTCCCGGGGCTATTCGATCAGCAACTACCAGGTCGACGGCATGCTCAGCACCTTTGGGCGCATGAAGTCGGATGCCGACACCATCATCTACGACCGCATTGAGGTGGTGCGAGGCGCCACCGGCCTGACCACCGGCGCCGGCGACCCATCGGCCACGGTCAACATGATCCGCAAGCGCCCCACCGCACAGTGGCAGGCCAAGACCGGCGTGAGCGGTGCCAGCCATGACAACTATTACAGCTACGTGGATGTGGGTGGCCCCCTGGCCTTTGACGGGCGACTGCGCGGGCGTACGGTGCTGGCGTACCGGGACAGCCAATCGTTTCGCGACAACTATGCGCTGCAACGGGAAGTGGGCTACGGCATTCTTGAAGGCGACCTGACAGACGACACCGTGCTGGCTGTAGGCTTCGACTACCAGAACAAGCATGTGCAAGGCACCTCGTGGGGCACCCTGCCCTACTGGAACAGCGACGGCAGCAAGGCGCGGCTATCACGTTCGGCCAACATGGCGGCTGACTGGAGTTCCTGGCCGCTCAAGGACAAGACCACCTTTGCGTCGATCGACCACCGGCTGTCCCCGGACTGGCGCTTGAAAGCCGCCTACACCCACCGGCAAAGCGACACCGACGGCAAGGTCTACTACGGCGGCGCCGGGTTCCCCAACCCGGATGGCAGCGGAATGACCGCCTGGGCCAGCCAGATGGTGGGCACCTCGAAAATGGACGTGGCAGACTTCAGCCTCACCGGCACCTACGCGCTGCTCGGGCGCGAGCATGAACTGATGGTGGGCTACGGCGAGTCCGAACAGCGCGACAGCGCACCGTACCAGCGCAACGGCATGCCCGCCGGCTACCTGACCATCGAAGACTGGCGGCACATGGGCGGCATCGGCAAATTCGCCGACCGCACCACCGGCCTCAAGGGCGCGCACAGCAGCAAGACCCAGAAAGCCGGCTACCTCGCCACCCGCCTGAGCCTGACCGAGCGCCTGCACGCGGTGCTCGGCAGCCGTTATGGCAGTTGGGAGATCGAGAGTGTCGAGCCCGCGTACAACAGTAACAACCAGTTGAGCAGTTCCAGCAAAACCAGCCAGACCCACAACGACATGCTCACGCCCTATGCGGGCCTGCTCTACGACATCACGCCCGAGTACACGGTGTACGCCAGCTACACCGATATCTTCAACCCGCAGGACGAGCGCGATGCCAACCGCAAGTACCTGGAACCGGTGGTGGGCAGCAACTACGAGGTTGGTCTCAAGGGCAGCCTGCTCAACGAACGCGTGAACCTGGCCACTGCGTTCTTCTGGAGCACCCAGGACAACGTTGCCGAACTCGACAGCACAGCGCAACCGGACAAGGACACCGGGGAGCAGTTCTACAAATCCGGCGGCAAAGGCACCAAGGTGCAAGGGTTTGAAGCGGAAGTGTCAGGGGAAGTCATGAGGGACTGGAACCTCACGGCGGGCTACACCTACACCCACTCGCGCAACGGCGATAACACGCGCGCCAACACCGCCCAGCCGTTGAACCTGTTGAAGGTCTCCACCGCTTACCGCCTGCCGGGAGAATGGCGTGCATTGACAGTGGGTGGCGCAGTGAACTGGCAGAGCGACTTCTATGATTTTGCCGAGCGCCCTGTCGGTGGTCGCGACGCCGATGGCTACCTGCTCACCGAGTCCACCAAGATCACCCAGCAGGCGTACACCGTGGTCAACCTGATGTCGCGCTATCAATTTGACGAGCACTTATCGGCATCGCTTAACGTTAATAACCTATTTGATAAAAAATATTACGAGCGCGTCGGTTTTTACAATGGCGTGTATTGGGGAGAACCGCGCTCCGTCACGCTTGCACTGGATTGGAGGCTTTAACCCCACGACCGGAAGTTAACGAAATCGTTAACTTCCGGGTGCGTGTGCGTTAATTCCCACTTAATAAGGTCACCCCACAATCGCCCCATGAATCTGATCAAGGACAGAGCGGATACCGATCACTCTTAATGGGAACACTGCCATGAAACTCTCCACCTTGATGCTCGCCAGCCTGATGACCCTGACCTCCGTCGCCGCCTTTGCAGAAGGCGGCTCAGAGCGCTCGAAGGAGTTCTACAACAACTTCACCTTCGTTCAGCAGAAGCTTCACGGCACTACCGATCAAACGGCCATCGCCGATGGCAAGAGCATGAAAAAAGACAGTGCAGATCAATCCAGCACCGAGCAACAACCGAACTCCTGATTTAACCGCACTACCCTCTGCCATTCCGCTCCTATGGCTAAGGTCTACTTGGCGCCACTAAGTGGCGCCTTTTTTTTGAGTGTTATTTATTAAAGCGGCTTATTCCAGAACAACATGCGGCCGTAGGCGGGATCAAACTTGGAATCATCGAAACCAAACTTACGATAAGCGGCCTGAGCCACCTCATTACCCTCCAGCACTTCCAGGGTGATCTTGCAGCAACCGCGTTGACGGGCGATTTCCTCGACCTTCTGCAACATTTTCTGGCTCAGCCCCAGGCCACGAAATTTATCCATCACCACCACATCGTGGACGTTGACCAGCGGGCGACAAGCGAAGGTGGAAAACCCCTCGAAGCAATTGATCAACCCAGCCGGCTCACCGCCGACAAACGCCAGCACGCTGAATGCATGGGGGCGCTTGGCCAATTCAGCGGGTAATTGCTGCAACAGGTCGGCCGGCAAGGCATGGCCGCCACCCATGGGGTCTTCTGCATAGTGGTTGAGCACCAGCCCGATAGCATCGGCGTGCACAGTGTTGGTGTAGCTGGCTTGCAGCACCAGAATGTCTGGGGTGTCCATTGCCTTCCTCGATAACGACAACCAGGGAGTCGGTTCCCTTGAAGGGGCACGATTGTAAGCGTGGAGTCGGCAGTAGATGAAGGAGATTAACTACAAATAGCCGTCAGAAAGTGCGAAAGCTGGGCGTATCAAAAAAGCACATTGTGCAGTTCAAATCGACTTTTCCGAGGCCCCGAAGCGCTGTAGCTGCATCTCTTGCAGGCGGCTCAAGGTGCGCCGGAACGCAAACTCCAGATAGCCTTCGGTATAGAGTTTTTCCAGCTCGACCCTGGCCTCGATGAACAGCGGTACCTTGCGGTCATAACACTCGTCCACCAACGCAATAAAACGTCGCACGCTGTCATCGTGCACCGACAGCTCCGGCAGTTCACGGTCGCCGGCCACCACTCGCTGGGCGCCGTCCTCGGTACCCCGGGCAATCCGGCCCGGGCGTTTTTGCGCACTCAGGTTGGGCATTTCCCCCAACAGGATCGCCTTGAACCGGTCACACACCAACATGAAGTCCATGGCCGCCAAGGGTTGCTCGCACAGGTCGGCGTAACGGCACCACAGCACTGAGTCGCTGGCCTGCACAACCGTGATCGTGCGATAGCCGACAGTGACCGGCCCGCTGCTCACAGCCTGGCCTTGGGTCAGTTGCTGGAATACCGTGGCGAGAGCGTCCGGGCCGTTCACCCAATAACGCTGCACGCCCAGCCCCGGATGCAGGCGGTGGTCTTCATCACCGTCGACCGCCACTACCTGCATATGCTGCTTGATGGCCGCGATCCCCGGCAGGAAGCGCTCGCGGTTGAAACCGTCGGCGTACAGCTGGTCAGGCGGTTGGTTGGAGGTACAGACCATCACTACGCCTTCGTCGAACATCACCTGGAACAAGCGACCGAGGATGATCGCATCGCCGATGTCGTTGACGAACAGCTCATCGAAACACAGCACGCGCACCTCTCGGCTCAACTCGCGGGCCAGCGCCTGCAGTGGATCCTGGATGCCCGTGAGCTGGAACGAACGCTGGTGCACCCAGCCCATGAAGTGATGAAAGTGCTGACGCCGCGCGGGCACCCGCAGGCTTTGGTAGAACTGGTCCATCAACCAGGTCTTGCCCCGCCCCACCGGCCCCCACAGGTAAACCCCGTTGATCGGTGAGCGCCCTTGGTGCAAGGCCTCATGGCAGGCTTGCAGGGCCTGCACCGCCCGGCGCTGGGCGTCGTCGGCAACGAAGCCCTGCTGGGTCATGGCGTGTTGGTAAGCGGCGAGCGGGGAGTCGAAAGTCATGGGCGCCAGTATGGCTTACAGGGAGATGTCCAGTCGCGAAATCTTGCCCTGCTCGTTCAGGCGAAAGGTGTAGCGCAACTCCAGCGGGCTGCCGGGAAAATTGCCGGAGACCACGTTGCTGACCAACACTTTGCCGGTGCGATGCTGCACGTTGAGCACTTCAACCCGTGGCTGGTAACGGCGGCCCGTGTCCTCCATCCAGCGTGCAATGGCGGCTGTACCGACCTGATGCTCGCCCTCGTCGAACACATTGGCATCGTCGGCAAAACACTGGGCAATGGCTGAGGTGTCGCGTTTATTGGTCGCCGCTATATAGGCCACGATGGCCGGGGCCAATTCGGGAAGGGACATGGCATTGCTCCTTTTTGATGATTTATGACGCCATGCTAAGCCAGGGTTGTGTCAGTTTTTGTCAGGAGTAAAGGGGCCGTTCTGCTGCTGTTCCATCAGCTTGCGCCAGCCCCGCAACAGGTCGCTGCGCCGCCCCGGGTAGCGCTCACCGGTAGCGTCGGCGGCGGCCACCCGGTCGGTGCGAAAGGTGCGATAGGCACCGCGCAATTCACACCAGGCCACAATCACACGCACCTCATTGAGAAAGCCCAGGGCCAACGGCCACACCAGGCGCTGGCTCTGGGATTGGCTGGCGTCTGCATAGTCGATATGCAGCTTGGACTGGTCGCGAATGGCTTCGCGGAAAACGTTGAGCGGCACGCGGTTCTCCGGGTAGCCAAAACCCGGCGGGCCGGGCAGCAACGTCGGGTTGCGCAGGGCTTCCTGGGCGGCGGGATCAAGCACATCGGCGATCTTCGCCAGCGCATTCGCGGCGGCACGGCTCAGCACGTCATCGCCGCGTTGGTCCACATAGCGCAAGCCGAGCACGATGGCCTCGGTTTCCTCGGCGTTCAGCATCAATGGCGGCAGGAACAGCCCACTGCGCAACACATACCCTACCCCGGCCTCACCGAAGATCGGCGCACCCAGGGCGGTCAACTCGGCAATGTCGCGGTACAGCGTGCGCTCGGACACTTCCAGTTGTTCGGCCAATACGGCGGCCGTCACCGGGCGTTTTTTGCCGCGCAGGGCCTGGAGCAACGTCAGCAATCGTGTAGTACGTGACACGGTGATCCCGCCGAGAAGAAAAACGTGTCGCAGCTTATCAGAGCGCCCTGTCAAAAAATGTCAGCAGCAAAAAAGCCCCTTGACCGAATAAATTACCGCGATCATATTATTTAAATGTCACCAGACATTTAAACAACACCTGAGCGTCAAGGAGTGTGTATGCGCAACAAAGTTTTTGGCCGCCGCAGCGGTCTCCAGGTCTCGGAACTGGCACTGGGCACGGGGAATTTTGGTACAGGCTGGGGGCATGGCGCCGAGCGTGACGAAGCCAAACAGATGTTCGATGGCTACCTTGAGGCCGGCGGCAACTTCCTCGATACCGCCAACGGCTACCAGTTCGGCCAGGCGGAAGTATTGCTGGGCGAGTTTATCGCCTCCGAGCGTGACAACCTGGTGGTCGCCACCAAATACACCCTGCGCACCCAACCGGCCGATGCCGACACGATCAAGCTCGGCAACAACCGCAAGAACATGGTGCGCGCCGTCGAAGAGAGCCTCAAGCGCCTGAACACCGACCACATCGACCTGCTCTGGGCGCACATGAGCGACAACGTCACGCCGATGGAAGAGATCCTGCGCGGCTTCGACGACCTGGTGCGCGCAGGCAAGATCCACTACGCCGGCCTGTCCAACTTCCCCGCTTGGCGCATTGCCCGCGCCGACCTGCTGGCGGAAGTGCGCAACTTTTCTCCGATCATCGGCATCCAGGTGGAATACAGCCTCGCCGAACGCACCGCCGACCGCGAATTGCTGCCGATGGCCGAAGCCCTGGGCCTGGCTGCCACGCTGTGGTCACCACTGGGAGGCGGTTTTCTGACCGGCAAGTACCGTGAAAGCCAGGGCGATAACCGCGCCAACAAACTTGGGATGCTGATCCACGCCGAAAAAAGTGCCCGCGAAACGGCAGTGCTCGACACCTTGCTGGCAGTGGCCGCCGAGCTGGACGCCACGCCCACCCACGTCGCCATCGCCTGGCTGCGCGAGAAGGCCCGACGCTCCACCACCGCGCTGATTCCGATCCTCGGCTCGCGCACCCGCGCTCAGCTGGACGCCACCCTCGGCGCCCTGAATGTGGTGTTATCCGCCGAGCAGGTGGCGCGCCTGGATACCGCCAGCGCGATCCCACTGGGCGTACCCCACGGCATCATCGCCGAGCGTTTCCCGGTCGACAACCTGCTGGACACCCCACGGCCACCGGTTATTTGAGGCAAAAAAAACGGCCCGAACGGGCCGTTTTTCATTACACGGAATGCTTAGGCAAGGCTCTTGCTGACCACCTCAAACACATCGCTGGACAGCTCACCCGAGCCACGAATGCGCTCCAGTTCGGCCTTCATCAAGGCCTGGCGCGCAGCGTCGTATTTGCGCCAGCGGGTCAGCGGCGCCAGTTGGCGCGAGGCGATCTGCGGGTTGAACCCGTTCAACTGGATCACCAGGTCCGCCAGGAAGCGATAGCCCGAGCCGTCGGCCGCATGGAAGTTGATCAGGTTCTGCCCGGCGAATGCGCCCACCAGTGCCCGTACCTTGTTCGGGTTCTTGATGTTGAACGCTGGGTGCTCCATCAACGCCTTGACCCGTGCCAGCCCGCCCGGCAACACACTGCCGGCCTGCACGCTGAACCATTGGTCCATGACCAGCGGGTTGTCCTTGAAGTTCTCGGCAAATACCGCCAGGGCCTGGGCTTTTTCCGTCTCGAACGGCGAATTCACCAGCACCGCCAGTGCCGTCAGGCGCTCGGTCATGTTGTCGCTGGTGTCGAACTGATCCAGGGTGGCGGCCAACACTTCAGGCTTGCCACTGAGCATCAGGTAAGACAGCGCGATGTTCTGCAAGGCGCGACGGGCAAAGTGCTCGGCAGCGGCCACGTACGGGGTCGTCTTCGACAGTTCGCGATTGGCCTGGTAACGCAGCCACAAGCCTTCGAACAGCTGATCGGCCAATTGCTTGCGAGCGAACTCGCGGGCGGTATGAATCGCTTCTACATCCGCCACTTCGCTGATTTCGGTGAGGTAGGCTTCGCTCGGCAGCGAGAGCATTTCGGCAACCATCGCCTGGTCCAGCGACTCATCACTGAGCACCGTGCGCAATGCGTCGATCAGGCGCTGGTCCAGCTTCAGCGGCTGGCCGGCCTGATGGTGGCCGATCAGTTCCTGCAACACTTGCACCGACAGTTGCTGGCCCGCATCCCAGCGGTTGAAGCCATCGCTGTCGTGCTGCATCAGGAACATCAGTTGGTCGCGGTTGTACGGGAAGCTCAGCTTCACCGGTGCCGAGAAGCCTCGCAGCAACGACGGCAACGGCTGTTCGACGATGTCGACGAAAGTGAAGGTCTGCTCGGCCTCGGTTACGGAGATCACACGGGACGTGCCACCCGCCGCCGCTTCACCGGCCAGGCGCAAGGCGATACCCGCGCCCTTGCCGTCCAGCAAGCCCAGTTCGACGGGAATCACGAACGGCAGTTTTTCCACTTTGTCCGGCGTTTCCGGGCAGCTCTGGCGGAAGGTCAGGCTGTAGGTCTTCGCCGCAGCGTCATAGGACTCGCTCACCGCCAAACGTGGCGTACCCGCCTGGCTGTACCAACGCTTGAACTGGCTCAGGTCGGCGCCATTGGCGTCTTCCATGGCCTTGATGAAATCGTCGCAGGTCACCGCCTGGCCGTCGTGACGTTCGAAGTACAGGTCGCTGCCTTTGCGGAAGCCTTCGGCGCCGAGCAAGGTGTGGATCATGCCGACCACTTCCGAACCCTTTTCATACACGGTGAGGGTGTAGAAGTTGGAGATCTCGATAAAGCTGTCCGGGCGCACCGCGTGGGCCATCGGGCCGGCGTCTTCGGCGAACTGGTGGGTACGCAGGTACGCCACGTCCTGGATACGCTTGACCGTGGCCGAGTTCATGTCGGCAGAGAAGCCCGAATCACGGAACACGGTGAACCCTTCCTTGAGCGACAGCTGGAACCAGTCGCGGCAGGTCACGCGGTTGCCCGACCAGTTGTGGAAGTATTCGTGGGCGACGATCGCCTCGACGCGCTGGTGCGCGGCGTCGGTGGCGGTTTCGGCGCGGGCCAGCACGGCGCTGGAGTTGAAGATGTTGAGGCCCTTGTTCTCCATGGCGCCCATGTTGAAGTCGTTGACCGCGACAATCATGAAGATGTCGAGGTCGTACTCGCGGCCGTAGGTTTCTTCGTCCCAGCGCATGGATTTCTTCAGGCTGGTCATGGCGTGCTGGCACTTGTCGATGTTTTCCGGCTCGACGTAGATGCGCAGCGCCACCGTGCGGTTGGTCATGGTGGTGAAGCTGTCTTCGACGCACCACAGGTCACCGGCCACCAGCGCAAACAGGTACGCCGGTTTCTTGAACGGGTCTTCCCAGGTCGCCCAGTGACGGCCGTCTTCGCCCGGGCCGCTGGCGATCGGGTTGCCGTTGCTCAGCAACACCGGGTAGCTGTGCTGCTCAGCGATCACCGTGGTGGTGAAGGTGCTCATCACGTCCGGGCGGTCGAGGTAATAGGTGATCTTGCGGAACCCTTCGGCTTCGCACTGGGTGCAGAACATGCCGCTGGACTTGTACAAGCCTTCCAGAGCGGTGTTGGTTTCCGGGTGGATTTTTACCGTGGTGTCCAGGGTAAAGGTCTCACGCTGTGGATGCACCGTCAGGTGGCTGTCGGTCAACTGGTAGTCAGCGTCGGTCAGTTCCTGGTCGGCCAGGTTCACGCTCAACAGCTCCAGCTGCTGACCATCCAGCACCAACGGCGGCAAGCCCACACCGCGCGCCGGGTTGCGGCGCATCACCAGCTGCGCGTGGACCAGGCTGTGGTCCTCGAACAACTCGAAGGTCAGGTGCGTCTCGTCGATCAGGTAGTCCGGCGCCTGATAGTCCTTCAGGTAGATCATCTTCGGTTGTTCGGTGCGCATGGATAGCATCCTTCTACTGATGCACGGCGAGCTGGTAGGCCGTGTACTTACGAATGTTGATAACGCCGGTGTCGAAGATCAGGTACTGGCCCTTGATCCCCAGCAGCGTGCCTTCGGCAATCGGGTTCTTGTCCAGGTTGAAGCTGACGATCTTGGCCGGGTACTGCTCCACCGGGTAGCGGATTTCGATCGGCTCCAGGTCGGTCACCGGCTGGATGGCCTGCAGGCCAAAACGCGCCTGCAAACCCAGCAGGCCTTCGGCGCATGAGGCGAACAACTCATCGCGCACCTGCTTGAGGTCGACAGACTGCGCATCGCCCTTGAGCAGTGCGCGCCAGTTGGTCTTGTCCGCCACCTGGCTGCGGAACAGGTCTTCGACGAAACCGGACTGTTGGCGGGTGGCCACACGCATGATCGGCAACGCCTGGCTCGCGCCCTGGTCCAGCCAACGCGTTGGCAACTGGGTGGCGCGGGTGATGCCGACCTTGATCCCCGACGAGTTGGCCAGGTAGACCACGTGATCGGTCATGCAGAATTTCTCGCCCCAGCCTGGATCACGGCACGTCCCGGCGTCGTAGTGGCAACGCTCGGGGCTCATGATGCACAGGTCACACTGGGCCAGCTTGGTCATGCACGGGTAGCAATAACCCTGGCTGAAGCTGGTCTTGGTCTTGCGACCGCAATGGCTGCAATGGATGGCGCCGAGGTATTCCAGGCGCACGTGGGTGCCGATCATGGGGTTGACCGGCACCTCGGTTTCGCCGAGGCGAAACGCGTATTGAACGGTCGGCTCACCGAGTTGCGCCGACATCTTGCTGACTGCACCACGACCGATTTCAATCAATGGATCGCATCCGACTTGAACAGGATGTTCGGCACCGGCGCCGACTTGGACGCGCATTCCTGCGGGCCCATGTAGCCGGTGCGCTCTTCTTCCGGCAGGTTCTGGATTTCCCAGGCAATCACCGCCTGCAGGGACAACTCGCGCTGTTCGGCGGTGAGCTTGCGGCCATCGGACCACTTGCCGATTTCCACGGCCAGCTTGAGGCTCTCGTAGATATCCGGGGTGATGTTTTCGATCATTTCAGCAAAAGAGGACATAAGGCTCTTCCTTATCAAAGTGAGGCTTTGCGGCGGTTGTACAGCCCGCCCAGCAAACCCGTCAGGCAACCGATGAGCAACCCGCTCACATGCGCCGCGTTGGCGATTTCGCCGAAGCCGATCATCGAGATCAGCCCCGACATGCAGAGCACCAGCCAGATCAGCATCATCGCCAGCACGCCACGGGGCAGACGATAAGCCGGGTTAGGCGATAACAACTGGAAAATCCAGCAATGCCCGAGCAGGCCATACAACACGCCGGACAACCCGCCAAACAGGCTCGGGCCGCCATAGGCGTATTGCGCGTAATTGGAGACCAGGCTGAACAGCAAGGTCAGGCCAAGCAGGTTGATGCTGCCCTGGCGCACTTCGATGCGCCGGCCCAGTTCCCAGTACCACATGCCGTTCATGGCCAGGTGCAGGATGCCAAAGTGAATCAGCATCGGCGTGACCAGCCGCCACCACTGCCCCGACGCCAGGCTATCGGCCAGCGGCGTAAACTGGATGTACTCACCCAGCACGCGGAACGGCAGGAAGGTCAGCCAACCCATGGTCTGCAGGTTTTCACCGAGCAACGTCACCGCGCCCACGATGATGCTCGCCAACAGTACCAGCGCGGTCACGGGGCTCATGCGCAATTGCTGGGCGAAACTGGGGCGGCTCTGCGGCGCCTGGAACTGTTCGGGAATATCCAGTTGCTGGTCCGGGTCACCGGCAGGAAAGCGCTGATACAGCACGCGCACATCATCGCTGATGGTTTCGGGCACCCACAGCACCTGCTCCCCGGCTTCTTCGCTGACGCGATGGGGTACCTGCATGCGTTGCAGCAACTTGACGAAACCGCCCAGGTCGACGCTCAGGGGCAAGCGCAATACAGCTACGGTACTCATGAGATAACCTCGGGGCGCTCAACGTCGACCCATACAAATTTACGCGGATCCAATTGGGTTTCCTGGTCCAGGCGATATGCCACCAGCTTGCCGTACAGCACGGCGCTGTAGTCCAGGCAGGCCAGGTTCTCGCGAATCGGTGCCGGCTTGCCGCTGCGCCAATAGTGGCCGACGAACAACAACGGTTCGTCCACGCCGTAGCGCAGCAAGGAATTCTTTTGTGTAGACGACAACGGCGTACGGGCCACCGGCTCGGGCAGCGCGTCGGGTTGGAACACGATGTCGCCGTAGGTCTTCGGGTCGTCTTCCCAGAACTTGGTGCGGAAGAACGAGCGCGTCAGGCCATCGCCACCGGTCAGCGTCAGGCCATCCGGCAGGCGCATGTCGGTGCCGCGCAGCAGGCGATCGAAGGCGTTGCAGGCAAAACTGCCCGGCACCGCGGCGGCCTGCAGGAAGTGCTGGTCGATGCAGCCGTCCGGGAAGGTGGCGCGCAAAGGCTGGATAAAACCGTCGTCCCAGCACGCGTGCACCACGCGGAAACGCCCGGCGTCGACAAACAGCGGCATGTCGTAGAACCAGCCGAGGAAGTCATGCCAGTCGCCCGGGTGCTGCTCGAACTGAGTCAGGGTTTCGTGGATCAACCGCGCATGCCGTGGGTTGTGCTCGCGCACGAACTGCTTGCCACTGCCCGGCGGCGCAGGCGTGGTCCAACCCAGTGCATTGAATTCATGGTTGCCCATGATGCACAGCGCCTGGCCGGCCTCGACCATGTCATGGACGATATGCAGCGCCTCGCGGATGCGCGGGCCACGGTCGATGATATCGCCGAGGAACACCGCCATGCGCGACGGGTGCCGCCAGACGCCGCCGATCTTGTGGTAGCCCAACTGGTCGAGCAAGTGCTCAAGGGTATGAGCGCAACCGTGCACGTCACCAATCAGGTCGTAGCTACGCGCGGGATCGAGCATCAGTCGCCTCCACCCCCCAAGCGGCTGCCCCAGCCCAGCTTGGTGCGGCACACTTCGTAGTAGTTGTGATCCAGCGGGTGGATCAACCGCAACTTCTGCGCCTTTTTGCTCACGGTGATGGTGTCACCGGGGGCACAGGTGAAATGGTTCTGCCCGTCGCAGGACACCTGCGGGTAGATCTGCATGTCTTTGGACACCACGATTTTCAGCTCGCTGTTGCCGTCGACCACAATCGGCCGGCTGGACAACATATGGGGGTACATCGGCACGATCACAATGGCATCGAGCTTGGGATGCATGATCGGGCCACCCGCCGACAGCGCATACGCCGTGGAACCGGTAGGCGTGGCGACGATCAGGCCGTCAGCCTTTTGGCTGCACACGAACTGGCCGTCGATGTACAGCTCGAACTCGATCATGCGCGTGGATTTGCCCGGGTGCAGCACCACGTCGTTCAGTGCATCGCCCTGGCCGATGGCTTCGCCGTGGCGACGCACTTCGGCTTGCAGCAGGAAGCGGTTTTCCACCAGGTAATGGCCGTCGAGCACCTTGGCCACTTCGACTTCCAGCTCATCCGGGCGGATATCGGTCAGAAACCCCAGGCTGCCCCGGTTGATCCCCAGCACCGGCACGTTATGCCGTGCCAGGGCGCGGGCGGCGCCAAGCAGGCTGCCGTCGCCGCCGACCACAATCACCATGTCACACACTTCGCCGAGCATCTTGCGCGACGAGGTTTGCAGGCCGTGGCCGGGGAGAATCTCGGCGATGGTGTCTTCGAGGATCACATGCAGGTGGCGTTCCAGCAGGAATTTTTTCAGCCGGCGGACGGTGTCCAACACCTGGGTACTGCCCAGGCGACCGATAATGCCGATATTGCGAAATTGCTCCATGGGGCTCCTGCGGGATTTGGGGTGTGGCAAAAAAGAACGATTATGGGCGAAAGGCCGCGTCAGGCAAAACCCTTTGTCGCCGTCAGGCCTTGATGACAACGGTTCTCAGCCACCTGCACCGCACGTAAAAGGCTATGCTCGGACCATGACTGTGTTCCCGGATCTGCACAACCTGCCCCGCCAACTGCGCCACCCGGAGGTGCGCGACCTGGCGTGGGTGATGCTCGCCCCGCCGATGCTCACGCAGACGCCGTGGCCGCAACGCCACCCGCTGGCCGGCAGCGACTGGGTGCAGGCGCCCCATCTTCTCGAACACTGGTTGCGCACACTCGATCAAGACAGCAGCGCCTTGCAGCACTGGCTGAGCCAGGCGCGCACCCGGCGCCTGGGTCTTTATTACGAGCGGCTATGGCAATTTGCGGTGCAGCATGCGCCGGGGGTGGAGCTGATCGCCGCCAACCTGCCGATCCGCCGCGCCGGGCACACCTTGGGCGAGCTGGATATGCTGATTCGTGATCGCGACGGCGTGCATCACCTGGAACTGGCGATCAAGCTCTACCTGGGCCCACAAGACGGCAACGGCAGGGACGCGGCCCTGTGGCTGGGCCCCGGTTGCCATGACCGGCTGGACCGCAAGCTGGCCCACTTGGCCCAGCACCAACTGCCGATATCTGCACGCCCTGAAAGCCGTGAAGCGCTGGCGGCGCTGGATATCCAGCAGTTCAATGCGCATTTGTGGTTGGGCGGCTATTTGCTGTACCCCTGGCCTGGATTGGCGGAGTCACCGAACGGCGCCCACCCACAGCACCTGCGTGGCCGCTGGCTGCATCAGCGGGATTGGCGGGCATTTGCCAACGCCAGCGCGCCCGGCCGCTGGCAACCCCTGCCCCGCCATGCCTGGCTGGCACCGGCGCATTACCCCGGGGATGAAGTCTGGAGTGAGGAGCACATGCAAGGTTGGTTGGCAGACCTGGACCCAATGGCGCCGGCGCAGTTGCTGGTGCGGATGGTTCAGGTGGGTGAGGATTGGGAAGAGGCGGAACGGCTGTTCCTGGTGGCGGATCTTTGGCCGAATGTACCGGGCAACACCTGATCCGCACGGTACAAACCTGTAGGAGCCGGCTTGCCAGCGATGAGGCCCTAACCGCTATGCAACCCTCAAGGCAGCCATCGCCGGCAAGCCGGCTCCTACAGGGTGTCGATATGCTGATAATCCAGCTGCAACCCAACGGCCAACTCCTGGGCCCGGGCTAACCTGATCGGCCCGCGCTCGATATCCACCAACAACCCTGGGCACTCCAAATGCGGCAGCCCGGCAATATCCTTGAGGCGCCCATCCGTGATCACCAGCAACCGTTGCTGCTCCGCCGGATAACGCTTGCGCCGCACCGCCAACCAATGCCCGGCCTCGGTCAGCGCTTCCAGTAACGGTGTACCACCGCCCGCGCCTAGTTGATCCAGCCACCCCGCCAACCCCTTCGCCGCCTTCAACCCCTGCACCTGCCATTTCGGCGCGTGCCCGCTGGCCGTCAGCAACGCCATGCGCGCCCGCTGGCGGTAGGCGTCATCAAACAGTTGGGCCAACAAGCCTTTGGCATCGGTCAGTGCTCGGTGGCGCCGAGTAGACGCCGACGCATCAACAATCACCAGCCACAGCTCATGGGCTGCCCGGCTGCGCAGGTGAAACAGCAAATCCTCTCGCGATTGCGGGCGGCCGCCCAGCAACGTGCCGGGCCAGTTGATCGAGCCCTGCCTGGCGCTGCGTGCCTTGCCGTGCCTGCCTTTCTCCACTCGCCCCGCCTTGGGCCGGGCATCCGCCCCCGCGTCAGGTCGAGGGCGAATGCCTAGGGCTTTTTTGGCCAGGTGGGGACTTCGCGGCGTGCGCCTGTGGGCAGGGCCGGCGCGGGCATGTCGCCCCATTGGCCCTGACCTTGGCCCGGCGAGGTATCGGAGGGCTTGGGCGATTGCCCTTCGCTCGGCGGGCTGGCCGGTGGCGTCTGCACCTGCCGACGATGGCGCAGGGCAAACTCGGCGACCGCTTCGATATCCTCTTCAGCGATGGCACCTGCGCCACGCCATGCCGCATGGGCCCTCGCGCCGCGCAACCACACCAGGTCCGCACGCAGGCCATCGACACCGGCCGCGAAACAGCGCTCGGTGATCTGCGCCAACGCCTCATCATCCAGCGCAATGCTGTCGAGTCGCGCCCGCGCCTGGGTGCAACGCTCACGCAGTGCGGCCTGTTCTGCGGCCCAGCGTGCAAGGAACGCCACGGGGTCACTGTCGAAATCCAGGCGGCGGCGGATGATCTGCCCCCGCTCGGCCGGCAAGGTCTGCCCGCTCAACGCCACATTGAAGCCGAAGCGATCGAGCAGTTGCGGGCGCAACTCGCCCTCCTCCGGGTTCATGGTGCCGATCAGCACAAACCGCGCCGAATGGCGGTGCGAAATGCCGTCGCGCTCGATCAGGTTGGTGCCGCTGGCGGCCACGTCCAGCAGCAGGTCCACCAGGTGGTCGGGCAGCAGGTTGACTTCATCGACGTACAACACGCCGCCGTCGGCCTTGGCCAGCACGCCGGGGGAAAACTGCGCACGGCCTTCGCCGAGGGCTGCGTCCAGGTCCAGGGTGCCGACCAGGCGCTCTTCGGTAGCGCCCAGCGGCAAAGTCACAAACTGCCCGCTGGCCAGCAGGTCTGCCAGGCCCCGCGCCAGCGTGGACTTGGCCATGCCCCGTGGGCCTTCGATCAGCACACCGCCGATCTTCGGGTCGATGGCGGTCAGGCACAGCGCCAGTTTCAAGTCGTCGGCGCCGACCACGGCGGACAGCGGAAAATGCGGCATATCAGTCATCAGCTGTCTTCTTCTATATCCAGCAACAGGTTTTCCAACGCGTCCTTGTAAGCCCCGGGCTCCTGCCACAGGCCGCGCTGCTGAGCTTCGAGCATGCGCTCGGTCATGTCGCGCAAGGCATCGGGGTTGTGCTGTTGCACAAAGGCCCGGGTGTCAGGGTCCAGCAGGTAGGCGTCGGCGAGCAACGCGTATTGATGATCGTCGATCAGCGCGGTGGTGGCATCGAACGCGAACAGGTTGTCCACGGTGGCGGCCATTTCAAACGCGCCTTTGTAGCCATGGCGCTTCACGCCTTCGATCCACTTAGGGTTGGCGGCGCGGGAACGGATCACCCGGTTCAGCTCTTCCTTCAAGGTACGGATCTTCGGCAAGTCCGGCTGGCTGTGGTCGCCATGATAGCTGGCAGCCTTGTCGCCACTCAGGGTTTCCACGGCGGCGAGCATGCCGCCCTGGAATTGGTAGTAGTCGTTGGAGTCGAGCAGATCGTGCTCACGGTTGTCCTGGTTCTGCAAAACGGCCTGAACCTGGCTCAGGCGCTGGGCGAATTGCTCACGGGCGGCCGTGCCTTCGTCGGCACCGCCATAGGCATAGCCGCCCCAATTGAGGTAAACCTCGGCCAAGTCTTCACGGGTTTGCCACAGGCGACCATCGACCGCGCCCTGCACGCCAGCGCCATAGGCACCGGGTTTGGCACCAAAGATGCGCCATCCGGCTTGCTTGGCAGCGGTTTCATCGTCCAGGCCGGACACACGCAACGCCTCCCGCTCGCTGCGCACCTTGGCCGCCAGCGGGTTCATATCGTCCGGTTCATCCAACGCGGCCACCGCCTGCACCGCCGCATCGAACAGGCGGATCAGGTTGGCAAACGCATCGCGGAAGAACCCCGACACACGCAAGGTCACGTCGACACGCGGACGGTCCAGCAGGCTGATCGGCAGGATCTCGAAGTCATCCACCCGCTGGCTGCCCGTGGCCCACACCGGGCGTACGCCCATCAGCGCCATGGCCTGGGCGATATCGTCGCCGCCGGTGCGCATGGTGGCCGTGCCCCACACCGAAAGGCCCAACTGGCGCAGGTGGTCGCCGTGGTCTTGCAGGTGGCGCTCAAGAATCAGGTTGGCGGACTGGAAACCAATGCGCCACGCCGTGGTGGTGGGCAGGTTACGCACGTCGACGGTGAAGAAGTTGCGACCGGTGGGCAGCACATCCAGGCGCCCACGACTGGGGGCGCCACTCGGCCCTGCGGGTACAAAACGGCCGGATAACGCATCGAGCAAGCCGCGCATTTCGGCCGGGCCGCAGGCATCCAGGCGCGGCGCGACGACGATGCGCAGGCTCTCGATCACCGCCTTCACGTCTTCCCAGCCGGGTTCTTCCAGCTGCTCCAGCGGCCCTTCCAGCGCCTGCTCGATCAACCGCGCGGCGTACAGCTCCAAACGCTCACGGGTGTCGCCCGCGGTGCGCCACAACTGTGGGTCGATCTTCTGCAACACCAGTGGACGGCGCCCGGTCCAGGGCTCGGCCAGGGCGCAGTCCAACGGGTCGAAGCCGAGGTCGAATGCCTTGGCCAGCACCCGCAGCAGGCTCGATTGCGGGCCGCGCCCATCGCCACGCGGGATACGCAACAAGGCCAGCAAGGTGTCGATACGCAGGCGACCTTCAGGCGACTCGCCGAAAACATGCAGGCCGTCGCGGATCTGCGATTCCTTCAAGTCACACAGGTAAGTGTCCAGGCGCGGCAGCCAGACGGCGGCGTCCGCGTCGCTATCCAGCTCGAGTTCCTGGTCGATGCGGGTTTCGCGCACCAGCTTGAGGATGTCTTTCTGTAATTCCAAGGCGCGGCGCGGGTCGAGCAACTGTGCTTCGTAGTATTCGTCCGCCAGCAACTCCAGGTTGCGCAGCGGCCCGTAGGTCTCGGCACGGGTCAGCGGTGGCATCAAGTGGTCGATGATCACCGCCTGGGTGCGCCGCTTGGCCTGGGCACCCTCGCCCGGGTCGTTGACGATAAACGGGTAGATATTCGGCAACGGCCCCAGCAACGCATCGGGCCAGCAGTTTTCCGACAGGCCCACGCCCTTGCCAGGCAGCCATTCAAGGTTGCCGTGCTTGCCCACATGGATCACGCCGTGGGCGCCGTAGGTGTGGCGCAGCCAGAAGTAAAACGCCAGGTAGGCGTGAGGCGGCACCAGGTCCGGGTCGTGATAGACGGCGCTGGCGTCCACTTGATAGCCACGCGCCGGCTGGATGCCGATAAAGGTCAGGCCCAGGCGCAGGCCGGCGACCATCAAGCGGCCGTCGCGGAACATCGGGTCGTTCTGCGGCGCGCCCCAGCGCGCCAAAACAGCCTGGCGATTGAATTCAGGCAGGCGGCTGAACATCGCCTCGTAGTCGTCCAGGCTCAGGCTTTGGTGGCAGGGGCGCAGGTCGAGGCTGTCGAGGTCGTTGGAGACGCCGCCGAGCAAATCGTGGATCAGCGCAGTGCCGCTCTCGGGCAGCGCGTTCGGCAGCGGATAGCCTTCGGCTTGCAGCGCACGCAGGATATTCAGCGCAGCCGCTGGCGTATCCAGGCCCACGCCGTTGCCGATACGGCCGTCGCGGGTCGGGTAATTGGCGAGGATCAGCGCGATGCGCTTGCCGGCATTCGGCACCCGCGCCAGCTCGACCCAACGCCGTGCCAGTTCGGCGACAAAATCCATGCGTTCAGGCGCTGCGCGGTAGCACACCACGTCCGACTGGCTGCGCTCACTGCGCCAGGCCAGGTCCTTGAAACTGATCGGCCGGCTGATGATGCGCCCGTCCAGCTCCGGCAAGGCAATGTGCATCGCCAGGTCGCGCGGGCCCAGGCCTTGTTCGCTGGCCTGCCAGCCGGGCTCGTTGTCTTGGGCGCAAATCGCCTGGATTACCGGGATATTGCGGCGAAACGGTCGCAAATGCGGCGCTTCGGGGCTGGATTGAGCAAAGCCGGTGGTGTTCAAAATCACCGCCGCGCCCACTTCATCCAGCAGGTCCTCGACCACCGTCAGGCAGCCGGGTTCTTTCAAACTGGCCAGCGCAATCGGCAGCGGGTTTAGGCCCGCTGCCTGTAAGCGTTGGCAGAACACATCGATAAAACCCGTATTGGCCGCCTGCAAATGCGAGCGGTAAAACAGCACTGCCGCCACCGGCCACTCAGGGTTCCAATCCGCCAGCCAGTCGTTCAGGCGCGGGTTGGCTTTATGCGGGTGATAAATCGCCGTGCGTGGCAAGGTTTGCGGCTCAGCCCAGGCGTAGTCGCGGCCCAGGTAAGCGCTGGCCAGGCAGCGATAGAAATCCAGCGCGTTGCCCAGGCCGCCCTGGCGCAGGAAATGCCACAGGCGGTCGCGGCTTTCGGCGTTTACCGTACTCAGGCTGCTGAGTTCCGGGTCCGGGCGATCGTCCCCCGGCACCAGGATCAGCTGCACGCCGCGTTCGGCCAACTCCACCAGGCGCTCGATGCCGTAACGCCAATAACCAATGCCGCCGTGCAATGAAATCAGGATGACCTTGGCGTGGCGCAGCACTTCATCGACGTACAGGTCGACCGACGCGTGGTTCTGCACCTGCATCGGGTTGGCCAAGCGGAAACTGGGGTAGTCGTCGGGCAATTGCTGGGCCGCTTCGGCCAGCAAGGCCAGGCTGGAATCACCGCTGCACAGGATCACCAGGTCAGCGGGGGTTTGGCCAAGGTCGGCAATATTGTCGTCCGAGACGAAACCACCGGGCTGGGTCCTGAGCAGGTGCATGGGTCAGACGCTGAGTGCAGCGCGCAACTGCGCTTCGAGGCCAGCGGCGTCGAGGTCCTGACCGATCAGCACCAGGCGTGTGATGCGCGCTTCGTCAGCGCTCCAGGCACGGTCGAAGTGCTTGTCGAAACGCGTACCCACGCCCTGGATCAGCAGGCGCATCGGCTTGTTCGGGATGGCCGCGAAACCTTTGACGCGCAGGATGCCGTGTTGCACCACCAGCTGGGTCAGGGCGTCGAGCAGCAGGGCTTCGTCGGCTTGCGGCAGGTCGATGGAAATGGAATCGAACGCGTCGTGGTCGTGATCGTCGTCCTCACCTTCGTGGTGATGATCGTGATGGCTGTGGCGACCGTCGATGTGCTCTTCGGAGCCGGCACCCAGGCCGATCAGCACGTCCAGTGGCAAGCGACCGCTGCTGGCTTCGATGATCTTCACCGCAGGCGGCAACTCTTCAGCGACTTCCAGGCGCACGCGGGCCAGGTCTTCCGGGTTGATCAGGTCGGTTTTGTTGAGGATCACCAGGTCGGCGCTGGCCAGTTGGTCGGCGAACAGCTCGTGCAGCGGCGATTCGTGGTCCAGGTTCGGGTCCAGTTTGCGCTGGGCGTCGACCTGGTCCGGGAAGGCGGCGAAGGTGCCCGCCGCCACGGCCGGGCTGTCGACCACGGTGATCACCGCGTCAACGGTGCAGGCGCTGCGGATTTCCGGCCACTGGAAGGCTTGTACCAAGGGTTTTGGCAGGGCCAGGCCTGAAGTTTCGATGAGGATGTGGTCGAGGTCACCGCGACGGGCGACCAGTTCGCGCATCACCGGGAAGAACTCTTCCTGCACGGTGCAGCACAGGCAGCCGTTGGCCAATTCGTAGACGCGGCCGTTGGCTTCTTCTTCGGTGCAACCGATGGAGCACTGCTTGAGGATTTCACCGTCGATGCCCAGTTCGCCGAATTCGTTGACGATTACCGCAATGCGACGGCCCTGGGCGTTGTCGAGCATGTGGCGCAGCAAGGTGGTTTTGCCCGAGCCGAGGAAGCCGGTAACGATGGTGACGGGGAGTTTGGCCAGTGTTTTCATCGGATGCCCTTGGGGGCGGGCATACGGGACGATAGGCCCTGCGACGGCGCGCAGCAGCGGATTTCGTCACCGGATCACCCCGCCCGGTTGAATTGAAAATCGGTTGCGAGGCAGGTCTCCTGGCTTGGGGCGTGCGGGTCTTGCGACCGGCGCTGGCTGCGCCTTCCCGCCGATTTGGCAGTGGCGTGGCAGTCAGTTGAACCCTTTACAGTTGCGGGGGCAGCCGCGGCTTGGACCGCGTTCCCTTCTTAGCTCCGGCCTGGGCTGGAGAACCTCGAGGGTGCAAGGCTACGCAGTGCTTGGGGGATGGTCAATGATGGGGTTGGGTTGGTGAGCATATCCGTTGCTGCGGTAACGGCGGCTTAGGGTTCCGCCCTTACGGCGGGTCACTTTCGAAAAGCGCGAAAGTAAC
>NZ_JBWKPU010000007.1:0-26543 GCF_059418405.1 Pseudomonas sp. GW821-FHT09A09
ACAAGCCGGCCAAGGTCGTCATAGGCGTAGGAAACGACGGTGTACTCGGTAACCCAGACAAACTCACCCGGCCCTTCGGCCCGGTGAATCTGGTAGTCCACGCCAACGATGCGGCCAGACGAGTAGCGCAAAAACAGCGACCGCCCGACGCCGTTATCCAACCGCTCAATACGCCCCCTGAAATCCCGGCAGATGCGCAGCCGGTTGTCATACGCATCGCTGATCGCTGTCAGAAAACCATTAACGAAATGGTAGAAACGCGAGCCTTGCGCCAGCACTAATTCATCGGGCAAGGCCCCCAGATAAATCGCCGCTTCGGCCAAGCTGTTGGTGATCGCGGGGCGAGCGGCAGTGGGCAGCGGAAACTCAGTCGAGCGGTTCTCATGATCCGTCCACACCACCGAATCACCGGAAACAACCAGCCGATGCGCCAGCGCATGGCTCCAACCAAACCCCAACCCGCAATCCACTTCCACCGCACTGGTGCGATATAGCCGCGTCCACTCAAACGGCAACATCCCATCGAGCGTGCCATCGGTGAGGGTGAGCAATTCCTCGCCCGTAACCATCGACACCGGACAACCGTTAGTACACGTAGTCGCCGAGCAGGTCGCCGCATCGCCGTTCTGGTTTTTCCCCGACGCCGGCACGTCATCGACCTGTTCCTGCCTGACCAACACCGTGCGTTGTGCCTTTTCCCGCACCGCCGGGACGGGGTTTGAAACCAGATTGCCCCCGGCCTTCAACGGCACATCGGGGATCATCTTGATCGGCGTTCCAGTCCCACCCAGCCATATCGGTTTGCCCATCTCAAGATGGTCATCTACCCGAGCTTTTCCGAATTGCTTGGCCATGTGGTTCAGCCAAGTGCGGGCAGCTTTCGACTTGACGCCCGCCAGCACCTTCGAACCCAAGCGGATCGCGGTGCCCATTCCGGCCGTCGCAAGCATAAGCACCAGGTTGATCAGCACTTCAAAGCTGATTTCACCCAGCAATTCGTTCATGTACGGAGGTGGCAACATCCGCATCCAACTGACCATTGCGGCCAGGTAGATAAACAGCAGCGGCTCATCGCTGAGTACCAGCAAGCCCTTTGCGATGGCATCGGTGTCGAGCTTCAACAGGTTTTCAAACTCAACCTGGGACAGGTAATGCAGCAGTTGTTCGGCATGGACCAGCGGAGCTGACAGCCATTGGAGCACTTGTTTCAGGTAGTCCCAGAGCGAGTACAGCGCCTCGTTGAATCCGCGGACATAGGCTTGATAAAGCGAGAGGTAGCGATTGAGAAAGTTGGCTTCGGAGTAGTCCTTCCAAAGCGGCTCGAAGGTGTCGCGCCATTCCTTGCGCAGCCAACCTTCCAGGGGGGCGATGACCGTCTGGTAAGAGGCATACAGCGCCTTGAAATGTGTGGCGGAGACATTAGAGTAGAAGTTGACCCGGTATTGCTGGTTACGGTCGCACTCTGTGACTTCGAGTATGCCGCTGGGCCCGATGGTTTTATGGATGGGGTCGCCCAGCGGGCCGCCGTTTGGGTCGATGCGCTGCAACACCACCGGCGTATTGCCAATGGGCACGAACCGAGAGCTCTGGAACATGTGCACCAGGGTCAGCGTGCCTTTCGCCTGGCACGTTACGGTGGTGCTGCTGGGCAGGATGGAGCGGTTGATCGGCGCAACGAGCGCCACTTCATCACCGACTTTGAAGACCTGCTCGATATCCAGGGCGGAAAAGCTGAAAAAACTCTCGGCCCAGGCGTCGTAGGCATTCAGGCAGCGCTTGAAGTCGCTGATAACGGATTCGACGTCGCGCGTCTTTGAATCCATGGCCGCCAGTACCAGAAAGCCAATGGTTTGGCTGGTAAGGGCGATCAAGAGCATGCCCCATGAAATGGGGGCTTAATAAATAACGCCATCTGCAATCCCTCGCACTGTGTATTCAGGCGGAAGACTTTGCAGTGGTTTTTGGGCGATATCTGTAGAGCTTGTCCCGTCATCACGTGGGACACTTCAGCCGTTTGCGTGCTACTTGAGCGGGGGAGGAACCTGTCATTTTTGGAAAAGACTCGAAAGCCCAGCAACCCGGCGAACGCCGGTTAGACTTACCGGTCGATATCTGCAATACCCGGCCTGTCGCCTTTCAAGGAAGCCCTATGTTCCCAAGCCGCCTGATCCTGTGCCTTGCCGCTTTGCTGGTGCTGGCCGGTTGCTCCACAACCCGCAACCCGCAGCAGCCCGAGCGCAGCGAAACCGAGGTGAAGGCGCAAATCGTGCGCCTGCTGCCGGCGACGGTGGCCGACCGCAACGGCTGGGCCCAGGACATCTACACCGCCTTCGATACCCAGAAAATCTACCCGAGTACCGAGAATATCTGTGCCGTGCTGGCGGTGACCGAGCAGGAGTCCACTTATCAGGTCGACCCGCCCGTGCCGAACATGGGCAAGATCGCCCAGGATGAAATCCTGCGGCGTGCGGGGAAAGTCCACGTACCGGCGTTTGTCGTCCGCAGCGCGCTGCAACTGCGCTCGCCCACCGGGAAAACCTACGCCGACCGCCTGAGCGCCGCGCGCACCGAGAAGGACCTGAGCGGCATTTTCGATGACTTCATCAGCATGGTGCCCTTGGGCAACACCCTGTTTGGCGGCTTCAACCCGGTGCACACCGCAGGCCCCATGCAGGTCAGCATCGACTTTGCGCAGAAGCAGGCCCGGGGTTATCCCTACACGGTGGATGGCACCCTCCGACGCGAAGTCTTCACCCGCCGTGGTGGGATGTATTTCGGTATCGCGCACTTGCTGGGCTACCCGGTCAACTACGACCAGCCGCTGTACCGTTTTGCCGATTTCAACGCCGGCTGGTACGCCAGCCGCAATGCCGCGTTCCAGGCTGCGGTCAGCCGAGTGACGGGTACCGAGTTGGCGTTGGATGGTGATCTGATTCGCTACGGTTCATTGCTACCGGGCACCACCGAGCTGGCGGTGCGCTCTCTGGGGGCAAAGCTGGATATGCGCAACCCCAGCATCCGCAGCCAGCTTGAGGAGGGTGAGAGCTTGGATTTCGAAGACACCACCCTCTACAAGCGTGTGTTTGCACTGGCCGACAAGGCTGCCGGCAAGCCGATGCCACGGGCGATCCTGCCGGGCATCGTGCTCAAGAGCCCCAAGATCACCCGTAACCTGACCACGGCGTGGTTTGCCAAGCGGGTGGATGAACGGTACCAGCGTTGTATGAAACGCTGATCACGTGCGGCGTTTGACAAACCGGCGCCACAACCACACCCAGAGCCACACCACCGGGAACGCCAGGATCACAAACGGCAGCACATAACTCGCACGTTCCAGAGCGTCTGCCGTGCCGTTGACCAGGTTGTCGCCGAGGTTGCTGAACATCCGGCTGAAGCGTGATTGTTGGTTCGCACCGTCGGAGGAGCGGAAGTTCAGGGTCACGCGGTTGGTGTCGAGGCGGCGTTGCTGGCCGGCGGCGACCTGGGCCAGTTCCTGCAGTTCGTTCTCGATGGCCGCTTGTTCTTTGCTCAGGGCAATCAGGTCGCTGACGGTGATGTCCTTGCGCTTGGCCAGCTCATCCAGGCGTTGCTGTTGGGCCTGCAGGCGGTCCTGGCGACGACGCACATCAGCGACGGCATCGGCCAGGTCTTCGGCAGTGGTGGTGCGCTGCCCGAGCTTTCCGCCCTCGGCAGCCATGGCAACCATGGGCTCCACCCCGGCAGGGGCGATGCGCAGGATGATCTCGCCACCGTTGCCGTCCTCGGTGATGCCCAGGATGTTGCAGGCACCGAAACGCGCGGTCTCACAGGCCTCCCGAGTTTCCTGCATGCGCGGCGCGAGCAGGGCGCCGGGCAGGGCGAGGGTCAGCTCATGTTCATAAGCCAATTGCGCACCGGCCCGGCTTTGCTCGCCGTTGATCACCCGAGCGCGGGAGTGGTCTTTGGGGGAGCAACCCGCAAGGGCCAGCGCCGCCAGCAAGCACAGGAGATAAGGGGTTGGTTTGCCGTCCAGATGGCGCATTGCGGTTCCTTGGGAGGTGCTGGGAAATCTGACGGCGATTAAACCGGGTCTGGCGCATTAACGCAAAGCATCAACGGGAATTTGCGCGGCTGATGGTGATGGCCGACGGAGGTGGCCAGGCGTACACCTCAAGCCTGACTCCAAGGAAGAACTCGCCATGATCGCTCACACTGTGCCAGAAGGTTTTGTCTCGTTGCCACGCAGCAGTCCACTGCTCGATTTATTGGGCCCGGCCTACTGCCGGGGTGAAGGTTTACATTTGGAGATAGGCTTGCGTGCCGATAACCGCCATGCCAATGGACGCGGCACGGTACACGGTGGGGTGCTGGCGACCCTGGCGGACGTCGGGATGGGCTATGCGATGGCGTTTTCCAGTGAGCCGCCACTGCCGTTGATCACGGCGAGCATGACCCTGGACTACCTCGGGGCCGTGCAAGTGGGGGAGTGGATTGTGGTGCGGTTGGAGCATCACAAGCGAGGGCGGCAGATGGCGTTTGCCACGGTGAGCCTGCAGGTCGGGGAGAAGGTAGTGGCGCGGGCGAACGCGGTGTTTGCCGTGCCCCGTACCGACTGACAACAACGATCCTTGTAGGAGCCGGCTTGCCGGCGATCGCGGTGGGTCAGGTTATTCAATGGGTACGGGCATATCGTTATCGCAGGCAAGCCAGCTCCCACATGTTGACGGTGTTTTTTCAGGAGAGGCGAGAAAAAGAAAAGGCCCGGTTTTCGTGGAACCGGGCCTTTTCCATGTTGCTCTTTGGATCAGCTGCGTTCGAGGGCGAGGGCTACGCCTTGGCCACCACCGATGCACAGCGTTGCCAGGCCTTTCTTGGCGTCGCGCTTGATCATTTCATGCAGCAGGGTCACCAGCACGCGGCAGCCCGAAGCGCCGATCGGGTGGCCAATGGCAATGGCGCCGCCATTGACGTTGACCTTGCCCGCGTCCCACTCCAACTCTTTGCCCACCGCCAGGGATTGCGCGGCGAAGGCTTCGTTGGCTTCGATCAGGTCCAGGTCGCCCAGGCTCCAACCGGCCTTGTCCAGGCAGCGGCGGGTGGCCGACACCGGGCCAATGCCCATGATGGCAGGGTCGACGCCTGCGTTGGCGTAGCTGGCGATGCGCGCCAGCACGGGCAGGCCGAGGGCCTTGGCCTTGTCGGCGCTCATCAGCAGCACGGCGGCGGCGCCGTCGTTGAGGCTGGAAGCGTTGCCGGCGGTGACGCTGCCGTCTTTCTTGAATGCCGGTTTCAGCTTGGCCAAGGATTCGGCAGTGGTGCCGGCGCGGGGCTGTTCATCCACCGCGAACGCCACCGGGTCGCCTTTGCGCTGCGGGATCAGGATCGGTGTGATTTCATCCACAAACCGCCCGGCTTCGATAGCCGCAGCAGCTTTTTGCTGGGAGGCTGCGGCGAACGCATCCTGGGCTTCACGGCTGATGCCGTACTTGTCCACCAGGTTCTCGGCGGTGATGCCCATGTGGTAATCGTTGAACGCATCCCACAGGCCGTCGGTGATCATGCTGTCGATCATCTTGGCGTGGCCCATGCGCAAACCGGTGCGCGCCGCTGGCAGTACGTAGGGGGCCAGGCTCATGTTTTCCATGCCGCCGGCGATGATCACTTCGGCATCGCCGCAACGTATGGCCTGGGCGCCGAGGTGCAAGGCCTTGAGGCCAGAACCGCAGACCTTGTTCAACGTCAGGCTCGGCACCGCGTGGGGCAGGCCGGCGAGGATCGAAGCCTGGCGCGCCGGGTTCTGGCCGCTGCCTGCGGTAAGCACCTGGCCGAGGATCACTTCATCGACCTGGGCCGGGTCCAGGCCGGTCTGTTCCAACAGGCGACGGATCACGGCGGCGCCCAGTTCCGGTGCCGGGATATTCGCCAGCGAACCCTGGAAGCTGCCCACGGCGGTGCGGGTGGCAGCAACAATCACGACGTCTTGCATGGAATCTGTCCTCACTGGAAGTGCATTTCTGGAACGTGGTCCGGGACGATCAGTTTACCGGCCGTCTTGCTCACAATCTCTTCAACGCTGACGCCAGGTGCGCGTTCCTTGAGGACAAAAGCGCCATTTTCGATTTCCAGGTACGCCAGGTCCGTCAGTACGCGCTTGATGCAGTTGGCACCGGTCAGCGGCAGGCTGCATTGGCTGAGCAGCTTGGACTCACCGTCCTTGGACGCGTGGGTCATGATCACGATGATGTTTTCTGCGCCGGCCACCAGGTCCATGGCGCCGCCCATGCCCTTGACCAGCTTGCCGGGGATCATCCACGAGGCGATGTTGCCTTGTACGTCCACTTCGAAGGCGCCAAGCACGGTAAGGTCGACGTGGCCGCCACGGATCATTGCGAAAGATTCGGCGGAGGAAAAAATCGAAGCGCCGATGCGTGCGGTCACCGTCTGTTTGCCGGCGTTGATCATGTCGGCATCGATGGTTTCTTCAGTAGGAAACGGTCCCATGCCCAGCAGGCCGTTTTCCGATTGCAGCATCACTTCCATGCCTTCGGGAATGTAGTTGGCCACCAGTGTCGGAATGCCGATGCCCAGGTTGACGTAGAAACCGTCCTGCATTTCGCGGGCGACGCGTTGAGCCATTTGTTCGCGGGTAAGCGCCATGTGTGTTTCCTCTTATTATTCGGGCTGGGGGCGGATTATTTGCGCACGGTGCGCTGTTCAATGCGCTTCTCGAACGTGCCGCAGATGATCCGGTCGACGTAGATGCCAGGGGTGTGGATCTGCGCCGGGTCCAGCTCGCCCGGTTCGACGATTTCCTCGACCTCAACCACGGTGATCTTGCCAGCGGTGGCGGCCAGCGGGTTGAAGTTCTGGGCGGTGTGGCGGTAGATCACGTTGCCGAAATGGTCGGCTTTCCAGCCTTTGACAATGGCGAAGTCGCCCGTGATGGACTCTTCCATCAGGTACGGGCGGCCATTGAATTCACGGGTTTCCTTGCCTTCGGCCACGGGGGTGCCGACGCCGGTCGCGGTGAAGAAGGCCGGAATGCCGGCACCGCCTGCGCGCATTTTTTCGGCCAGGGTGCCTTGAGGGGTCAGCACCACTTCGATTTCGCCGCTGAGCAATTGCTTCTCGAACAGAGCGTTTTCACCGACGTAGGAGGCGATCACCTTGCTGATTTGTTTTTCTTCGAGCAGCACGCCCAGGCCAAAACCATCGACGCCGCAGTTGTTGGAAACCACAGTCAGGTCGCGGGTGCCTTTGCGCTTGATCTCGGCGATGAGGTTTTCTGGAATGCCGCACAGGCCAAAACCACCGGAGAGGACGGTCATGCCGTCTTCCAGGCCTGCCAGCGCTTCTTCATAGGACGCTACGCGTTTATCGAAACCTGCCATATGCACCTCTTTTATTGTTTGTGGTCCAGCCAGTGATCCGAGTGTTGCGCTGACGGATTGATTTGTTAAGTTGTTTTTTAGGGATGATTGATTTAAAAAACAGCATAGTCGCCCAGCCGCCCGGAGCAGCCTCATGACCGTTAAACAGATGCGGGCCTTTCTCGCCGTGGCCCAATCCCTGAGTTTCGCCGCCGCCTGCGAGCGTCTGCACCTTTCCCAATCGGCGTTGAGCCTGACCATCAAGGGCCTGGAAGAAGGCTTGGGCGGGCGTTTGTTCAGCCGCAACACCCGCAACGTGGCCCTTACCCCTGAAGGCGAATCGCTGTTGCCCCTGGCGCGCCGGCTGATCGCCGATTGGGACAATGCCGAGGACGAACTGCGCCAGCGCTTCACCTTGCAACGCGGCCGGGTGACCGTGGCGGCGATGCCATCGTTTGCGGGCAACTTGCTGCCGCCAATCCTGAAGATATTCCGCGCACGTTACCCCCAGGTGAACGTGACGGTGCATGACCTGATCAACGAGCAGGTCATGGAGATGGTCCGCGACCGCCAGGTCGAACTGGGTGTGGCGTTCGAACCGTCGGAGGGTTCATCGCTGGCGTTCACACCGTTGTACCTGGACCGCTTCATTGCGGTCGTACCCGGCGATTCACAACTTGCGCAGCGCGATGATATCGACTGGAAGACCCTGTTGGAGCAACCGTTCATTACCCTGCAACGGCCTTCCACGGTGCGGGTGATGCTGGAGGAGCACCTGGGTGGCCTGCAGATGAAACTGCCGGTTGCGCTGGAAAGCCATCAGTTGGCGACAGTAGGCAAAATGGTTGCCAGCGGTCTGGGCGTCAGCGCGGTCCCGGCGTTGTGCGCGCAACAGATGGAAGAAGCGGGCGCCCATTGCATCACCCTGAGCGACCCCGTGATCGAACGGCCGATTGGTGTGTTGACCAAGCCAGGGCATGAACTGTCGGCGGCGGCGCAGGTGTTGTTCGACATTTTCCGTGATGAAGCCGCGAAAGGCCGGTTCCCACTCTGAACTGTGTAGGAGCCGGCTTGCCGGCGATGGCGATTTCAAAGCCGCTATCGCCGGCAAGCCGGCTCCTACAGGTTTTGTGGTGGTATTAAAAAGTCAGGGTAATAAAAAAGTCCGCTCGGTTAACCGGGCGGACTTAATGTACTCACTAATGTTTAGTTAGTAGTAACGGTCGATCACTTTAACTTGCGAGCTGTCCTTGAAAGACGCCCAGGCATTGTTAAGTGTCTCGAATACATGTTCGATAAAGTTGCGATCGGCCGCGGCCTTCTTGCCGACATAACCCTGGCCACGGCGGTACATCTTCAGGCGCGCCGCCAGTTCACGGTTATTGCGGTCAAACTCGGCTTCTTCGGTATGGGGCGCCAGGCAGTCAATTTGGACTTCGCCCGATTTGCCAACCCAAAGGATATGGTCGTCGAGTGTGTCTTTCTGCGCTGCGAACATCTCAGCCAATTCATCGATAGTTGGTTGGTTGTTCAGATTCATGTGTAAGCCCCTTGACCAGTTGGCGATCTATCAGTTGATACATGGTTAGTTGTCTCCGGTTCCGAAAACCGGGCGTCAGCGACGGTCTGCCGAATACGGGCAGGGTCTTGAACCTGATGCATGTAGTCTTGCTGATGAACTGCTACGCAATGCTTTCATAACGAAGACAAGCCGCATTTGAGCGCCTTGTACCGAGCCCTCCGGGCCGGTCAGCTTCATCAATCTGCCTTGTGGGCAGTGCACATCCGGAAAAAACAGCTCGGCGGTCAGACGAGCTCTTTCAAAACGCTTGTTGCCAACGCTCCCGATCCGGGAGACGTCTCGATAATGCAAGGACAAAAGGGTTACGTCAACGGTTATGTAGTGATTATTTTTGAGCACTACATAAATCCCTGTGGGGACGGGAGAATGCGGGAAAACGTGACCTGTGCGTCATTTTTCGTGCAGTTTGGTCGCGGTGCCCAGTGGCCAAATTGAACACAGAATCCTGTAGGAGCTGGCTTGCCGGCGATAACGGTGTGTCAGCGACGAATGTGTTAATTGACAGCGCGCAATCGCAGCGGTGCGACGATTCGACAAGCCAGCTCCCACATTTTTTATGCGTGGTGTCTGGGCTATTTCAGGCGATCAACCAACAATGGCAATAATTGCTCGCACGAAGCCTCGATCTTCACCTGCAACAGCTCATCCCCACGGGTCTTGCCGAGGTTGATGGCGATCACCGGTTTGCCTTGCTCGACCATGGCCTTGCACAGGCGAAACGCTGAATAGGCCATTAGCGATGAACCCACCACCAGCAGGCCCTCGGCCTGTTCCACCGCCGCCATGGCGTTGGCGGCCGTGGCTTGGGCGACGTTTTCGCCAAAAAAGACCACATCCGGCTTGAGCCGTTGGCCGTTGCAATAGGGGCAATGGGGCGTCTGGAAGCGTTCTTCGAAGGCTGGATCAAGCAAGGTGTCGCCGTCAGGAGCCTGTACGGCGTCGACGCCAGCGAGGTAGGGGTTCTCATCTTCCATCAGCCTCTGGATCACATCGCGTTCGCTGCGCCGCAGGCAATCCAGGCAGAGCACACGGTGCAGGCTGCCGTGTAACTCGATCACACCCTGGCTACCGGCCTGATCATGCAGGGTGTCGACGTTTTGCGTGATCAGCCCGCTGATGCGGTCACGTTGTTGCAGCGTTGCCAGTGCCCGATGCGCTTGATTCGGCTGTGCAATGCGGACCCGTGGCCACCCCAGCATTGCCCGGGCCCAGTACCGGCGCCGCGCCTGTGGGGTGGCCAGGAACTCCTGGTACATCATCGGCGCCTTGCCCCGGCGCACGCCTTCGCTGTCGCGGTAATCGGGAATGCCTGATGACGTGCTGATGCCTGCACCGGTCAACACCAGAAAACGCCGTTCGGCCATGGCGCGATACAACGTGTCGAGGTGGTCTTCCAGATGTTCCTGCGTGCCTGGCATGGGTTCCCCTATTCGCCGCGAATGTACTGCTCCAGCTGTTTGATCAGGTCAGCCTGGTCGGCAATGGCTTCCTTCACCAGGTCACCGATGGACAGCAGGCCCAGCAGTTTGCCGTCTTCGACCACGGGCAGGTGGCGCAGATGACTGTCGGTCATGATGTTCATGCATTCGTCGACCTTTTTATGGGTGTCGACGGTGATCACCGGAGAGCTCATGACCTCATGGACTTTGGTGGTGACCGAAGACAGCCCCTTGAGCATGATTTTGCGCGCGTAGTCACGCTCACTGATGATGCCTACCACTACACCATCCTGGACCACCGGCAAGGCCCCGACGTTCTTCTCTGACATCCGCACCAGCGCTTCAAACACGGTATGGTCGTGCTTGATGGTGTGGACATCCTGGTTTTTCTGGTCCTTGGCTTTGAGCACTTGTGCGACGGTTTTCATGGCGGCCACTCCGATGTTGTTGTTAGTGGGTCAGGGTCCCCCTACAGAATCCTAGACGGCCCACGCCGTCGCAAGGTCCAAAGCGGCGTCAAACCCGTCGAAAAACGTCATTCCCCGGATTTTTTTGCGGTTTACCCCGCAGTTGTCGGCTTTTTCGCGCGTTTCGGGCCCGCTGCTGCCTTGCGTGGGGCACTCTTGCGTTTCTTCTTCCAGGGGGTAGCGCTTCGGCCTGCGGGGCTGGCCGGTGCGGTGATGGTCATGCGCATCCCGTTGCAGCGTGCTACCTGCTTGCTCATCCAGGCCGCCTGTTTGGCAACGAATTCCTCCAGGCTCATTTCACCGTTTTGCACCATGTCCAGTGCCTGCTCCCAGATGGCCGTGGTGCCAGGGTCGGCGATGGCGCGGGGCACTGCGTCGATCAGGCTGAACGCCGCCGCTGTGGCTGACAAGGCCTTGCCGTTTTTCACCAGGTAACCGCGATCCAGCAGCCCCTGGATAATTCCGGCACGGGTGGCCTCGGTGCCGATGCCGGTGGTGTCCTTGAGCTTCTGCTTGAGCAGTGGGTCTTCCACCAGCTTGGCGACGTTTTTCATCGCCTTGATCAGGTCCCCTTCGGTAAAGGGCTTGGGCGGCTGGGTCCACAGGTCTTTCAGGTTGACCTTTGCCACTGCGTAGTCCTGGCCCTGCACCAGGGTCGGCAGCGCTTGAGGCGCCGGTGCTTCACGCCCCTTGGCCGGGGCCAGCGCTTCGGGCAATGCGCGTTTCCAGCCTGGCTCGATCACCACCTTGCCTACTGCACGCAACGCAAAACCGGCGCAGTCGAAATCCGCCTGAGTGCGATCGTATTCATGGTTGGGCAGGAACTGCGCGAGGTAGCGGGCACGAATCAGTGTGTACACCGCCCGGTGCTTTCCGGTGAGTTGGCTCGCATCCTTGCCGGCGCCGGTGGGGATGATGCCGTGGTGCGCGCTGACCTTGGCGTCGTTCCACGCCCGTGAACGGCGCTGGGCATCGAGATGCGGCATCAGCTCATTGACGGCCGCGTCTGCGCGCCCGAGTGCTGCGAGGATCTTCGGCGCTTCGCTGTGCTGGCTCACCGGCAGGTAGCCGCAATCGCTTCGCGGGTAAGTGATGGCTTTGTGGGTTTCGTAGAGCGACTGGGCAATGTCCAGGGTTTCCTGGGCGCCGAGGCCCAGCTTCTTGGAGCAGATTTCCTGCAGGGTGCCCAGGTCGAAGGGCAGGGGAGCCACTTCGCGCATGCGCTCGGTGCGCAGCTTGACCAGCCGTGCACCGGCGGCGTTGCTCATCGCGTCTGCGGCTTCCCGCGCCAGTTGCGGGTTGAGGCAGCGGCCCTGGTCATCACAGGCATCCTCGGCGGCGCGCCACTGGGCGGTGAAGGTCATATGTTCATGTCGCAGGTCGACGTCGATGGCCCAGTAGGCCACCGGCACAAAGTCGGCAATGCTGCGATCGCGGTCTACCACCAGGCGCAAAGTCGGCGTTTGTACGCGGCCCACGGGCAGCACACCCTGATACCCGGACTGGCGCCCGAGCAAGGTGAACAGGCGGCTCATGTTCATGCCGATCAGCCAGTCGGCGCGGGAACGGCCAAGAGCCGAGTGATACAGGCTGAAGGTCTCCGCCCCTGGTTTGAGTGCGGCGAGGGCCTTGCGGATGGAGGCGTCATCCAGTGCCGACAGCCACAGGCGCTGGATCGGCCCGCGATAACGGCAGTGCTCCACCAGCTCACGGGCGATCATTTCGCCTTCGCGGTCGGCGTCGGTGGCGATCACCAGTTCCTGGGCTTCCCCCAGCAGGCGCTTGACCGCCTTGAACTGGCTGGCGGTCTTGGGCTTGACCCGCATCTTCCATTTTTCCGGGATGATCGGCAGGTCAGCCAGTACCCAGCGTTTGTACTTGGCGTCGTAGGCATCGGGCGGGGCGGTTTCCAGCAGGTGGCCGATGCACCAGGTGACGGTAACCCCGTTGCCCAGCCAGCACCCGTCGCCACGGCGGCTGGCGCCGAGCGCGGCCGCAATGTCTTTGGCCTGGGAGGGTTTTTCACAGAGGTACAGCCGCATGGTCAGCCCATTCGTTACACAGTTGAATGGGGAGCAGGATGGGCAAAAGAAGGGATTTGATCAATCATTATCTGGATGGATATACAGCAATTTGTGTGTCGATCCCCAAACCAAATGTGGGAGCGGGCTTGCTCGCGAAGGCGGTGGGTCAGTCAACTCGTCTGTGACTGATGCACCGAATTCGCGAGCAAGCCCGCTCCCACAGGGGATCTCCAGTGTGTGGACGATCAGTTGTTGTCGATATCCACGTTGCGCGTTTCCTTGAGGCAGAACAGCCCCACGATCAGGCTCACCCCAGTCACGGCCACCGGGTACCACAAGCCGTAGAAGATATCGCCGGTGTATACCACCAGGGCAAACGACACGGTCGGCAGGAACCCACCGAACCAACCGTTACCAATGTGGTAAGGCAGCGACATCGAGGTGTAGCGGATACGCGTCGGGAACAGTTCTACCATCAGCGCCGCCAGCGGGCCGTAGCACATGGCCGCGATCAGGATGAGCGCCACGATCAGCACCACCACCATGGTCTTGTTGACCTGGGCCACATCCGCCGAAGTCGGGTAGCCGGCCAGGGTCACGGCGCCGCGCAGGGCGGCTTCGTCGAAGCCATCAATACGTACTTCGCCCACGCTCACCTGTACCGGGCTGCCGGTTGGTGCGGCGGCGCTGCTGTAGGGCAGGCCCTGCTTGACCAGGAACGTCTTGACCTTGTCGCACGGGCTGTCGAATTTGGCCTTGCCCACCGGATCGAACTGGAAGGTGCAGGTGGCCGGATCGGCCGTCACGGTGATCGGCGCCTGGTGGCTGGCCTGGTCCATGGCGGGGTTGGTGTAGTGCGCCAGGCCCTTGAAGATCGGGAAGTACAGCGCGGTCGCCAGCAACAGGCCGAGCATCAACACCGGCTTGCGCCCGATCTTGTCCGACAGCCAGCCGAAGAAGATAAAGAACGGCGCGCCGATCACCACGCTGATGATCAACAGCATGTTGGCCAGGGCCGGGTCCATCTTCAGGAATTGCGTGAGGAAGAACAGCACGTAGAACTGCGCTGCGTAGAAGGTCACCGCTTGCCCGCCGTTGATGCTGAACAGCGCAATCAGCACGATCTTGAGGTTTTCCCATTTACCGAAAGAATCGCGGATGGGCGATTTGCTCGCCTTGCCTTCCTCTTTCATTTTCAGGAAGGCCGGCGACTCATGCAGGCTCATGCGGATCCAGGTAGAGATACCCAGCAGCACGATGGAGAACAGGAACGGAATGCGCCAGCCCCACACCTCGAACTGGTCACCGGTGAAGTAACGGCAGGCCAATACCACCAGCAGCGACAGCAGCAGGCCGAGGGTGGCGGTGGATTGAATCCAGCTGGTGTGGAAACCGCGCTTGCCGGCCGGTGCGTGCTCGGCGACGTAGGTCGCTGCACCGCCGTATTCACCGCCCAGCGCCAGGCCTTGCAGCATGCGCAGCACGATCAGGATGATCGGCGCCACAATGCCAATGCTGGCGTAGGTGGGTAGCAGGCCGACGCAGAAGGTCGCCACGCCCATCAGGATGATGGTCACCAGGAAGGTGTACTTGCGCCCGATCATGTCCCCCAGGCGGCCAAACACCAGCGCGCCAAAGGGGCGCACCACAAAGCCTGCAGCAAACGCCATGAGGGCAAAGATGAACGCCGTGGTGTCGTTGACCCCGGCAAAGAACTGCTTGCTGATCACCGCCGCGAGGGCGCCATAGAGGAAAAAGTCATACCACTCGAACACCGTCCCCAGGGACGAGGCGAAGATGACTTTCTTGGAGTCGTTGCCGGCGCTGGCGGTCACCGCCGAGCCCAGGGGTTGAGCATGTTCTGACATCGGGTAGCCCTCACAGTGATTATTTATTGTTGTTCCACTGTCGGCGCCAACTTCAGCGCCGGTCGTCCTTATGTAGGAGCCCGGCTTGCCGGCGATAGCGCCCTCAAGTCAAACGCAAATCCAGAGGGTGCAATCGCCGGCAAGACGGACGCCTGCAGGTCACGCGGGTGTGGCGATTGTTTTCTCGGGAGCAAGGTTCCTTGTATTCGGCGAAAGGATCAGTTGAGCGGCTTTTTCCGCAATCATCAGCGTAGGTGAACAGGTGTTGCCGGACGTGATGCGCGGCATGATCGAGGCGTCGGCGATGCGCAGGCCCGGCACGCCATGCACGCGCAGTTGCGCATCCACCACGGCATCCGGGTCATCGCCCATGCGGCAGGTGCCCACTGGATGGAAGATAGTCGTACCGATACGGGCCGCCGCTTCGTGCAGTTCTTCTTCGGATTGCAGCGAATCGCCAGGCAGATATTCCACCGGCTTGAACTGGCTCAGGGCAGGCGCGGCGACAATGCGGCGCGTCAGGCGGATCGCGTCGGCGGCTACGCGCAAGTCTTCGGGATGGCTTAGGTAATTGGGGCGAATCAAAGGCGCATCCGCAGGGTCGGCCGAGCGAATATCAATGCGCCCGCGACTCTGTGGGCGCAGGTCGCAGACCGACGCGGTAAACGCCGGGAACCCGTGCAGCGGTTCGCCAAAGCGCTCCAGGGACAGCGGCTGCACGTGGTATTCAAGGTTGGCCGACGTCTGCTCGGGGCCTGAGCGCGCGAACGCCCCCAGCTGACTGGGCGCCATCGACAGCGGGCCGCTGCGGTCATACAGGTACTGCAGGCCCATGCCCATCTTGCCCCATACGGAACCGGCGATCTGGTTCAGGGTGCGGGCGTTTTCCAGCTTGTAGATCAGCCGCAGTTGCAGGTGGTCCTGCAGGTTGCCGCCCACGCCGGGCAGTTCGCGCAACACCTCGATGCCCAAGGGTTTGAGCACGTTGGACGGGCCGATGCCCGAGCGTTGCAGAATGCCTGGCGAACCCACGGAGCCGGCACACAACACGATTTCCTTGCGTGCCTTCCAGCTCACCTGCTGCCCATGTTGGCGTGCGATGACCTGCGAGGCGCGGCCGTTCTCCAGCAGCACGCGGTCGACGTCCACATCCGTCAGTACCGTGAGATTGGGCCGCTGGCGAACCGGCTTGAGAAACGCCTTCGCCGCGTTCCAGCGCACACCGGCTTTCTGGTTGACCTGGAAGTAGCCGCAGCCTTCGTTATCGCCGGTGTTGAAGTCGCTGATCGGCGCGATGCCGCTTTGCGCCGCGGCATCCCGGAAGGCGTCCAGGATCGGCCAGTGCAGGCGCTGTTGTTCCACGCGCCATTCACCGCCATCGCTGTGGAAGTCCGAGCCGCCGGCAAAGTGGTTTTCGCTGTGTTTGAACAACGGGAGCACGTCGTTCCAGGCCCAGCCCGGGTTGCCCAGGGCCGCCCAGCCGTCGTAGTCCTGGGCCTGGCCACGCATGTAGATCATGCCGTTGATGGAGGAGCAGCCGCCCAATACTTTGCCGCGCGGATAACTCAGCGCACGGCCTTGCAGGCCTTCCTGGGCTTCGGTCTTGAAGCACCAGTCGGTGCGCGGGTTGCCGATGCAGAACAGGTAGCCGACGGGGATGTGGATCCAGGGGTAGTTGTCGCGGCCACCGGCTTCCAGTAGCAGCACGCGGTGGGCGGGGTTGGCGGACAGTCGATTGGCCAGCAGGCAGCCTGCGGGGCCGGCGCCTACGACGATGTAATCGTATTCAGCAGTTGCAATGGGCATCTGAAGGTCTCGCTTGTTTTTCTTATGGGTTCCATCCTAGTTGTTAGTTTTCGTCTTAAAAATGTTAGTTTTTACCCAGCTGCTGTGCGTTTTTAAACAGCGCGGCCGGAGTTCATGCAATGGAGGCGACATGTTCGACTGGAATGACCTGCGGTATTTTTTAGAGTTGCAGCGCAGCGGCCGCCTGCTCACCGCCGCGCAACGCCTGAAAACCACCCACGCCACCGTGGCGCGGCATATCGAAGCCATCGAAAAAAGCCTCGGCACCGCGTTGTTCGTGCAGCACGCCCAGGGTTACGAACTCACCCCCGCGGGCGAAGCCCTGCTCAAGCATGCCGAAGCCATGGAAAACGTCGCGCTGCTGGCCGAAGACGAGCTCACCCATAGCGCCGCGCCCCTGGGCAAGATCCGTCTTGGCGTCGCCGAAGGCCTGGGCGTGATGTTCCTCGCCAGCCGCATGGGCGGGTTGTTCGAACGCTACCCTGGGCTGGAGGTAGAGTTGGTGGCGGTGCCGCGCTTTGTCAGCATCCTCAACCGCGAAGCGGAAATCAGCATCCACCTCGAACGGCCCAGCGTCGACCAACTCGTCACCCGCAAGCTCACCGACTACCGCCTGGCGCTTTACGCCAGCCGCGCCTACCTGGACCGCAACCCGCCGATCGAAAAACGCGAAGACCTCGCCGCCCACGCCTGGATCGATTACGTGGACGACCTGCTGTTCAGCCAGGAACTCAAATTCCTCAGCAGTTTCTGCCGCAACCCCAAAGTGGTGTTCCACAGCACCAGCGTCATCGCACAGCACCAGGCCGCACGCTCGGGGCTGGGCATTGCGGTGTTGCCGTGTTTCATGGCCGCCGGCGACCCGGACCTGGTGCCATTGCTGCCGGGGGAGGGTATCCAGCGCAGCTACTGGATCAGCTCGCGCAGGGAGCTGCACAAGTCAGTGCGGCTGCGGGTGTTATGGGATTACGTGGTGGAGTTGTGCGCACGGGAGCAGGGCTTGTTGCTGGGTGAAACCTGACTGAATACACCGGATCAAACCTGTGGAAGCTGGCTTGCCTGCGATGGCGGTGTATCAGTCACCAGATTTATCAACTGACACACCGCCATCGCAGGCAAGCCAGCTCCCACATTTGAACGGTGGTGTTGCTTGAGCCGTGTCAGGCGCGCAACTCAAACGCCACACTTCCCAGCCGTTCCCCATTCACCAACACATGCACCACATGCCGGCCAGGGTAGTGCTTGCGCGTGGTCATGTCGCGAATGTGCTGTTCGCGCCGAACGTGCTGCTGCTCGCCGGCGCCCAGGCTGAAGGCCTTGAGCTTGAACACCTTGTGTGCACTGTGGCCGGCGCTTTTCACGTAGTCGATGGCGTAGTCGACCACCAGCTTCTGTGGCGCAGCAGCGGTGGATTCCAGGCTGAAGGCCTTGAGCTTGAACACCTTGTGTGCACTGTGGCCGGCGCTTTTCACGTAGTCGATGGCGTAGTCGACCACCAGCTTCTGTGGCGCAGCAGCGGTGGATTCCAGGCTGAAGGACAGATTGATGCGCTCGCCGAGGTTGATCACAGCTGGTGTGACCTTGAGGTGGTGAAGCTTCACCTCGGCCTTGGCCCCGGCACCCATGATCGTCAGTGCGCGGGTGTTGCCTTGCTTGATCAGGCTGCGCAGGGCATGGCGGGCGATCCAGGCGGTGTGGGGGTTGTCCAGGTTCCAGCCTTCGATCAGGTCGAGGACCCAGTCGGGGTGGTCCTTGGTGATGTCGTTGAGGTGGTTGGCCACCGACTTGCGCACGTACAGGCTGGGGTCGGCCTTGAGGTTATCGAGGATCGACGCGCACAGCTCGGGGTTGGCCTGGACTTCTGCCAGGCGGAATGACCAAGGCAGGCGCGGCCGCGAACCTTCGCTGGCCAGTCGGCGCACGTGTTCGTTGTCGTCCAGCGACCAGGCTTGCATCACCGCCAGCGTGCGCGGGAAGTCGTGCAGCAGAAAGTGGCGGATGGCGAACTCGGCGGAGCCGAAGGTGGTGAAGTACTTGAGCGCGGCCATGGAGCGCTTGAAATCATCCAGCCCGTAGCTCGCCACATAGTGCGGCAGGAACAGGCTGACAAAGCTGCTGTTCAAGCGCGGTGCCAGGGCATAAAGCAGTTCAAGGCTCTGCGGGTAATCCAGCGGGATCACCGCGTGCAGGCTCTCGCTAACCCGCGCCATGCGCTGCATCACCGACAGCTCGGCCAGCCCGTCCTTGGCGTGTTTGAGAAACCCCTTGGCGTCGAACGCCGGGTACACCGCTGTCATCTCGGTGGCGATGTGTTGCAGGCGTTCGACGTTGAAGATTTCCTTGAGGGCCGGGGCGCTTTGGTCGGTCATCGGTGATTCCATTGGGTGGGGTCAGAGAAACCAGCGGTATTCCCGCGCATGAATCTCTTGCTGGAAGGCCAGGTGGTCCTGGCGTTTGTTCTCGCAGTACACGTCGACAAATTCGGCGCCCAGCTTATCGCGCAATACCGGTTGGTGTTGCATGGCACGCACGGCCTCGAGCATTTCCAGGGGGAAGTCGGTGCCACTGCTGCGGTCCTCGTTCAGCGGGGCGATGGGCTCGCGCTTGGCTTCAAGACCATGCTCCAGGCCGACCAGGATCGCCGCCAACACCAGGTACGGGTTGGCATCGGCGCTGGCCAGGCGGTGCTCGATGCGCAGGTTGCGCGGGTCGGACTCGGGGATACGCACGCACGCGTCGCGGTCTTCAAAGCCCCAACTGGCGCGAGTCGCCGCATTCACCGTGCCGCCCAGGCGGCGGAAGGCGTTGCTGTTGGGCGAAAAGATCGGCATGCAGTGCGGCAGCAATTCCAGGCACCCGGCCACCGCGTGACGCAGCGGTTGTTGCTGGTGCGCAGCGAGCAAGTTGTTACCCGCGCCGTCATACAGGCTGACGTGCACGTGCATGCCACTGCCGGGGTATTGCAGGTACGGCTTGGCCATGAAGCTGGCGCGGTAACCGTGCTTGAGCGCCACGCCCCGGGTGCTGCGGCAGAACAGGGCGGCCCAGTCGGCGGCGCGCAGGCCATCGTCCAAATGACCGAAGTTGATCTCGAACTGGCCGGGGCCGATCTCGGCAGTGATCACCGTGATGTCGATGCCCTGGTCTTTGGCGGTCTGCGCCATGTCATCCAGCACTTCACTGAACCGTGAAAGCCGCTCGATGTGCAGGTTGGGCTGGTCATCGGCGTCATCGCTCAGCGGGTCGCGTGGGAACTGCGGCAGGCCGTTGTCGAGTTTTTTGTCGAACAGGTAGAACTCCAGCTCAAACGCCACCACCGGGTGAATGCCCTTGTGTTGCAGGCGCTCCAGTACCTTGGCCAGCACTTCACGGGGTTCGAATTCGATCGGCGCTTCGGTGCCGTCGGAGGTGATGAGCATCTGGCCCAACGGCTGTGATTCCCAGCTCACTGGCTTGAGCGTGCCGGGCACCAGCCGACGGTTGGCATCCGGGTCGCCGTCGTTGAAGCAGTAGTCACCAATCTTGAACAGCCCGCCCTGAGCCCCCAGCAGCACAGCGTTCTGCGGCAACTTCAGCGGGCTGCCAGCGGCGACTTTTTCCAGCATCTCGATGGGGTAGCGCTTGCCGTAGAAGTGCCCGGGAATGTCCAGGGCGATCAGGTCGACATAACGCACGTCGGGATGGTTCTGGCGAAAGCTCCGTACTTCGGCCAGTAACGTGGAGGCATGGCTTTTCACGGGTGCAGCTCCTAGTTGTAAACCCACAATACGCGGGCGGGCAGATCGGTCAGGTTGGCGTAGCGGCAATGGGCAAAACTGGCCAGGTGGAAGCTGTCGCCGGGCCCGAGGGTGACCGAATCGGCTTCGCCCTCCACCCACAACGTCAATTCACCTTCCAGCACGAAGCCGGCCTGTTCGGCGCGGTCGCTCATGGTTTGCTCACCGCTGTTGGCGCCGGGGGCGAGCAGGCTGTCGAGCATCGAGAAGGCGCCGTTCATGCTCGGTGAGACGAGGATGTCGGTAATGCCATTTGCGTAATACACCGTGCGCCGTTCGTTGGGGCGAGTGATCCAGTCCACCGCCTTGGGTTTGGGCTGGCTATAGAAGTAAGTGGTGGGCACGTCGAGGGCGTGACTGATGGCGGTGAGATCCGCCACGGTCGGGCGCGACAGGCCGCGCTCGACCTGGGACAGGAAACCCACGGACCGCTCGATTTTTTGCGCGAGCTGGGCGAGGGTGAGCTTCTTGTGCTTGCGCAAGTCGTGGATCAACGCGGCGAGGGTGGCGAGTTCTTCTTGTGGGGTCATGAAATTTATTTCGATAAATTTTCATGAAAAATTACAGGATTTATTTCATGCCGGCAATGCTGCTCTTCACCTCTGTGGTCAGGACGCTTTGATTGAATGATCACGCGTGGCAGCGGTCCGAGCCTGGGTACGCCTTATTCCTTGAAGGAGCACCCATGAAATCCAACTCCCTGATCGCCTCTCTGTTGATTGCCACCAGCCTGTCCACCGCCAGCTTCATCGTGCAGGCCGGCGATACCCCGCAAGAAACCGTGCAACCTTCCAACATCAACACCCGCGACTTGAAAGAAGGCGACCGCGCCCCGGACATCCTGATGCGCAAGGAATCGGCCGTCAGCGACTGGAAAAAACGCGGCCTAAAGCAGCCCGAAGCCGACAGCCAGTGGGCGCGGGTGGGCGATAAGTTCGTGCTGCTCAAGACCACCAACGGCACTATTCTTGAGATCACTCCCGTCAAGAAATGACCTTGCAATTTGTCCCAGCTCCTGGGTTAAGGTAGCCGGCTATAAACGCCGCGTTACCTTAAGACAAAGAGAGCAGGATGCTTGCCACAATAAGAAACTACCCGCGTACCGTGAACCTGTTGCTCTCCGCCACGTTGCTGCTGACGCTGGCCAAGGCGATCACGTTTCCCTACCTCGTCATCTACCTCTCCAGCCACTTTGCCCTGGACATCACCGAGGTCGGCCTGGTGATCGGCAGCTCGCTGATCGTCGGTTCGCTGCTCAGTGTGTACGGCGGTTTCCTGGTCGATCGCATCAACAGCTATCGCTTGTTGCTGGCCTTGAGTGTGCTGTTCGTATTGGGCTTTATCGGCACGGTGCTCGCGCAGAATATCTGGGCGTTCTACAGCTGCCTGATCCTGATCAACCTGGCTTACGCGGTGATCGATATCGCGGTGAAGGCCGGTTTTGCCGTGCTGTTGCCCGAGGATGCACGCAGCGAAGTGTTTTCCATCAAGTACACCCTGACCAATATCGGCTACGCCGTAGGCCCGGCGTTCGGCGCGATGGTGGCCAAGCTGGATATCAGCGTGCCGTTTATCCTGTCGGCGCTGTTGGGCGTGGGGTTTTTCCTGCTGTATTGGCGTTGGGGCGACCGCACCCTGGCGACCGTCGATGCCACGCAAAAGCCGGTGCCGTTCCTCGCCGTTGGCCGCGTACTGTTAAGGGATCATCGCCTGGTGTGCTTCACCCTCGGCGGCGTGCTCAGCGCGGTGGTGTTCGGCCAGTTCACGGCGTGGCTGTCACAATACCTGGTGACCACCACCACGGCCGAATACACCTACACCGTGGTCAGCGCCGTGCTGACCACCAACGCAGTGTTGGTGATTGCCCTGCAATACGTGATCGGGCGGCGGATTTCCCATCGCTACCTGGGCCAGTGGCTGGTCGCCGGGCTGGGCATGTTCATGCTGGGCTTGATCGGCTTTGCGCTGTCCACCAGCGTGTTGTGGTGGGTGCTGGCGATGGCGGTGTTCACGGTGGGGGAGATCATCGTGTTCCCGGCCGAATACATGTTCATCGACCGCATCGCCCCGGAACACCTGCGCGGCATGTATTACGGGGCGCAGAACCTGTCCAACCTGGGCGCCGCCCTGGGGCCGGTGCTGTGTGGGCTGGTGTTGGCCAACCTGCCGGCCCACACCATGTTCTACATGCTGGGGGCGTTTATCGTCGGGGGTGGGGTGTTCTATTTCATTGGGGCGTCGTTGAAGGCAAATCATCCAGCGTGAGCTTGCCCATGGTGTTGCTTTGCAGCTCGTAACGCAGCTCTTCCACCATCTTTTCCACTTCTTGCGGGGTCTGCAGCCGGTTGGTGCTGATCCCGGTGACCACCAGGTCTACCCGGCCAGTGTCCAGGTCGTAGACCTTGAGGGTCAGGGACGCGTCACGGCACAGGGTGAATTCACACGTCAGCGGCGACAGGCCTTCTTCAATGCAGTTGCGCAGTTGGGCGAGGGTAAACATGCGGGTTCCTTCAAAACATCATTTCGATGCCTTGAAGGGTATGACGTGCCTCCCGCCGCTATAAGGCGAATTCGCACTAGCGGCACTAGTGCATTTGCACTTTAGGCGCCTACTTTTTGAGGCGCAGTTCCCCGGCAAACAGCCCGCGTTCACGGGCCCAGACGATCGCCGCGCTACGGCTGTGAACACCGAGTTTCGAATACACCGTGGCCACATGGTTGCGCACGGTGTTGGGCGCCAGTTTCAGGCGTGAAGCGATCTCCTTGTCGGCCAAACCTTCGCAGATCAGGCCCAGTACATCACGCTCGCGGGCGGTGAGGTCGGTGAACGCCACGTTCGGCAGGTTGGGGCTGTTGACGCTCTTGGCGTTGGCCAGTTTTTCGATCAGGGTCTGGCTGAACCAGGACGCGTCCTGCATCACTTCCTCGATGGCCGCCACCAGCTCCAGTTCGGAGCGCTTGCGCTCGGTGATGTTCATCAGCACCAGCAGGTAGCACGGCACGTCCTGGATGATCACGGTGTCGGCGGACACCACGCAGTCGATCACCTCGCTGCCTTTCTTGCGCACCTTGAGGTCCTGGCCTTCGAGGTTGCCGGCTTTTTCCAGGGTGGCGAACAACTGCGTGCCGGCCTGGGGGCTGTCGATGAAGTCGATGTCTTCGATGGACTTGCCGATCAATTCTTCGCTGATGTATCCGGTAATGCTCATGAACGCTTCGTTGATATCCACCACCTGTCGGTTGGCGGCGCTGCACACCAGCGTGGGCACCGGCGTCAGGCGAAACGACTTGGCAAAGCGCTCCTCGCTCTGGCGCAGGGCAATTTCCGCCTTGCGCCGAGGCTCCAGGTCCATGAACGAAAACAGCATGCAGTCCTCTTCGTTCATGTCCAGCGGCTGGCCGGCGACGATCACCAGCTTGCTGCCGCCTTCGGGCAAGCGCAGCTCGGCCTGCATTTGCGGGATGGTCGCGCCTTCCCCCAGGCGCTGGATGGCCAAGTCCTTGCGCTCGGCCTGTTCCAGTACATCCAGCTCATACACGGATTTGCCGATGACCTGGTCGCGGTTGTAGCCGGTCATTTCCAGGAAGCCCTGGTTGACCTTGATGTAGCGCAGGTCGCTGAGGCGGCAAATCACGGCGGGGGCCGGGTTGGCGTTGAAGGTCTTCTCGAAACGCTGCTCGGCACTGGCCCATTCGGTGGCATCGCTGAGGATCAGCACCAGCAGTTCCGGCTCGCCGTGGGAGTCGGTGATCACCAGGCTGCGCAGGCGGTGCACCCAGGTCCGTTCTTCGTCACCCACGGGGGTGACTTCCACCACCACGTCGGTGAACTCCTCGCCGGTGGCCGCGCGCGCCAGGGGGTAGTTTTCCAGCAGCACCGGGTGGTTATTGCGATAGCGCAGGGCAAAACGTTCGGCGTATTCCTGGGTATTGGCGCCCAGGGCCATGACGGCTTCGACACCGTGCATGTTCAGTGCGGCTTCATTGGCCCAGAGGATGGTCTGGTCGACTTCGGCAAGAATGATCCCGTCGGACAGCCCGGAAATGATCTGCTGCAGTTGGCGGCGGTTGGTTTCTTTGGCAAGAACGGCCTGGGTCATAGGATCTCCGGGGTGTGTGCGCATGAAAAGTCCGACACCCGGGCTTCAGGATAGTGCAGAGCAATTGCCCGCGGCGGGGTGCGAATGCACCAGATGGCCTGGTGCATTTGAGCGGGGACGAGGAGGGCGGGCGCTCGCCAGACTGAAACGGTCAAAAACTCTCAAAGGATCGAACATGACCACTGTCTATGAAACTAACCGTTCGCTGTTTCGCGTGTCCTGGAGTTCGGTATTGGCCGGAAGTGCCATTGCCCTGGTGACGTACCTGGTGCTCAGTGTGCTGGGCACTGCCATCGGTGCGAGTGCCGTCAACCCGCTGGAAGCGGGTAACCCGTTGCGCGGCTTTGGCACGGGGGCCGGGATCTGGCTGTTTGTCTCGACCCTGCTGGCGATTGCTGCCGGTGCGTTCGTCGCCGGGCGCACCGCGCCGGACCGTGGTGGCTTGCACGGCGTGCTGACCTGGACCCTCACCACCTTGCTCACCACCTGGTTGCTGGCAGGGCTGGCGGCCAGTGTGGTCGGCACGGCCGGCAATGTGGTGGGCAAAGGCTTGTCGGTGGCCGGTAGCGGCATCGCGGCTGCAGCGCCGGGCATCGGCGACAGCGTCAAGCAGCAGCTCAATGAGCAGGGCATCCAGCTGGACTGGAACAGCCTGCAAGGCCAGCTCGACACCTTGCTCAAGCAAAGCGGCAAGCCTGAGCTGGACCCGGCCAAGGTCGAGCAGAAAACCGACCAGGCTGCCGCTGACGGCAAGCAAGTCGCCACCGATGCTGCCACTAACCCGGCTCAAGCGGGCGATCAGTTGAAGCAGTGGTTCGAGCGTGTCAAAGCCTCCGGCGAGCCGGCCTTGAACGCAGCGGATAAAGACGCGCTGGTCAACATCGTTGCCGCCCGCACCGGCAAGAGCAAAGAGGAAGCCACGCAGATCGTCGACAACTATGCCCAGGCGTATCAGCAAGCCATGCAGAAGGTCGATGAGCTGAAGCAGCAGGCTGAACAGAAAGCCCGTGAAGCCGCTGACGTGGCCGCCAAACAGCTCTCCCGCGCGGCCTGGAGCACCCTGGCGATGCTGTTGCTGGGCGCGGCCTTGAGTTTCTTCGTGGGGCGCACAGCGCTGACAACCCGTCGGTTGCCGCTGGCTTAACCGGGTTTGCAGCAAGGATGCTGCTTTTCACTGGCACCAAACATGCTAGTGTCAGGGTTCACACCCCCACCGGCAGTCCCTGGCGATGCGTGATATCTACAGCGTCTTCAATTCCAATGGTGCCTATGAAACCGCGGCCCATGCCCATGACGAGTTCATGTTGATGGTGCCCGAGCACGGCTTGCTGCGCTTCAAGGACGAAGACAGCGGGCGCAGCACCTCGGTGGTCGACCGCCAGTTCGTGCTGGTGCCGCCGCAGTGCAGCCATTCCTCCTCATCACTCACCGCCAGCCAGGGTCACCTGGCGTTCTACGTCGACCCCGACTACATGCACTACGCGCTGCGCGACCTGTCCGGGGACGCCAATCGGCTGTTGCGCGTGCCCACCCTGGGCATCTGGCAAACCTCCGCGCCGCTGCACCATTTGCTGCTGGCGAAAAAAGCCTTCAGCCAGCCCGACCCGTATGTGGACCGTCGCCGCCAACTGGCCCAGGCCGATCATTTGCTGCTGCTCGAATGCCTGGCGATTTCCCTCAGCCAGCCGAGCCTGCAACGCTCCTCCACCGAGCGTCACGGCGCCATGCTGGTGCGCGATGTGAAGGCCTATGTTGAAGGCAACCTTGAACATGCGCCGGGGCTGGATGACATCGCGGCGGTGTTCCATATGTCGCGCCGCCACCTGACCCGCTTGTTTGCCCAGCACACGGGCGAAACGGTGTTGGCCTATGTCCAGCGCCTGCGCCTGGAACGTGCGCAAACCCTGCTGCGGCACACGCGCATGTCGGTGCTGGAGGTGGCCAACAGCGTCGGCTATGAATCGCCCTCGCACCTGGCCCATGTGTTTCGCCGGGTGCTGGGCATCTCCCCGGATGAATGGCGCCGCGCCTGACCCGCCCTCAATAATCCCCTTAACGGCACTGGACCCTGTGGGGGGGGGGGGGGGGGGGGGGGGGGGGGGGGGGGGGGGGGGGGGGGGGGGGGGGGGGGG
>NZ_JBWKPU010000007.1:26553-229050 GCF_059418405.1 Pseudomonas sp. GW821-FHT09A09
CGATAGCGGTATGTCATTCACCACCGCTATCGCAGGCAAGCCAGCTCCCACAGTTGATTCGGTTCCAGCCGTTGGATTTCCAGCAATCGATGGCCCAATCCCGCGCGTGATTCGGCCCGATCCCGTGCGCCACAAATCTGTCATCCGTTCATCCTCTGTTCACCAACAACGAACAAGTCCGGCGTACCGGACGAGGAGGGGCGGTGAGCGCAACACCCTTTATTCAATTCTCAGGCGTGCAAAAAAGCTTCAAGGTCGAGGGCCGCCATTTTGTGGCTGTACGCAATGTGTCGCTGCAGGTGCAGCGCGGTGAAATCATCACCCTGGTCGGCCCGTCGGGCTGTGGCAAATCCACGTTGCTCAACATGACGGCCGGGCTGTTCGGGCCCTCCGAAGGCCAGGTGCATTACGACGGCGCCGAGGTCAAAGGCGTGAACACGCGGGTGGGCTACATGACCCAGGCCGACCACTTGCTGCCGTGGCGCACCGTGGCGGGCAACATCGCGGTGCCGTTGCAGATTCGCCGCGTGCCCAAGGCGCAGATCGAGGCGCGGGTTGAAGAGTTGATGGCCTTGGTGGGCCTCACCGGTTTTGGCGAAAGCTACCCCAACCAGCTTTCCGGCGGCATGCGCAAACGCGCGGCCATGGCGCGCTTGATGGCCAGCGACCCGGAAACCCTGCTGATGGACGAACCCTTCGGTGCCCTCGATGCGCAGATGCGCCTGACCCTGCAAACCGAACTGTTGCGTCTGTGTCGCAAGCTGAACAAGACCGTGCTGTTCGTGACCCACGACGTCGACGAAGCCATCGCCCTGGCCGACCGCTGCGTGGTGTTCGCCGGGCGCCCGGGCACCATCGACCATGTGCTCGACATCCCCCTGACGGGCGAACGCAACCTCGTACAACTGCGCTCCGACCCACGCTACGTGGCGCTCTGCGCCGAACTGTGGAAACGCCTTGCGCCAGATGTCGCCGGCGCGGCCGATCCCGCTTCATTGGCTCACTCTCTGGAGGTCGTATGATCCAGGTTTATCGCGTGTTGTTCCTGGTGTTTTTGCTGCTGTTGTGGGAAGGCGTGTCGCGCTGGTTTGGCGTGGAGTTCTTTATCAGCCGTCCTTCGGCCGTGGCGCAAAGCCTGTGGAAAATCCTGTTGAACGGGGTGTTTTTCTACCACGCCGGCATCACCACACTCGAAGCCGTACTGGGCTTTTTCTTCGGCTCCCTCGCGGGCTTGATCGCAGGCCTGGTGCTGGGCCGGGCGAAAGTGCTGGCGGATATCCTCGACCCGTTTCTCACCGCGTTCTACAGCCTGCCCAAGGTGGCGTTGGCGCCGTTGTTCATCCTGTGGTTCGGCATCGGCTTGCCGATGAAAGTGATCCTGACCGCCGCCGTGGTGTTCTTCCTGGTGTTTCTCAACACCTACAGCGGGGTGCGCAACGTGTCCCGTGAGCAACTGACGATCCTACGCCTGATGGGCGCCAAGGAGCGCGACCTGCTGACCATGGTGGTGATTCCGTCGGCGTTCACCTGGGTGTTCACCGGCCTGCGTTTGTCGGTGCCCTACGCACTGATCGGAGCCCTGGTGGGCGAGATCATCGCCGCCAACCGTGGCCTGGGTTACTTGCTGTCGGATGCCGCCTCGCAGTTCGACACCGCCGGTGTGTTCGCCGCGCTGGTGGGCATCATCGCCCTGGCCCTGATCCTCAACACGGCGGTGAAGCTGGCCGAGCGCAAGCTCATGCCCTGGAAAGCCAATGAAGCGGAACGTGAAGTTGCGGTTTAACCCCCTTTAGTCGTGGAGCTTGATCATGCTTAAGCGTTTCGTGTTTGCCAGCCTGTTGTGCGCCGCTTTCCTGCCCGCGGCCCAGGCCCAGGACCTCACCAAAGTCACCCTCGCGTTCCCCAGCGAAGGCTTCCTGTATGTGCCGATCTACGTCGCGCAGAAGCAGGGCTACTTCGCCGAAGAAGGCCTGAATGTGGAGGTGATCGTGTTTCAAAAAGGCGGCTCGGCCGCGCTGACCGCCGTGCTCGGCCGCGACGCCGATGCCTACGTCGGCCTGCCCGCCGTGGCGGTGCGCGCCCGCAGCAAGGGCCAGAATGTGCAGGCCTTCGCCGCCGTGCAGACCCAGTTCGGCAGTACCGTGGTGATCGACGGTGAGTCGGCGCACAAGGCCGGGGTGTCGGCCACCTCGCCGGTGTCGGCCCGCGCCCAGGCGCTCAAGGGCTTGAAGATTGGCGTGACCGGCCCCGGCAGCACCACCGATATGCTGGTGCGCTACCTGGCCAAGGACGCCGGTTTGAACCCCGACAAAGACTTCACCATTATGCCCATCGGCGGCGCGCCGAACATGCTGGCGGCGTTTTCCCAGGGCAGCATCAATGGCTTTTCGCTGTCGCCACCGACCATCACCACTGCCGCGCAGCAAGGCGGCTTTGTGCTGATGGACCTGGCCAAGGGTGAATACAAGCCGCTGGACGGCTTCCTGTTCACCGCGATGATTGCCCGCGAAGACTGGTTGACCGCCAACAAGGCCACCGCTGAAAAACTGGTGCGCGCCCTGTGGAAGGCCGAGCACCTGATCGCCACCGAGCCGGCCAAGGCCCGTGAGTCGGTGCGCCCGTACTTCGCCCATACCGACGCGGCGATCTTTGATGCCGCCTGGACCGCCTCGTTGCCGTCCTACCCGGCGACGCCGCGCATCGAAAAAGACGGTGTCGAGAAAAACATCAGCTTCATGAACGCGGTTGAAAACGAGCCTGTGTCGCTCGACGCGCAACAGGTCTACACCAATTCCATCGTCGACGCTGTGGCGCCGACTGTTTCCACCCTCAAGGGAGAGGCGATATGACGCCCGAGGTTCACCTGGTCAATGTATTTCCCGCCACCCCCCGTGGCGGCAACCCGGCTCCCACCGTGGCCGTGGCCGATGGCATGAGCGACGCCGATATGCAGCAGGTCGCCCGCGATTACGGGCATGAGTGCGGCTTTGTGTTTGCCGCGCCGGCTGGCAGTAATTTTGATTTTGCCCTGCGCTTCTGGGTGCCCAACCATGAGATGGAAATGTGTGGGCATGCCACCGTCGGCGCAGTGTGGTTGCTGGATCAACTGGGCATGTTGCACAAGGACCGCCTGGCACTCTGGACCCAGAGCGGGCGCGTCGACGCGCGGGTAACCGATGCGGGGACGCCGCAGATCCAGGTGGAGATCAGCCAGCCCAAGGGCCAGGTCGAAGCCTTGAGTGACCCGCTGGTGGAGGCCGAAATCCTCTCGGTGCTGGGCATCACTTCCAACGAGCTGGCGCCGTTGCCGATCCAGAATGCTTGCACCAGCCGCGTGAAAACCCTGGTGGCCTTGAAAAGCGTGGCGGTGCTGGACAGCCTCAAGCCGGACTTTCGCCGTATGGAGCAACTGTGTGAACGCATCGGCTCCACCGGTTTGTACCCGTATGCGCCGTCGGACCTGGAAGGTCGCCAGTTCGATGCGCGGCAATTCCCCAAATCCTCGGGCTACCCGGAAGACGCCGCCACCGGCATCGCCGCCGCAGCCTTGTCTTTTGGCTTGCTGGAGAACGGCCTGGTGACCGCCGATGACCGCCCGGTGCATATCCGCCAAGGGCGGGCGATGGGCCGGCCGTCGCAGATTTCCCTGCGCTTTCGCCGCGATGAGACGGGGCAGGTGCAGGGCTGCTGGCTGGGTGGGCACGTGGAATTCGCCGAGGCGCCGGCATGAGCCTGCGCGAGCGAATCACCGCCTTGGGCATGGCGCTGCCCGAGACGCCCAGCCCCAAGGGCGACTACGTACCCGTGACGATCCACGCCGGCGTGGCCTATGTCAGCGGCCAGGTTTGCCGGGTGGGCGAGGGCGTGATCAGTGGGCCAGTGACTGACCAGACGCCGCCGCAAACCGTGCTGCACGCCGGGCAAACCTGCGCACTGCGTGCCCTGAGCGCGTTGGACCAGGCCGTGGGCCTGGAGAACATCGAGCGCATTTTATTCGTGCGTGGCTTTGTGTACGGCGGGGAGGGTTTTCAGAACTTCTCCAAAGTCGTCGACGGTGCTTCGCAGGTGTTGATCGACGTGTTTGGCGAGCACGGCCGTCACGCACGCTCGGCGGTAGGCGTGGCAGGCCTGCCCAGCGGCGGCCTGCTGGAACTGGAGGTTGTCGCCGCGGTGAAACCCAACCCCTAACCGTAGGAGCCGGCTTGCCGGCGATAGCGATCAAACAGGCACCGACGTGCTGACTGAAACACCGCCATCGCCGGCAAGCCGGCTCCTACCCGTCCTGTGGCAGAATGCTGGCCTTTTACGCGTATCTCGCAAAGGTGCCCCTTGAGCGCAGGCAAAACCGTCGGACTTTTACTACTCACCTCGATGCTGGCAGCGTGCGGCACCTCGCCGCCACGCACACCCAACGACCTCTGCGGCATCTTCCGTGAAAAGGACGACTGGTACGACGCCGCCAAAGTCACGCAAAAGCGCTGGGGTGTGCCGATCCAGGTGCCGTTCGCGATCATGTATCAGGAGTCGGGCTTCCACCAGGACGCCAAGGCCCCGCGCAAATACCTGCTGTGGATCATCCCCTGGAGCCGCGTCTCCACCGCGTCCGGCTACGCCCAGGCCAAGGATGAAGTGTGGAACGACTACCGCAAGAGCACCGGCCGCACCGGCGCCAGCCGCCAGGACTTCGACGATGCCATCGACTTCGTCGGCTGGTACATGGACAAGACCTACAGCATCAACGGCGTCTACAAGTACGACGCCTACGGCCAATACCTGAACTACCACGAAGGCTGGGGCGGCTACCGCCAGCGCACCTACGCCAGCAAAGCCTGGCTGCCGCCGGTGGCAAGCAAGGTGCAGGCGCGCTCGCAGATGTACGCGGCCCAATATGCGGGGTGCAAGGATGATTTAGGGCGCGGGTTCTGGAGTCGGTTTTGGCGGTGGTTGTGATTGGGCAACGACTTTGATTGCTCCTACGCTGCGTAAAGAGCACAGCGTAGGACAGACCTTCACATTTGGATTAACTCACCTACCAGCGGCACTATCAACAGCGTGCTGATTGCCATCGAGATGACATTGCCGATATACGGATGAACGTGCGCAGGCAAGCGCTGCGCAATGGCACAAGCCAATGGTGGGGCGATCAGTGCTCCGAGCAGTGCACTGGAGGCAATCACGCTCCAGCTACCTCCATGGGTCAGTACGGCCGCAGGTACCACAGAGACCAGCGGAACGTAGGTTGGATACCAGCCTCGTCTAATCCACTGTTGCCGCCAGATCACGACACCCAATGCTGAGGTCAGCGCTTGCGCGCCTAGCAGGGGCAAAACCAATCCCGATCCATATACAGGGCTGAGGGGGTTCAGCGCGTAGGCCAGCAGGACGCCTGCAAGCAGTCCGAGACTGGCTAGCTCGTTCCCGAAAAATGGCGCCTCGGAAAAGTCTGCCAGTACCCGACGCAGGCTCCATATCACGCCATAGGTCGGCGTCTTGGCAGGTATTGGTTTGACTGGAGGGAGATAGTCGGAGCGCACTATCGAGGGTACTCGACGACATAGCACGAATGCGATAACGCTGCTGATGGCCATACCTGTCACATTACCGATGACGACGGGTAAGCCCAACGGAGTGCACACGAAATTCACGAGCAACAAGCACATCGGCGTCACCAGCAATGCCCCCAACACCGCACCATTGAGCGTAACTTTCCAGCCCCCGCCAAACATCAGCACCATGGCGGCCGGTAAAGAGACGAAGGCTGCGAATGTGGGTTGCCACGTCTGTTCGGTGACGCTCCAGCCCCAGAATAGATTGCTGAGCACTAGCCCTAGCAGTGAACTGGTCACCAGCCAGGGCCAGAGGCCGGTACCGTAGGCAATCGAAAACCCTTGCCAGGCTCTCCCGTGCTTGCTGGCCCACCAGGCCAGATAGGCCCCCCCTAACAAGCCGACCGAGGCAAGTTCATGTTTGTAGAAGGCGACCTCACTGATGTCCCCGAGTACCCAACGCAGCCAGGCTGTCGGTTGTGACAGATCTGCCACCATTTCTGTATAGCCTGGCCAGGAACCCTCATGATGGAGTACCACCCAGAGCGCCATCAGTGTGCTGATCAGTCCCAGCACAATAACGGTGATATCTGTTCCCGAAAGACGTCGTTTCGTATTGGTAATGAGCGTTTCCATGTTGTCCCCCTCCGTCAGCGCGGCAGAGCGGGGTGGAGGGAGTATCCGAGCATTTGATCGTAGATATCGTGGCGTCGGTCTCGTTGCAGGTCGTTGAGACTGTTCCAGATAGGTGCGCTGCGGGAGCTGGTGATGTCGATGTCGGCGAACAGTATTTCTTGTCGATTGGCTGAAGCCACTGCTCCGATCTGCCAACCATTGGTTCCGGCTATCAACGAACATCCCAGGTAACGGGCATCTCGCTCTTCGCCGATGCGGCTGGCGGCGGCGATAAACACGTTATTCACATGGGCTGCAGTCATCGTCAGGTAGGACGCCATGCATTTACCCGCTTCATCGAATAGAGGCGGTGGGGTCCACACCCAATTATTCAAGCTACAGATGATATCTGCGCCTTGCTGGCTCAGAATGCGCGGTACCTCCGGGAACCAGATGTCCCAGCAAATCAGTAACCCGATGCGGCCGATGGGTGTTTCAAACACCGGAAAACCGGTGTCACCAGGAGTGAACCAAAGCTTCTCCAAGTTCCATAAGTGCGCTTTGCGGTATTTACCGATAAACCCATCCGGGCCGAGCAGTACAGCCGTGTTAAACAACTGCATACCGTCTATTTCGCTCAGACCCGCTACCAGATACACCTGGTGCGTACTGGCAAAGTCAATCCATGCCCTTACGCTTGTTCCGTCCGGTACGGTCTCCGCATGATCAAAGGCGTCCTGTCGACTGCTGAAGAAATAACCGCAATTGGACAGTTCGGGCAACACGATCAGCTTGGCGCCGCCATGTGCTGCTTCGGTCGCAAGTGCAAGGCTTTGGCGCAGGTTATTTTCTCGATTTTCCATGCCGACTTGGGGATCAAGTTGGATGACCGCTACGCGTGCGGGGCTTACTGATTCACTCATGAAGGCGACCTCTTATTGTTATGCAGCCGGAGAGTGGCTGGACGTTTATAAGAGGCGGCAAAGCGTTTAATGGAAAGTCGGATGGTTCCTGTCGTGTTGTGGTCTATTTCTTTTACGGTTCGACTTTATACTCAGGGTAGTCCTGCAGGGTGAAACCACCATTGAACGTTGCGTGGGTTTTGTTACAGATGTGTATTACGGCGTCAATGGCACCTCTGAAGCAAGGTTCAGTCCAGCCCGCGTCCACCGAAAACGACTCGCCACAGAGATAAAGTCCCGAGGTATGAGAGAAGTCTCTGTTGTATTTCATCAAGCTCACCGCATTGTAGTATGTGCCTGCGCGGTAAAGTTTTGCACAGCCTAGAGCGTTTTTATCATTCATCCAGCGTTGAACAATTGCTTGTTTATGACCTATGTAGGGAGAGATTTTTTCATTTATGTTTATGGATTTTAAGAGGATTCTATCAAGCTCGATTATGCACTTTTCGATGAGCTCTTGGTCATTGAAAAATGAGAGTTTGGTAGCGTCATCTTCCCATGTGTAGCTGAGAAGGATGCAGTCATAGGTGTTGTTGCTATTGTAGCGGTAGGTGTACACGTCGTGTATCAGGGTGTCTGTTACGATGGCTTGCGGTATGTTTTTGTTGCGTGATAGAAAAGATTTCTTAAGCGGGGCGTAGACTTTGCAACTGGTTTCCCAGTGGGCGGATTTATAAGCCTCTATTATTTCAAAAGGGAGCAAGTCGCTGTTGAAATTTTCGATTGATATCTGTGTCTCGATCAGCCAGGAGGGGAGTGTCATTACGACAGAGTCACACTCTATATGTTGAAGGTTTTTCGATATGTTTGACTCGTTATTCCAGTTGTATTCAACTCTTATTTTTCCGTTGTCGAGCCTTTTTAGTTTTGTCACAGCGCTATTGGTCATGAGCCCCGAATCACTTTTGATTAAATGTTCGTATAAGGACTCAGGGGCTTCTTTCGGTTTTATGAAAAGAAGAGACTCCGCCAGCGAACCAAGCCCAATATAGTTTGGTTTGTTAAATTTTAGCCCTCTAGAGTCTAGCGTTTCTTTGGCGTTTAAGTAGGGAGCGTCCAGAATCATACCGTCTGCATTCATGCGGCCGTGGATCAATTGCAGATGGCTGCTGAATCCGAATATCGCTGTGCGCAGTGGATAAAGTGAGCAGACATCATAAAATGCGCCCCAACTGCCATCGCCAATTCCGATGGAATAGAAAATAGCTGATTCCTGTGCCGTCATTCCCATGCCACCAAAATTGCCTGGGTCATTTTTTAGCCAACTATCAATGGGTGGCATCTTTACCAAATCACGAAAGGAAATACCTTCATACTTTCTTACTATCGAATCCCATAACTGTTCCCAATGGTCGGCACCATAGTGTTCGGCGATGGTGAGCGTCATGCGCTCGGCAAAAGATTTCCATTTTGCGAAAACCTTACCCAGTGTTTCGCCGGGAGGCGCTGTGTTTCCGTCGGTGTTTTTCCATATGAGCATGGTGGGCTCGCCGCTGCCGTCGATGCTGCCCTCTCTAAGGTATATCCCCGTAGAGCGGACCGCAGGGCTACCTGGGTTTGGGAAGTCTGAATGATGCAGTTCGAATTCATTGGCGTAATAGGCCATGAGAGATCGACCATTTTTCGGCGGCTCATTGGATGTGTTGAAAAACGGCATTCTCATCGCTCCCATTTCAAACGGTGGCCTGCCAACTGTAGGAGTGTTGTTATTCCCGAGGGTGGTGAAGTGCCTGCCGCCGAGTCTTTTCGACTTTTCAAATAGCGTGATGTTGGTGAATCCGCATCTATAGAGTTCCCGTGCAGCTGTTAGGCCTGTTATGCCAGCGCCGATAATGCAGATCTTATGGTTGGCGTTCGTCGCCTGTGCGATGCCGTTTACTTGTTCTACCAAAGTGCGATAGTCAAAACACAAATCGGGAGGATTAGGGAATCTGGCCCTCCATTTATTTTGAGTAGAGCGCTTTTTTCGAAAATGTTGTTGGGCTACGTCAGCCGGATAATTAAAGTTGGAGCCGATGGTCATTCACATTTCCTTTATTCGGTGTTGCTGGTTTATTTATAGGATGAGCGCAGGCATTGCGGGTCAACATCAGCGGGTTGAAGTTTCTAACGACGGGAAGTCGTATTTTTTTGTAGGTGCAGCGCAACCGGCGAACGGAGTAGCTGATCCCAGCTTTGGTTGTCATGCAGTGATCTGGCCCCGGGACTTGCCAAACCCACCCAGTTCTGGGAAAACCCCACCCTTTGCACTTCCAGCGAGCACCTCATGAGCACCGACGAACTCCAAATCACCGACATCCGCCCCGGCACCGGCAAAGCTGTGGTCAAGGGCGCGCTGATCACCACGCAATACACCGGCACCCTGGAAGATGGCACGGTGTTCGATTCGTCATGGGAGCGCGGTAAGCCGTTCCAGTGTGTGATCGGCACCGGGCGGGTGATCAAGGGCTGGGACCAGGGTTTGATGGGCATGCAGGTCGGCGGTGTGCGCACCTTGTTTGTGCCGGCGCACTTGGCCTACGGCGAGCGTTCGATGGGCGCGCATATCAAGCCCAACAGCAATCTGCGTTTTGAGATCGAATTGCTCGAAGTGCTGACACGGGACGATTGAGGACGAGCAAACATGGACGTTGATTCACAGGTATTGCCGGGATGTTCCGTTGCGGGCATCCGGGTGGTTGAGTTGGGCGGTAGTGATGTAGCCGAGCTGTAGCAATTTTTCGAGCGTGCGCCGGATTACTTCATCGCCGTCAACGGTGAGCCGGCCACCCCGACGGAGGCGCATGAAGAGTTGCAGGGTCAATTGCCCGCTGGGTGGTCATGCAGCCGGATGTACTGGTTGGGTTATCGCGATGCACAGGATCAACTGGTTGCGGTGGTAAACATCGCAGCGGATTTGTTGGCGATGGGCGTCTGGCATATTGGCCTGTTGCTGGTGGACACACCCTTGCATGGCACCGGGCTTGCGCAGCGGTTGCATGCAGACCTTGAGGCGTGGGCTGCCCGAAAGGGGGCCCAATGGCTGCGGTTGACGGTGGTCATCGGCAACACCAGGGCCGAACGCTTCTGGCCCAAACTGGGCTATGTGCAGGTGCGCACGCGGGAAGGAATCACCATGGGGCGGCAGGTGAATACGGTGTCCATTCAGGTCAAGGCGTTGGCCGGTGGCCAGGTTGATGATTACCTGGCGCGAGTCGAGCGCGATCGACCGGGTTATACACCGCCCTTGTAGGAGCCGGCTTACCGGCGATTGCGGAGTGTCTGCCATGAAATGATTGGCTGATACGCCGCAATCGCTGGCAAGCCAGCTCCTACAGGGATTGGGTCAGATAATTTTCCTGAACCAGCCCTGAAGAATGGGCTTTATTCAGTGGCGGTACATTTTCCTACGGTTTACTCACCCATCTTCGGAGCGTAAGCTGCGGGCGTTTTTATCAATAGCGGAGACCCTCAGTGGGTACTTGTTCGAGTGACAGTCGTCGGCCGGTTTCGGTAACCGGCACCAACTTGGCAAGGTAACGCGCATTCTTCCGATGCCGTTGTCTCGCCTGAAATAGCGAGATGCGGTATCCCGGCAGTGGTCAGTCCTGGCACCTGCTCAGATCCCTCTCAATTGACGCTGACCCGCACCTGATGCCAATCGGGATGCGACGGACACGCCTGCCTTTACGGTGGGCGGGCCGAGCTGACCTTGCCTGTTTATCGGGCATGGTGCGGCCGGTCGTACCTGGCTGGATGGATTTTCACAATGGCCAGTCAGACTGGCAGGCAAGGACCGTGTTCATAAGGACAGTCCGTCGTCAGGAGCAACATTCCATGCAAGCAATCAACAACATCAACCTCAATTCCCTGGTCGATACCCTGGTGAGCCTCACCGCGGCGTTTATCCTCGGTGGCTTGATCGGTTTCGAACGTCAGTATCGCCAGCGCACGGCGGGGTTGCGTACCAACGTGCTGGTAGCGGTGGGCGCGGCGATTTTTGTCGACATGGCCAACCGGCTCGGTGGTGCGGAAGGTGCGGTACGCGTCGTGGCGTATGTGGTGTCGGGCATCGGTTTTCTCGGTGCCGGCGTGATCATGCGTGAAGAGGGCAATGTGCGCGGGCTCAATACGGCCGCAACCCTCTGGGCGTCGGCGGCAGTGGGGGCGTGCGCGGGGGCCGACCTGATTCTCGAAGCACTGCTGGGCACATTGTTCGTGCTGGCAGCCAATACGCTGCTGCGTCCGATCGTCAATAACATCAACCGTCAGCCGTTGGATGTGGTGTCGGCAGAGGTCACCAACATTCTTTATGTCATTGCGCGACGCACTCAGCAGAAGGCTGTCCTGGCGTTGCTGGAGGCTGAGTTGGCGCGGTGCAACTACCCGGCCAGTGATGTCGACGTTCGCCCGTTTGGCACTGAAGAAGTGGAGATCGAGGCAACCTTGGCGGTTACGTCCGTGGACGGTGATGAACTGGATGCGCTGGTGGCACGAATCTCCACCTCGACCCTGGTGGTGCAGGCCTTCTGGAGCCCGAGTACCACCGACTAGTCCCCTGGCGCCAGTTTTACCTGGCGCAATGTTGCCTATGCTTATGCGAGGAAAAGTCCTACATGCATTCGAGACTATCCCTTCATTCAAGGGGACGCGGCGTTGTTAAGGTTGCGCGCTTGTTCCTACCCAGGAATCAAGGTGCGGCTTTACGTGATTGTCGTGTTTTTCAATTAGAGGGGCCCCGTTGCCGGAGTTGCCGCGCAGGGTAATCAGTGCCGTTGGTCGGAACTGTTACTTTTCACAGGTAGATGGGGCCCGCTTGAAATGTAAGTGTTCCGATCCTCCCAGGGGAGCCCTATGAACAAAGCGTTAATTGTGGATGATCATCCGTTTATCCGTGCCACCGTCCGCTATCTGCTCAAGCAAGAAGGCTTCGATACCCTCTATGAAGCGGGAAATGGCGCCGATGCCATGCAGATCGCTCGTGAGGAGCGTCCGGCCCTGATTATCCTGGACCTGGCCATGCCCAAGCTGGGCGGTCTGGAAGTAATCAGCCGCATCAGGGCCCTGGGCCTCCCTTGTAAAATCCTGGTGCTGACGTCCTATCTGGCGGTGTTCTTTTCGACCCGGTGCATGCGCGCGGGCGCCATGGGGTTTGTCGCCAAGACCGGTGAACTGGATGAGCTGCAAAAAGCCATCAGAGCCGTGATGTCCGGTTATAGCTGTTTCCCCAGCCTGCCGACCAGCTCGGTCCACCGCGACGATTTGCAGTCCACCGAGCAGCAATTAGTGGACGCACTGTCGGATCGCGAATTGACCGTGTTGCAGAAGTTGGCACTGGGCCTTGGCAACAAAGAAATTGCCGAGGATATGTTGCTGAGTCACAAGACCATCAGCACCTATAAGACTCGGCTCAAGGAAAAGCTGCGCATGTCCTCGATCGTGCACTTGTCCAAGTTTGCTCAGCGCAATCATCTGATCTGACCTGAAATGACTATCCACTGGCTGCTCAGGGGGGCGGTGATCCTGTGGGCGGGATTACTGCCCGTGGCGGCGACCGCACTGGACGAGCCGCGACACCTGCACTTGCTGGGGCACTCGGATTTTGACGGCATTTCCGTGCCGCTGGACGAAGCCGACGGGCGCTGGCTGCGGCAGCGGCGGACCTTGTTGATGGGGGTTTCCGCGCCCGATTACGCGCCCTTTGACCTGACCAATAACAATGACGAACTCGAGGGTATCACCGCCGACTACGCGGCGCTGATCGGCCAGGCATTGAACGTCACGATCGAAGTTCGTCGCTACGACACTCGCGACGAAGTGATCGAAGCGCTCAAGGTAGGGGCCGTGGACTTTCTCGGTTCAGCCAATGGGTACGAAGCAGCCGACCCGCAGTTGGTGCTGTCTCGCACCTATGCCAATGATCAACCGACGTTGACCACCCGCTCCAGTGCCAGCCAGGCGTTGAGTGCCGACCTCGCCGGTAAGCGCGTGGCGATGCTGTATCACTACATGCAGCCCGATGCCGTCCAGGCGTTCTACCCCAAGGCTCATCTGCAGTTGTTTGCATCGGCCTTCGAAGCGATCGGCGCCGTGGCGTTCGGCCAGGCTGACGTGTACCTGGGCGATGCCATCAGCAGCCGCTATCTGATCAACAAAAATCACCTCAACAACGTACGCATGGCGGACTTCTCCGCCCTGGAGGTCAACCCCTTCGGGTTTGCCTTCGCCAAGGACAATACGCGGCTGCTGAATATCATCAACACCGCATTGGCGGCGGTTCCCGTCAACCAGCAAATGGAAATCCTGCGACGCTGGAGTGCCGGAGGCGGTTATCTGGAGGCCGATCGGCTGCGTTTGAGTGTCAGTGAGCAGCGCTGGCTGGAAAAATACCCGAGGATCAAAGTGGCGGTTCTCGACCCATTCGTCCCGCTGTCTTTTTTCAACGAACAAGGGCAATTTGAAGGGCTGAGCGCCGAGGTGTTGTCGCGGATCAGTTTGCGTACTGGCTTGAAGTTCGACGTGGTGCCGGGCAGTTCACTGCCGCAGCAGATCGAGGACGTCAACGCGGGGCGTGCAGATATGCTCGCGGTCGTCACCCCCAGCGTCGAACGGTCTGAAAAGGTCCGCTTCACGCGACCCTATGTCTCCAACCCCTACGTCCTGGTGGTGCGCAACGACGACAAGCGCACGGTTACGCTGGAGGACATGTCGGGAAAGCGTCTGGCGTTCATCGGCGGCAACAGCCTGGGGGCGCAAATAGCCCGGGACTATCCCACCATCACGTTTCTCGACACACAGAGCCCGGAGCAGGCCATGGCGCTGGTCGCCAATGGGGAAGCCGACGCAACGGTGTTGTTGCTGATCAGCGCGCGCTACATGATTGCGCGCAACTACCGTGATCGCCTGCGTATCACCAGTACCGTTGGCCCAGAGCCAGGTCGCGTCACATTTGGCGTCAACCGAAGCCAGTTGGAACTGTATTCGATCCTCGACAAGGCGCTGTTGAGTATCCCTCCAGAGGAACTGGATGAACTGACCAACCAGTGGCGCACCGAAGTCATCGTCGAAGAGAGTTACTGGCTGCGCCATCGTGACGTGATCCTGCAAGGTTTTGGCCTGGCCACGTTGTTGCTGTTGCTGACCCTGGGTTGGGCGATTTACCTGCGCACGCTGATCCGCAAGCGTGTGCAGGCCGAGCGCGCCTTGAGCGATCAGATGCGCTTCATGAGCGTCTTGATCGATGGCACGCCCCATCCGATTTACGTGCGAGACCGCCAGGGACGGTTAATGGCGTGCAATAACGCCTATCTCGATGTGTTTGGTTTCAAGCTTGAACACGTGATCGGCAAGACCGTGGTGGAAACCGACACTGGCAACCCGCCGCAGGCCCGGTCGTTCCATGAGGACTACTTGCGGCTGATGGCGATGGGCGAACCGCAGATCCACGACCGGATACTCAAGTTGCCCAATGGTGAGGCGCTGACCATCTATCAATGGATGCTGCCGTACCGTGATGGCGACGATAACGTGGTCGGCATGATTGCTGGCTGGGTGGATGTGAGTGAACGCCAGCGACTGTTGCGTCAGGTCCAGGAGGCCAAGGAAGATGCCGATGCGGCCAACCGCGCCAAGACCACCTTTCTGGCGACCATGAGCCACGAGATACGCACGCCGATGAACGCGGTGATCGGCATGATCGAGCTTGCCCTGAAAAACGCCGAGCAAGGTCGGGCAGACCGGGATGCACTGGAGGTCGCTTCGGTGGCCTCGCGCGGCATGCTGGAGTTGATCGGCGATATTCTTGATATTGCACGGATTGAGTCCGATCATCTTTCCCTGACCCTTGAACCCACCAACCTCCACGAGCGGCTCGCCTCGGTGGCGCGGGTGTTCGAGGGCCTCGCACGGGCCAAGGGCCTGGTATTGCAAGTGGACCTGGACCCGCTGATTGAGCGTGCAGTGCTGGTCGATCCGCTGCGATTCCAGCAGGTCGTATCCAACTTGCTGAGCAATGCCATCAAGTTCACCGCCAACGGCCAGGTGGTACTGGGGGCCCACGGGACACTGCTGGGAGAGCAGTTGATGCTCCGGCTGTGGGTGCAGGACACGGGCATTGGCATCAGCGCGCAAGATCAACTGCGGTTGTTCAACCCGTTTAGCCAGGGCAGCAACAACGAACAGTCAGTTCGCAGCGGTTCAGGCCTCGGGTTGGTGATCAGCCGCAGCTTGTGCGAAATGATGGGGGGGCAGCTGCACCTGAGCAGTGTGCTGGGGCAGGGCACGCGCATTGATGTGACGTTGACACTGGCCCTCACGACGACCTCGCCCGCGCCGTTGGCAGTGCCCATGCCGCACCTTGCGCCTGCGCGTGTATTGAGCATTCTGGTGGTGGATGACTATCCGGCCAATCGGTTGCTGCTGACACGGCAATTGAGTTTCCTGGGGCATCGTATTACGTCGGCAGAAGAGGGCGTCCAAGGGCTGGCACTCTGGCAGGCGGGCCACTTTGACTGCGTGATCACCGATTGCAATATGCCGCTCAAGAACGGTTACCAACTTGCCCAGGAGATTCGCGCCCAAGAGCGTGACAAGAGGCGGGTGCCATGCCTGTTGCTGGGGTTCACTGCCAATGCGCTGCCTGAAGAAGCTGAACGCTGTCGCCAGGCGGGTATGGACGGATGCCTGTTCAAACCCACAGGACTGGATGATTTGCGCTCGGCATTGGCTGCAACCACGGCCGGGGATGTGGTCGAGCCTGGAGCAAAGTTTGATTTGAGTGCATTGATCGCGCTGACCAACGACGCCCCTGGCGCCCTCAACGAGTTACTCCAACCACTGCTCGACAGCCTCAAAGCTGACCGCACGTTGCTCGCCTCCCTGCGACATGAGCCCGAGTTTGTAAAACTGCACGACCTTGCCCACCGTATCAAGGGCGGCGCGCGGATGGTCAAGGCCCAGGCATTGATTGCCTGTTGTGAAGCCTTGGAGGCCGTGTGCGAACAGCGGGATCGGCAAACCCTGGGCCCGGTCGTCGAGGCGGGGATGGAGGTTCTCGACGATTTGCACCATGGCCTGAGCCGTTATTGCAATCAGGCATGACTACAGTTGACGGCCATTCGGAGGGTTTGGGAGAACTCCTACATGAAGGGGGAACAAGCCTGATTTTGTCTGCGGAATATGTCTGGAAAATGGGCCCCGCTCACTGACGAGCACTGCCTGCCCAGGGGTTTGCCATGCCGAACAAAGCACTGACCATCCTGATTGCCGATGAACAGCATCTGCAACGGTTGTACATCGAGAAAATGCTCAACCAGTTGGGGTATCACCGGATCGTCCCGGTGCAAACGTTCGAGGAAGTCCAGATTCTGACTGCCATCCCTGCCGAGCCCTTTGATGTGCTCATCATCAACGCGGGGCTCGCCGCCCACACGTGCGGGCCGCAACCCCAGGTCCGCCATGTGCTGGTCTACGATCACCTCGACCTGGCGGCACCGGCCGGCGCAACGCCGGCTGTACTCGTGCGGCTACCCGGCGTGCCGGACAACGTCAACCTCGAACACTTCATGGATATCATCGACCCGCCGCAGGCCAATACAGGCCTGCGGGTGTTGCCGTGGCTGCGGGAGTTATCCCGCCAGCCAGTGGCCAGGGTCTAGTCCCACTTCGGCGCGATGCCCTTGGGGCTGGTCAGGCGATGGCCACGTTCCAGGCTGGCGATCTGCGCCATGTCGGCAGCGCTCAAGGTCAGTTGCAAGGCCTTGAGGTTGCTCTCCAGGTTGGCCCGTTTGGTCGACGACGGGATCACCGCATAACCCAGCTGCATCGCCCAGGCCAGGGTGACCTGCGCCGGGGTGGCTTGATGGCGTTCGGCGATCTGTTGGATCACCGGGTCTTTCAGCACTTCGCCATAGGCCAGGGTCATGTACGAGGTGATCTGGATGCCGTTGGCGGTCGCGAAGTCCACCACTTTCTGGTTTTGCAGGTAGGGGTGCAGTTCGACCTGGTTGGTGGCGATGTTCTCGGCACCCACGGCGGCGATGGCCTGCTTCATCAGGTCGATGGTGAAGTTGGAGATGCCGATTTCACGGGTGAGGCCCAGGCGCTTGGCTTCCAGCAATTGCCCCATGAACTCGGCCATGGGCACCTGGTCTTCCGGCGATGGCCAGTGGATGAGGGTCAGGTCCAGGTAATCGGTCTGCAGTTTGCGCAGGCTTTCCTTGAGGCTCGGGATCAACTGGCCTTCGGCGAAGTTGGCGATCCAGATCTTGCTGGTGATGAACAGTTCGTCGCGCGGGATTCCGCTGTTGGCGATGGCCTGACCGACGTCGGCTTCGTTTTCATAGATCTGCGCGGTGTCGATGACGCGGTAACCCAGTTCCAGGCCGGTGCTCACCGAATCGATGACCACCTGGCCTTGCAGGCGAAAGGTACCAAGGCCAAAGGCGGGAACAGCGTGCTTAGGGATAGACATCGGTAACTCCTGAAGGGGGTGTGAACAATGGAGTCGAGTATCCGCTCGTCGTTCCTTCGGAAAAACCGCCGAACCCGAAAAGGACTCTTTACCGCAAATCACGAATGGTCAGTGCTATCTCTGAACATCCACACGACCGCTCATCCACATTGTCACCCGGGATTTGCCGGCTTCACTTGCCAGCCACCGCTGCTGCGCGGTATTCCAGAACGCTCTCCCTTCACCCTGGATATGCCATGACCCAACACCTCACCGAATACGCCGATGCCAGCCCCGAAGTGCGCGCGGTCTACGACGACATCATGCAAACGCGCAAGGTCGAGCAGGTGAACAACTTCTGGAAATGCCTGGCCGCGCACCCGCCGACCCTGCGCCGCACCTGGGAAAGCCTCAAGGAGATCATGGCGCCGGGCGCACTCGATCCGCTGACCAAGGAGCTGCTCTACGTGGCCGTGAGTGTGACCAACAACTGCCCGTACTGCATTGCGTCCCACACGGCTGCTGCGCGTAAGGCCGGCATGACGGATGAGATGTTTGGCGAGTTGCAGGCAGTGGTTGGCATGGCCAACGAAACCAACCGTCTGGCCACCGGCTACCGCGTGCCGGTGGACGATGCGTTCAAATTGCCGTGAGGCAACTCATCGGTCGAACCACGCCAGCAATACCGTGACGTTATCGCGCCCGGCGTACTCGCGGGTGAGGTTGACCAGACGTCGGCACGCCGTTTCCAGCGTGTCGCGTTGGGCGACCGCGAGCACCTGGAGCATTTCCTGGTGTGGCACGCAGCCGTGCAGGCCGTCACTGCACAGCATCAACAGGTCGCCGGGCTGAACCGGGTGAACACGTACCTGCGGTTCGACCCGGGGGCCGGGGCCGATGGCTTGCAGCAACAGGTTGCGCGCGGGCAGCCGGTCGACCTTGCCGGCTTCGAGGGCTTGCTGGTACCAGGTCTGGTCGCGAGTCAGCAGGCTCAGTTCGCCCTCGCGGTAGCGGTACAGGCGGCTGTCGCCCACATGGAACACCAGCAACGGCCCGTTTGATTGCGGGCGCCACACGCCAGTAAGGGTGGTGCCCATGCCGCTGCCTTCGCTCATGTGGCGGGCCACGTTCTGCTGGTAAACGCACTGGTTCACCTGGTCGATGGCGTTATGCAGCAGGCTGGCGGCTTGCATCTGCGGGTCGGACCAGGTGGCGTCGGGGTCGAGGCCGTCGTGGGGCGGGTGGATGCTGTGAACCTTGAGGGCCTCGCGCAGGCTGACCAAGGCTTCGGCGCTGGCCAGGGCGCCGGCCTCATGGCCACCCATGCCATCGGCCACGGCGAGCAGGCCCAGGGCCGGCTCCACCAGAAAATTGTCTTCGTTACTCTGGCGCACCGAACCGACATCACTGACCCCATAGGCAACCGCAGCGGCCAGTTGATGGGGCCCGCAGGCGCTGAGTGGGGAATCGGTCATGGGAGAGACTCGAAGCTGGTGAGGAATGCCAGGCGCTGGGCCTCGCTCTCGATGTGCTCGGCCAACAGCTGCAGGAACGGTTGGCGCAAGGAGGTGGCCCGTGCAGCCCGGCTGACCACAATGCGCGCGATGGGGCCGATCAACACAGCCAGGCGCTTTTCGGCCATCTGCGAAAAGGCCGGGTCAAGGGGCGCGGGCACTGTTTCAGTGGTGCGGGTGACTTCAGTGGGCGGCTCGATCGCCGTGGGCTCACGGGGCGGTTCCACAGGCGCGGTCGGCGGGTTCAGGCGCAGGAACAGCGACTGGCTGGCACTGGCGAACTGTTCCCGGCCACGCTCGGAAGGGATGTGGGGCAGCAGTGCTGCGCAGATGGCGTCGAAGTCATCTGCACCGTTGAGGCTCTTGCGCACCAGAAAACGTGCCAGCGGCCCGATCTGATGGGACAGCAGCGATTCCAGTTCCGGCATCACCGCAAGCTTCCAGGGCGTCAGGGTTTCCACCGCTTCGGTGAGCGCCGCCGTGCCGGTTGGCAGCGGCGTTACCCCACTGCTCAAGGGCTGGTTGGGGCGGATCAAGACGGTGCGGTCATCGTCGATTTCGGCGTTGGTCCAGGTGCCGGTCGCCGTGCCCAACAGGGCTTCCAGATCGTCGAGAAACGCCTGGGCCGAGGGGTAGCGCTCGGCCGGGCGTTTGGCCAGGGCGCGCACGATGACGGCATCCAGCGCCGGGTCCAGCGCCAGGTTGAGGCTCGACGGTGCCACGGGTGTCTGGTTGAGGATCTGCTGCATGACCATGGTGGCGGAGCCCGAGAACGGCCGCTCGCCCGTGAGCAATTGGTACAGCACGATGCCGGCGGAAAATACATCGGAGCGGCCGTCGATCAACTCGCCGCAGAACTGCTCGGGCGACATGTAGCTGGGCGTGCCGATCATCGAACCGGTTTGGGTGAGGGTCGAAGAGTCCAGGCGAGCGACGCCGAAGTCGGTGACCTTGACCTTGCCGTCGGCGGTGATCAGCAGGTTGGCCGGCTTGATGTCGCGGTGCACCACACCTTTGGAATGGGCGTATTCCAGGGCCGACAACAGTTGGCGCATCCAGCCGAGGCTGTGGCTCAGGTCCCGGGGCGTCTGTGCGGCGAGCAAGGTGTTGAGCGGCGTGCCCTCGACAAACTCCATGGCGATGTAGGCCGAGCCTTCATCCTCGCCGTAGTCGTACACGCCGACGATATTGGGGTGCATCAGGCGTCCGGCTGCCTGGGCCTCATTCTTGAAACGGCTGACCAGCTCGGCGTGCTGGCTGTCGCCGAACAGCTCCTTGCGGATGGTCTTGAGCGCCACTGTACGTGCGATGTTCGGGTCGAACGCCTTGTACACCGTACCCATGGCGCCTTTGCCGAGTACGCTGTCGATGCGGTACTTGCCAAGTTGTTCAAGCATGATCGCGAACCTATTCCTCAAGCATCTTCATGGCACTGACCAGGCTGGTGCGCATGCGGCCAAACGACTGGCCCAGGCGCGCCAGCTCGTCGCTGCCGCTGACGTCCATCGGTGGCACGTCGGTTTCACCCAGGCTGACCCGGTCGGCCAGCGCCGACATCTGCCGCAGGCGACGGGTGACAAACAGGTGCACCGCCACGTTCAAGGCTACGAACAGCACGGCAAAAATCCCCAGCATCGACAGCATGTAGCTGTGCAGCAGGCTCCTGGCCCGTTGCAGCGGCAGGTCCAGTGGCACGGTGACCAGTTGCGCGCCGATGGTGTCGTTGAGCTTCCAGCCAAAGCCGTTGCTCGCGCCGTAGATGTCGACCATGGTTTTGGGTGCCGCTTCGGGTGTGCTGTGGCACGCCAGGCAAGCCCCGTCCTTGATCTGGATCGGCCGCGCGATGTACAGCGCGGCGCCTTTTTCGTCGCTACGCTCGCCGACCAACTCGTCTGCCTGCGGCTGGCTGCGCAGGTTGTTGATCAGGCTTTTCTCCCAGTCATTGGCCAGGTCGCGTGGGTTGGTGGGGTTGAGGGTGGCTTCCTTGTAGGCATAGTCCGGATAGGACTTGAGCAGCTCCTGCAGGTGCGAAATGGCGGCGAAGTCCGGCACCGACTGCGGCAGGAACTGGAACTTCAAGCGGTTCTCCAACAGCGGCACGATCTGCTCGGCGGTGTAGGTGCTGGCGGCCGAGGCCGAGCGCATCAGCATGCGCGCGGTCTCCAGGGTTTCCCGGCGCGCGCTCTGCTGCAGCATGTAGTTCGTGGAGAGGCTGGTGGCGATAAAACCGACGATGAACACCGCCAGGAACACCACGTTGAATTTGACCGCGAGCGACAGTTTCATAAGGACCTTCAGGTACAGGCGTGGTGAGGATCAGTGCGCATTCTTGCGGCGCTCCAGGTGCAGCAGTTCCAGCTCCCACTCCAGCACGCCGCCGCGGTTGACCTTGACCGCCTGGCGGAACGCCGGGTCGTTGAGTCGCGGAGCAAAACGGCTGGCGAGCATCTGCTGGCTGAGGTTCAGCGGGCTGACCACCCAGGGCGCGATGTCGTCGTAGGTGACGTCGCGCTCTTTTTTCGGCTCCGCTGCCTTGGGGGCCTTTTTGCCAAGGGGCACCAACGGGTCGAGGAACTGGGGCGGCAAGGCGTCGATGAACGCCTGTTCGGGACGCGGCACACGCTTGAGTGGCCCGTCGCCGTCGCGCTGGGCAAAGTCTTCATGGCCCAGGGTGACGTTGCTGTCGGCCTTGCCACGGTTGTCGAGCTGGCTGACCACTTGGCTGCCGTCCTCGACGAACATCTCGGTCTGGTGCTTGCCCACATGGATCACGCTGGCGCTGCCGGTGAGGTTGAACGCCAGCCCACCGGTGGTGACCGCCAGGTTCCCATGGCTGTTGCCCGCGACGGGTTGCAGCTTCAACCAGCCATTGAGCAGGTTGATCTGCGCGGCATTGCTGTTGGTCGCAATGAGGATGCGCGTGTCGGGCCCCAATGCCAGGGTCGCTGCGGCGAGCCCTTCGATCTGTATGCCAGCGGCGCCGGTTTGCAGAATATCGCCACCTTGCAGGCGGGTGCCGGGGCCGACGGTATACAGCGCAGTGGCGCGGATCAGCTTCAGCGGTTTTTCCGCGTAGGCGATCACGGCGATGCTGGCCGGCGCTGCGTGTGCCAGCGCAAGGGGCAGCAGGCTGGCGAGGAGTAGGGCAATCGAAAGTTTCTTCACGTTGGCGCCATCTATCGAGCACTTTGGGTCAGGCACCGATGCTGTGGGTACAGCCGGTGTTCGTGCGTGCGCAAGGCATCGCAGGGCCGAAGGCTACCGGCTGCAAGGGCGAAGGAAGAAGACAATTATCTGCATGGAAATCGCTCATTTCGATTAAGCGAAATCATGGAATAAAGCATCGGGGGAGGGTGTTCTTCTCATGGTTTCCCGTGATCCGAACGGTGTTTGAGGATCGGCAACACGTCTACGCTTTCCTACTGCCCGGAGCCCCTTATGTCCACCCAATGCATGAACGCGTTTTCATCCACCAAGACCTTTCTGCAACAGAACTTCATGACGGCCAAGCGTATTCCTTCCGGGCTGGTTGCCGGCCTGAATGTGTTTGACGTCAATGATCACAAAGCCGGCGGCTTTCGCCTGGCGACCCTGGATAAACCGGGGGAGTACGGCAAGGTCGAGCGGCCACTGATGGGGCATTGGGTGCCCCAGGGCAGCTTCTGTGACATTCCTGCCAACCCCGGTGCGACTGGCTATGTGTTCACGCCGGATTTCAGTGGTTGTTCGATCCTGATCGACCACATCGACGACACCACCTACCGGGTGTTCCATGTGCAGGGCGGCAGCGATTACCTGAACAAGGAGTACCTGAGCCGGTTTGATGGGCATGGCCTGGGTTTCGCCACGGCGATGACGTTCGATGACTATGGCGAGGATGCCTACCCACGAGGCTTTGCCTTTATGAAGTTCGAGGAAGGCCGCTGGTGGATTTATTTCCAGCGCCAGAACGGCGTAGGGCTGAACTTTGCGTACGGCAAGTTCCAGATGAATGGGGCGCAAACCGTGCGTGGCGGGGGGCGTATCCCGGTGCCGAACCTCAAGCGTGAGTCGCCGCGACACGGGGTGGTACACAGCGGCAAGGCGCTGCCGATGCCCGCCAGCCAACGTGCGGAGTTGAAGGTGGAGGTCTGGTAGGCGAGGCGTTTTCGCCGGGTCTGGAAAAAAGTCGGGAATAAACACTTCGGGTCGGTTGTTCATCCTGCAGACGCTGATAACCAGCCGTGATCGACTACCGATGGATCCCAAAATGATTGACCAGACCCTTCTCGACCCTTCTTCCGGCAGACGAACAATGAGCAACACCGACCCCGACGTTGTAGCGCGCCGTAATCGCCTGGCGCTGATGGTATTGCAGGTGATCGGCCTGGTGGTGCTGGTGCTCTGTGCAATCGACGCCCAGCGTGCCCAGGCCCAGGACTTGCCGGAACCGGCCGCGGGGGCTGCGAAACATGTGCTGATGACCGTGCAGGCCACGGGTGTGCAGATCTACACCTGCGCCAAGGACAGCAACGGCCAGTTGGGCTGGCAGTTTCGTGAGCCGCTGGCCACGTTGATGATCAACGGCAAGACGGTCGGTCGGCATTTCGCCGGGCCGACCTGGCAGCTGGATGACCGCAGTGCGGTGGTGGGCAAGGTGCTTGCCCAGGCCCCGGGGGCCGGCCCCAAGGATATCCCGCTGTTGCGCCTGGGGGTGGTCGACCATCAGGGCGAGGGTGGGCTGGCGCAGGTGGTTGCCGTGGAGCGCTTGCATACATTGGGCGGTGTGTTCGGCGGCAGCTGCGAGCAAGCCGGTGAACTGCACGTGGAACCCTACAGCGCCGACTACCGCTTCCTCGGCCAATAGCCTTACCCCGAACTGTTCGGTTCGGTGCTGACCCCCCTTATCTGAATTCACGCTTCGCGCCGATCCCATTCGGCGTGCGGCAACGCTGTGCCTGTCAATCAACCAAAAAAACCAGGAGCTTCTACATGATCACTCGTTTACTCGGCGTTACTGCGCTTACTGTGGTGGCTTGCGCCTCCGTCCAGGCTGCCGAAGGCCCCACCGACTGGACCGGTTTCTACGGTGGCCTGAGTGCCGGCTACGGCTTTGGTGGCGACGGAGACGTCAACACTAAGGGCCAGGCTGCACCGAACATTGCCAACATCAACGGCGGCGCCCGCCCGGGTCGGGTTGACCTGGACCGCAATGGCCTGCTGGGCGGTGCGCAGATCGGCTACAACTACCAGTTCGGCCAATGGGTTGCCGGCATCGAGGCCGACATCTCCCACACCGACCTGCAAGACAGCCGCACTATCGGCACCTCGCAACTCAACACCCACCTGGCGCTGAACAACAAGTTCGAGTCGAAGATCAAGTACCTCGGCACCCTGCGCGGCCGCTTCGGTTATGCCTTTGACCACACCCTGATCTACGGCACGGCCGGTTTGGCCTACGGTGAAACGAGCCAGAGCGTCGACATGTTCGGCCCTACCGGCAACACCCAGTTCAGCGGCGATCAAAGCCATTTCAAGATGGGTTACACCGTGGGCGCCGGTATCGAGCAGGCGATTACCCAGAACCTGTCGTTCAAGACCGAATACCTGTATTACGACCTGGGCGAGGACAAGCTGAACGTGGCGGTGATTCCGGGCAGTGGCGGGGCGGGCACCGGGTACGACTCCAAGTTCAAGAACGATGGGCAGATGCTGCGCGTGGGGTTGAACTGGAAGTTTGATTGACGTGACGCGCAAGGCCTCAGGCGCAGGCGCTTGAGGCTTTCAACGGGCGCGCCGGGCGGTGTTGGTAGAACTGGCCCTGGCGTGCCTTGCGGTGTTTGCGGGACTGGAAGCTGTTCCAGGTGGTGAAGTCGAAGCGCGTGGCCGAGACGACGTTTTCCTGGATAAGCATGATGGGCGCCGGTGTGATCACGTTTGCGTAGTGGGTGTTGAGCGTGACTTCGAGCGTGTCTTTGTCGCGGTAGCCGCTGAGCAGGGGGATCAGGGTGAATGCGTGGTCCACACCGTCCGACTCAGTCGGCCCGCCAACCACGGCAACAATGCCTACATACACTTTTCGGTCACTGAAACTGAACATGCACGGCACTTGTTGTTGAATTGACTCCTTGAGCAACGTCTTGAACGGTGTGTCTTCAAGAATACCGAGGGTCAACTGCCAGTCCAACTGCGTGGCATTTTCGAGACTCAGGCGGCTGCTTTTGGACAGGACATACAACCGTGCCCAGCAAAAAGGCATGAGCATCGATGTCAGCCCGACTTGCAGCAGGAACACCCACAGCGTGCAGTTTTTTTCATTGGCAATATCGAGTTGCACCAACTGGGAACCCAGATAGTCACTGTAGTCGGTCGGGACCAACCTACCGCCCGCGTACAGGTTCTGTTTTGACACGACCAGTACCAGAGCACTCAAGAAGGTGGCTGCAAGCAGGCAAGCGACTCCCAGTCGCGCTACCTGCAGATAAAGCAACTGCCCATCGAAGCGATGCATGCGGCAGTAGTAATAGGGGTGTTTGATGCAGATCAGATAACCGCTGACCAGCAGTGGCAGAATGATTAGCAGGCCCATGAATCGTCAGTCTCCATTTTGCGGATCTGGCGTATCGCATTCCGATAGTTTTGCGAGGACATGATCTCGACGGGGTCCAGCGAGATGTACCTGCCCGTGATCTTCCAGGTCTTGAGCGACTTGACGGCCTTCGCGGTCGCCAGTTCATCCGGGGTGGGTTTACAGCACAGCAGATGCAATCCAAACATAGCAACAACCTCGAAAAGAAGTAGCCAGTTTTATAGCAAGCGCTCCCAGGCCTTCACCACTGATGGCCGCCACGCCACTGTCGCCAGTTCCCGTAGGAAAGGTCTCCATTGCCACCAGCGGCTTAAAATGTCGGCGGTGTTATCACCCAGATCACCACGGTTTCCACCTTGCCCGGGTTGCCATAGCGATGGGGCTCGTTGCTGGCAAAGCTGAAACTGTCACCCTCATCCAGCAAAAAGCGCCGCTCACTCACCCACAACTCAAACTGCCCACTCAGTACGTACCCGGCTTCCTCACCCTCATGGCTGTAGCTCTCTTGGCTGTAGGTGCCCGGAGGAAAGCACGAGTGCAGCATTTCCAACTGGTGATTGGGCAACGGCGTCAGCAGTTGATCGACAATGCCGTCTTCGTAGCGAATGCTCTGGCGGTTGCCCCTGCGCACCACATAACCTTCGTCCTCCGCTGCCGGCACGGTTTCGCTGGCGAAGAACCACTGGATGGTCACCCCCAGGCTGCGGGCGATATTGAACAGCGCCGGGATCGACGGATAAGCCAGGTTGCGCTCCAGCTGGCTCAGGTAGCCGGCGGTCAATTCACTCATCTGCGCCAGGTCCGTCAGCGTCAGGCCGCGAGCCTTGCGCAGGCCGCGAATGCGGGTGCCCAAAAACAATTGCGCTGATTCGTCGTTCAAAGCGTCCACGCTACCTTCAGTCCTTCATAGATCGCCTCTTCGGCGGTGCGCGGTGCCAGGCAATCGCCAATGCGATCGAAGGGCACCACCCCTTGCAGCTGTGCACCCAGAGTGTCTACCGGCTGATGGCCCTGGCACAACACCAGGGTGTCGACCGATTCGAGCAACATCGGCTCGCCGCTGGCGGTGTGTTGCAGGTACACGGTGCTGTCATCACAGCCGTAGAGGCGGGCGTAGGGAATGATCGGGATGCCCAGGCGATGCAACTCGCCGGCCAGTTGGTCGCGCACATACAGCGGCAGGTTTTCCCCGCAATGCGTGCCGTTGACCGCCAGTTGTACGGCGTGGCCGGCGCGCACCAGGCGTTCGGCAATGCCGGGGCCGATCCAGTCACAGCGCCAGTCGACCACCACCACCGAGCGGCCCAGTTCGACCTCGCCGCGCAGAACCTGCCAGGCGTCGACCACTTGCAGCTCGCCGCCTTGTTCGAAAGCCGGCCAATAGGGTTCGGCGCCGGTGGCGATGATCACGTGGTCGGGTTGCTCCCGTTCCACCAGGGTACGGTCAACCCGGGTATTGCGTACCACGCGTACGCCCGCCAATTCCATTTCCCGTTGCAGGTTGGTGCTGGCGCCGCCGAACTCGCTGCGCCGTGGCAGCAACTGCGCCAGCAGCACCTGGCCACCCAATTGCCCACTGGCTTCATAGAGTGTTACCGCGTGCCCGCGTTGTGCTGCCACGGCCGCCGCCTTCATCCCGGCGGGGCCGCCGCCGACCACCATCACACGCTTGCGCGTCATCGCCGGGCGCAGGTCGCCGAATTGCAACTCGCGGCCGGTCTCCGGATGCTGGATGCAGGAGATCGGCAGCCCCTTGTGAAAGTGACCGATACACGCCTGGTTGCACGCGATGCACGCGCGCACATCTTCGGCATGACCGTTTAGGGTTTTGGCGGGCATCAACGGGTCGCAGATCAGCGCGCGCGTCATGCCGCACACAGCGGCCTGGCCTCGCGCCAGGATCAACTCGGCCTCCTGGGGCTGGTTGATACGCCCGGTGACGAATAGCGGAATCGACAGGCTGGCCTTGAACGTGGCCGCCTCATCCGCCAGGTACGCGGCGGCAATCGCCATGGGCGGCACGATATGGATCGCGCCGCCCAGTGACGCCGATGTGCCCGCAACGATATGCACGTAATCCAGGTGCGTTTGCAGGCTCTGCACCGCTTCCAGGGATTCACTTTCGGTGAGGCCTTCGGCATCGCGCTCGTCCGCCGAAATACGCAGGCCGATGATGAAATGTTCGTTGGTGGCCTGCCGCACGGCGGCGATGATTTCTCGCAGGAACCTCAACCGTTGCTCAAGCGAACCGTTGTACCCGTCGGTGCGCCGGTTGACCCGAGGATTGAGAAACTGCGCCGGCAAGTAGCCATGGCTCGCAACCACTTCCACGCCGTCGATCCCCGCTTGATACAACCGCGAGGCTGCCGCCGCGTAGCCCGCGACGATCTCGTCGATCATCGGCTGCTCCAGCGCCCGAGGCATCACCCGGAACCGTTCGTTTGGCACCCCTGACGCGGAGTACGCCACTGCCAGCAGGCCATCGGCCGATTCCATGATTTCGCGGCCCGGGTGAAAGATCTGCGACAGCACCACCGTGCCGTGGGCATGGCAAGTCTCGGCCAATTCGCGGTAGCCCTCGATGCAGGCATCGTCCGTGGCCATCAGCACATGGGAGGTGTACCGCGCGCTGTCGTGCACCCCGGCCACCTGCAACACAATCAGCCCCACGCCACCTTCTGCACGGGCCCGGTGGTAGGCGATCAACTGCGGGTTGACCCGGTTGTCGGTGGGCATCGAGGTGTCGTGCCCGCTGGACATGATGCGGTTCTTCAGGCGTTTGCCCCGCAGTTGCAGGGGCTCGAACAGGTGGGGAAAGGCAGCGTGCGACATGGTGCGGATACTCCAGGCGCGATTGTTGTTATTTTTCTATAGGAGGCGAGCACCAGTAAAAAATCAACCTGTTTTTTTACTGGTGCTTGTTTTTCATGGGTGCTTGTTTTTCTACTGAAGAGTGGATTAGCGTCGCCATCACCCACCCCGCCCGGAGCATAAAAATGACTCACTCCACCGAACAGCAACTGCGTGAAGAGCTTGCCGCTTGCTACCGCTTGATCGCGCACTACCGCATGAGCGACCTGATCTTTACCCACATTTCGGTGCGTATTCCCGGGCCGGAGCATCACTTCCTGATCAACCCCTACGGGCTGATGTTCGATGAGATCACCGCCTCCAGCCTGGTGAAGATCGGCCTCGATGGCCGCGCGGTGGAGCCCTCGGCGTATGCGGTCAACCCGGCCGGTTTTGTCATCCACAGTGCGATCCATGGTGCGCGAGAAGACGCCCAGTGCGTGCTGCACACCCACACCCGTGCGGGCTGTGCGGTGGCTGCGCTGGAGTGCGGGCTGTTGCCGGTCAACCAGATCTCCATGGAGTTCTACGGCAAGGTCGCTTACCACGATTACGAAGGTGTCGCCCTGGACATGGACGAGCAGCGGCGGCTGGTGGCCGACCTGGGTGACAAGCCGGTGCTGATGCTGCGCAACCATGGCTTGCTCACGGTGGGCGAGACGGTCAGCCAGGCATTCCTGCGCATGTACTACCTGGAGAAAGCCTGCGATATCCAGATCGCCGCCCAGGCCTGCGGCACGCTGATCCTGCCGTCTGCCGAGGTGTGTACCTACACCGAACAGCAATTCAACAACCCGGACAGGCCGCTGGCCGAAGGCGAGCTGGTTGACCTGGATGCCATGCAATTGGCCTGGGCGGCGTTGCTGCGCATGCTGGATCGGGTGTCGCCGGGTTACCGGGAGTGATGTAGAGTCTGGCTGCCGACTCAACTGCAGGAAACCGCCGCATGACCCAGGAATCCCGTTTTTCCCGGATGGACCCGGAAGTGCGCAAGGCCAATCTGGTCCAGGCCACGCTGACGTGCCTCAAGCGCGACGGCTTCCAGGGCGCGTCGATTCGCAAGATCAGTGCCGAGGCCGGGGTGTCGGTGGGGCTGATCAGCCATCACTATTCGGGCAAGGATGAGCTGGTCGCCGAGGCCTACCGCACCATCACCGGCCAGGTCATGAGCCTGTTGCGCGAGACCATGGCCAAGGCACCACCGGACCCTCGGGAGCGGCTGTCGGCGCTGTTCCGTGGCTCGTTTTCCCCGGAGCTGCTCGACCCGCACCTGCTGGATGCCTGGCTGGTGTTCTGGGGCGCGGTCAAGACCGCGCCCGCCATCAACCTGGCCCACGAACACTCCTATGGCGAGTACCGCACCATCATGCGTTCGGCGCTGACCGACATGGCAGGGGAGGAGGGCTGGGAATACTTCGATGCCGACCTTGCCGCCATCGGCTTGAGCGCCTTGCTCGACGGGCTGTGGCTGGAGTCGGGGCTTAACCCCGGCACCTTTACCCCGGAGCAGGGCATTCAGATCTGCGAAGCCTGGGTCGACGGCCTGCAGGGCGCCGGGCGCCAGCGTTACCAGCTCAAACCCTGAGCCTTTCTCGCCGCCTGGGCGCACTGTCCGGGTCGGCATTTCTCCTCTGAAAATATTTGCAGTTTGCCGATTGCCACCTTACTGAACACTCGTTTAGTATCTCGCCATGTCGCACCCCTCAAGCCAATTAAAATAATTCGAGGAAGCCATGACGATCGATTCGCCCGTGCTCACCGCAGTGCAAGCAGGCGTTGCCTGGATCACCCTCAACCGTGGGCCCCAGCGCAATGCGCTCGATATCCCCACCCTCAAGCACCTGCATGCCTTGCTCGACGGCTTCAACGCCGACGCCAGCGTGCGGGTGGTGGTGTTGACCGGCAGTGGCCGCAGCTTCTGCGCCGGTGCCGACCTGGCGGAATGGGCCGATGCCGAAGCCCGTGGCGCCCTGGAAACCTACGGCTGGACCGAAACCGCCCACGCCCTGATGACCCGCTTGCACACCCTCGACAAACCCACGATTGCTGCCATCAACGGCACCGCCGTCGGCGCCGGCATGGACCTGACCCTGTGCTGCGACCTGCGCGTCGCCGCCCAATCGGCACGCTTCAAGGCCGGCTATACCAGCATGGCCTACTCGCCGGACGCCGGTGCCAGCTGGCACTTGCCGCGCCTGATCGGCACCGAGCAAGCCAAGCGCCTGCTCTTCCTGGATGAGCTGTGGAGCGCCGACCGCGCGCTGGCCGCCGGGCTTGTGGGTGAAGTGGTCGCCGATGACCAACTGCAGGCCCACACCCTTGAACTGGCGGCACGCCTGGCCAACGGCCCGACCTTCGCCTTTGCCCAGACCAAGACCCTGATCCGCGAAGGCGCCGACCGCAGCCTGCCCGAGCAATTGCAGGCGGAACTGGCCGCCGGCCTGTTGTGCGGGCGCAGTGCTGATGGTGCCGAAGCCCTGCGCGCCTCGATGGAAAAACGCCTCCCGATTTTCAGCGGCAAATAACAACAACACCTCCGAACAGGTAGCGCCATGAATTTCCAACTCAGCCAAGAACAAGATATGTTGGTGGACGCGGTACGCAGTTTTGTTGCCAAGGAATTGCTGCCCCATGAGGAGGCCGTGGACCGTGCCGACGAGGTCTCGCCAGCGCTGGCCGCACAGATCCGCGACAAGGCGATTGCTGCCGGTTTCTATGCCTTCAACATGCCGGAAGAGGTGGGTGGCGGGGGCCTCGACTACCTGTCCCAGGCCTTGATCGAACGCGAGTTGTCGAAGGTGTCGTGGGCGCTGCATGTGTTCGTTGCGCGCCCCTCCAAGATCCTCATGGCCTGCACCGGCGCGCAGATCGAGGACTACTTGTTGCCGTGCATTCGGGGCGAGAAAATCGACTGCTTTGCCCTCACCGAACCGGGGGCCGGCTCTGACGCCAACGCCATCAAGACCCGTGCGGTGCGCAGCGGCGATGACTTTGTGATCAACGGCAGCAAGCACTTTATCAGCCATGCCGGGCACGCCGATTTCGCTATCGTGTTCGCGGTCACCGACACCTACGAGCACAACGGCCGGCAGCGCAATGCCGTGACCTCGTTCCTGGTGGACCGCGGCACGCCGGGCATGACCATTCGCCGTGGCCCCAAGTGCGTGAGCAACCGTGGCTACCATACCTATGAAATGTTTTTCGACGACTGCCGCGTGCCAGCCTCCAAAGTGCTGGGCGAAGTGGGCAAGGGCTGGGACGTGGCCAATGCCTGGCTGACGGCCGGCCGTGTGATGGTCGCCGCTAACTGTGTCGGCCAGGCCCAGCGGGCGCTGGATGTGTCGCTGCAATGGGCGGCTGACCGCAAGCAGTTCGGCCAGCCAATCGGCACCTACCAGGGCGTGAGTTTCAAGCTGGCCGACATGGCCACGCAAATCCGCGCCGCCGAGCTGTTGACCCTGCACACCGCCTGGAAAATGGACCAGGGCAACATGACCGACGGCGAAGCCGGCATGGCCAAGCTGTTTGCCAGTGAAACCCTGGGCAAGGTCGCCGATGAAGCCGTGCAGATTTTTGGCGGTATGGGCCTGATGGACGAAGGCCCGGTGGAGCGGATCTGGCGCAACGCGCGGATCGAACGGATCTGGGAAGGCACTTCGGAAATCCAGCGCCATATCATCGCCCGCGAACTGTTGCGACCACTGTTGCGCTGATCGGCGCGGAGAACGCTTATGTCCCAGGCTATTCGCGACAACCTCAAGCGCCTGCTGGCGCCCCGGCACCTGGCCTTTGTGGGCGGGCGCAGCATGGCCCGCGCACTCAAGCGCTGCGCCGAGGGTGGTTTTGACGGGCCGATGTGGCTGGTCAACCCGCAGCACGACAGCCTTGACGGCATCCCCTGTGTGCGCCGGGTTTCCGATTTGCCTTGCGGCCCGGATGCGGTGTTTATCGCCACCAACCGTGAACTGACACTGACCTGCGTCGCCGAGCTGGCCGCCATCGGCACCGGCGGCGCCATCTGCTACGCCTCCGGGTTTGCCGAAACGGGGGCCAGCGGCGCGGCCCTGCAGCAACAGCTGTTAGCCGCTGCGGGCGACATGGCCTTGCTCGGCCCCAACTGCTACGGCCTGCTCGACTACCTGCACAGCTCGGCGCTGTGGCCGGTGGCCCACGGCGGCAAGGCGGTGGAGAAGGGCGTGGCGGTGCTGACCCAGAGCGGCAACTTCGCCTATAACCTGTCCATGAGCGACCGCTCGTTGCCAGTTGCCTACATGGCGTCGGTGGGCAACCAGGCGCAGCTGGGTGTTGCCGAATTGATGGACGTGTTGCTCGATGAGCCGCGTGTCACTGCCATCGGCCTGCATCTGGAAGGCTTGAAAAATGTGCCGGGCTTTGCCCGTGCGGCGCACAAGGCGCTGGAAAAAGGTATCCCGATCATCGCGTTGAAAACCGGCGTGTCGCAGATTGGTGCCGAGCTGGCTTTGAGTCATACCAGTTCGTTGTCCGGCTCCGATGCGCTGTATGACAGCCTGTTTGCGCGGCTGGGGGTGATTCGCGTGAGCGGGCCGGTGAGTTTTGTCGAGACCCTCAAGGCCGCCGCGTGCGGCAACCTGCCTGCGGGTCATAGCCTGATCGCACTGGCCTGCTCCGGTGGTGATGCCGGGCTGATTGCCGACTACGCCGAGCGCAACCAGCTTACCCTGCCAAAACTCGACGAAGACCAGCGCGGCGAACTGGCTCAGGTGCTGCCCAGCTACGCCAACCTGGTCAACCCGCTGGACTTCACCACCGCCATCTGGGGCGACCGTGAAGCCCTCAACGCCATGCTCGACACAGCGCTGCGCACTGACGCCGATGCGGCCATGCTGGTGCTGGATTACCCGGCGGAGTTCACCGGCGAGCGCAAGGAATGCGACCTCTTGCTGGAACTGTTTTGCGACGCCCTGGGCCGCCATGGCAAGACCGGGTTTGTCACCTCGGCGTTTCCTGAACTGTTGCCGCCCCATGCCCGCCAGCGCTTGCATGCCGAGGGCATTGCGGCACTGCAAGGGGTCGAGGATGCACTCGCGGCCTGGGGGCGGATTGCGGCGTATCAAACCACCCGCCGTACCTTGCTGGCGCGCGGCGAATCGATCCTTGAGCTGCTCTGCCCGCAAGCACTGGATGGCCACGGATTGGCGCTGGATGAATGGGCGTCCAAGCAAGCCCTGCGCGCCTTTGGCCTGGCTACTCCCGCCGGGGTGCTGAGCACGCCGGGGCGGGCCGTGGGCGATGCCGAGTTGCTGGGTTACCCGCTGGTGCTCAAGGCGGTCAGTGCGGATTTGCCGCATAAAACCGAAGCCGGGGCCGTGGCGCTCAACCTCAAGGACGGCGTCGCGCTGACCACGGCGCTGTCGCTGATGCGTGAGCACATCGCCGCGTATGCACCGACGGTGGTGTTTGACCAGTTGCTGCTGGAGTCCATGGCCACACCACCGTTGGCCGAGCTGATCGTGGGCATCAAGCGCGAAAACGATTTCGGCCTGGCCCTGGTCATCGGCGCGGGCGGCATCCTGGTGGAACTGCTCAAAGACAGTCGCAGCCTGTTGCTGCCCACCACCGATGATGCAATCCGCAACGCCGTGCTCAGCCTGCGCAGTGCGACCCTGCTGCAAGGCTTTCGCGGGCGAGACAGGGCGGACATGGAAAGCGTGGTCGCAGCGATCCGTGCGGTGGCCGATTACGCCTGTGCCAACGCCGGGCGCTTGCTGGAGCTGGATGTGAACCCACTGCTGGTCAGCGCCCACGGCGCCACGGCGGTCGATGCGTTGATCCGCCTGGGAGGTGAACATGTTTGACAAGATGATGACAGGCGGCCAGGCCTTGGTACGGTTGCTGGCCAACTACGGCGTCGACACGGTCTTCGGCATTCCCGGAGTTCACACCCTGGAGCTGTACCGGGGCCTGCCTGGCAGTGGCATTCGCCATGTGCTCACGCGCCACGAACAAGGCGCCGGCTTCATGGCCGACGGCTATGCGCGGGTCAGCGGCAAGCCGGGGGTGTGCTTCGTGATCACCGGCCCCGGCGTGACCAATGCGGCCACGGCCATCGGCCAGGCCTATGCCGATTCGATTCCGATGCTGGTGATCTCCAGCGTCAACAGCACCGCCAGCCTCGGCAAGGGGTGGGGCATTCTGCATGAAACCCAGGACCAGCGGGCGATCACGGCACCGATCACCGCATTTTCGGCGGTGGCGTTGAGCGCCGAAGATTTACCTGAACTGGTCGCCCGGGCTTACGCGGTGTTCGACAGCGAACGGCCGCGCCCGGTGCACATCTCAGTGCCGCTGGATGTGCTGGCAGCGCCGATCAAGCGCGACTGGAGCAGCGAGGTGGTGCGCCGTCCAGGGCGTGGTTTGCCGTCGGTTGACGCGCTGGAGTTGGCAGTGGCCAAGCTCGCGGCGGCCAAGCGGCCGATGATCATAGCCGGTGGCGGCGCGCTGGCCGCCGGTGAAGCCTTGCAGCGTTTGAGCACACAATTGGCCGCGCCGTTTTTCACCAGCGTGGCGGGCAAGGGCCTGTTGCCGATCAATGACCCGCTGAATGCCGGTTCGACCCTGTGCGTGGAACCCGGTTGGCAACTGATCAGCGAGGCGGATGTGGTGCTGGCCGTCGGCACGGAAATGGCCGACACCGATTACTGGCGCGAGCGCTTGCCGCTCACCGGAGAGCTGCTGCGGGTGGATATCGACCCGCGCAAGTTCAATGATTTCTACCCCTGCGCGGTGGCGTTGCGCGGCGATGCCCGGCAGACGGTGCAGGCGTTGCTGGAGCATTTGCCGACGGCATTGCGTGACCCCGCCGAGGCGGTTGAAAAAGTCGCGGCACTGCTCCAGGCCGTCGAGCTTGGGCATGGCCCGTTGCAGTCGATTCACCAGGCCATCCTCGACCGCATCGCGGCCGAACTGCCGGCCAACGCCTTCATCAGTAGCGACATGACCCAGTTGGCCTACACCGGCAACTACGCCTACCAAAGCCGTGCACCGCGTAGCTGGTTGCACCCCACGGGCTACGGCACCCTCGGCTACGGTTTGCCGGCCGGCATCGGCGCCAAGTTCGGTGCGCCGCAGCGGCCGGGCCTGGTGCTGGTGGGCGATGGCGGCTTTCTCTACACCGCGCAGGAACTGGCCACCGCCGTCGAAGAACTGGACAGCCCGCTGGTGGTGCTGCTGTGGAATAACGACGCCCTCGGCCAGATTCGCGATGACATGCTGAGCCTCGATATCGAGCCCATCGGCGTGTTGCCGCGTAACCCGGATTTTGCGCTGTTCGCCCAGGCGTTCGGCTGCACCGTGAACCAGCCACACAACCTGGATGAATTGCAGACGGACTTGCGCAATGGTTTCAAACGCAATGGCGTGACCTTGATCGAGCTGAAACATGCCTATGCCTGTTGACCTTTAGAGGAACAAGACCATGAGCGAAAACAACAACAAAATGACTCAAGTGATGCACCGACGGGATTTCCTCAAGCACAGCGCCGTGGCCGGTGCAGTGGCTGCTGCGTTCTCCATGGGCTTGCCGTTGCCGGCTTTTGCCGCTGATGCCACCCCCAAGCCCGGTGGCGTGCTGCGCCTGGGCCTGGCCGGGGGCAGCACCACCGACTCTCGCGACCCCGGCTCCTGGGTCGATACCTTCACCTTCGTCGGCTTCTCGGCGGTGTACAACACGCTGACTGAAATTGCCGTCGACGGCACCGCCATCCCTGAGCTGGCCGAGCGGTTCGAGTCCACGCCGGATGCGCGGGTGTGGACCTTCACCCTGCGCCAGGGCGTGACGTTCCATAACGGCAAAAGCCTGACCGCCGAAGACGTGGTGGTGTCGATCAATCACCACCTGAGCAAAGACTCCACCTCGGCGGCCAAGACCGTGCTCGGCGATGTCGCCAGCGTCAGCGCCAAGGGCAACGACACGGTGGTGTTCGAGCTGCATTCGGGCAACGCCGACTTTGCCTATGTGGTCGCCGATTACCACCTGGTGATCATGCCCGCCAAGGACGGCGTGGCCGACTGGCAAGCCGGTATGGGCACCAGCGGGTATCGCCTGAAGAGCTTCGAGCCCGGCGTGCGCATGGACCTGGAGCGCAACCCCGATTACTGGAAACCGGACCGCGCACACTTCGCCAGCGCCGAGCTGTTGGCCATTGCCGACGGCGCGGCACGGGTCAACGCGTTGGTCACCGGGCAAGTGGACGTGATCAACAAGGTCGACCTGAAGACCGTGGCGCTGCTCAAGCGCAACCCCAATCTGGTGATCGAGGAAACCAAAGGCGCCCAGCACTACACCTTCCCGATGTTGTGCGACAGCAACGAGTTCAAGAACAACGATATCCGCATGGCGATGAAGCATGCGATCAACCGCGAAAGCTTGCTGGCGTCGGTGCTGTACGGCTATGGCCTGGTGGGCAACGATCATCCGATCCAGCCTGGCAGCCGCTTTATCAACGCCGCGTTGGAGCAGCGCACCTACGACCCGGACAAGTCACGCTTCTACCTGCGCAAGGCCGGCGTGGAATCGCTCAAGGTGCGCCTGCAAGCGTCCGATGCGGCCTACACCGGCGCGGTGGATGCCTCGGTATTGTTCAAGGAGCAGGCGCGTCAGGCCGGTATTGATATCGACGTGGTGCGCGAGCCGGCCGATGGGTTCTTCTCCAATGTGTGGATGAAGCAACCATTCACCACTTCGTTCTGGTACAGCAGCCTGACCGCCGACCGCATGTTCAGCATCGGCTACGCCAAGGGCGCGGCGTGGAATGAAACCCACTGGGACAACCCGCGCTTCAACCAATTGCTCACCGCTGCGCGTGGTGAGATGAACGCCCCGCTGCGCCAGGAGATGTACAACGAAATGCAGGCCCTGTGCCGGGACGACGGCGGCGCGATTGTGCCGTTGTTTGCAAGCTCCGTGGCGGCACGTTCGAACCGCGTGGCCCATGGCGCGCAAACTGCGCCGTATGGTGAGTTGGATGGGCTGCGCCTGATTGAGCGGTGGTGGCAGGCCTGAGTTCAACGACGAACACCTGTAGGAGCCGGCTTGCCGGCGATGGCTGCTTTGAGAGTGCCAGAGATGCCACTGGCCCTATCGCTGGCAAGCCAGCTCCTACAGGTAGCGGTGGTGTTTTTGAACGTGTGCCCGGTCAAGGAATCGCACGATGAATAGCTTGTTGAAACTGGTCCTCCAACGCCTGGCCCTCGGCCTGCTCTCACTGTTCGCCGTCTCGGTGATCATCTTTCTCGCCGTGGGCATGCTGCCCGGCGATATCGCCCAAGCCATGCTCGGCCAGTCCGCTACGCCGGAAACCGTGGCGGCGTTTCGGGCGCAGTTGGGCCTGGACTTGCCGCCACTCACGCGTTTTGCGCAATGGCTGCTGCGTCTGTTGCACGGCGACCTTGGCGCTTCGCTGGCCAACCAGCGACCCATCGCCGATTTGATCGGCGCACGCCTGGGCAACACCTTGAGCCTGGCCGCGCTGGCGGCGTTGGTCTCGGTGCCCACTGCACTGGTGCTGGGCATGCTGGCGGCGCTGTACCGCAACAGCTGGTTCGACCGTCTGCTCAATACCTCGGCGCTCAGTGCGGTGTCGTTTCCGGAGTTCTTTGTCGCCTACCTGCTGATCCTGGTGTTCTCGGTGAAGCTCGGCTGGTTCCCCAGCCTGTCCAACCTGGCGCCGGACGCCACCCTGGGCACGATCCTGGAACGCTCGGTGTTGCCGGTCGCCACCCTGAGCCTGGTGGTGATCGCGCAGATGATGCGCATGACCCGCGCCTCGCTGATCAACCTGCTGGCCAGCCAGTACATCGAGATGGCGCGCCTGAAGGGCATCAGCCAGTCGCGGATTATCTGGAAGCACGCCTTGCCCAACGCGCTGGCGCCCATCGTCAACGTGATCGCGCTGAACCTGGCGTACCTGGTGGTGGGGGTGGTGGTGGTCGAAGTGGTGTTCGTCTACCCGGGCCTGGGCCAGTTGCTGGTGGACTCGGTGTCCAAGCGCGACATCCCGGTGGTACAGGCGTGCAGCCTGATCTTTGCCGCGACTTACATCCTGCTCAATACCGGGGCGGACGTGTTGTCCATCGCCAGCAACCCACGCCTGATGCATCCGAAGGGGTAGACCATGAGCCTGTTGAGCCAAGTGGCACGGGCGCCGTTGAGCGCCAAGTTCGGCCTGCTGATCATTGTGATGTACATCGTGGTGGCGGTGTTTGCGCCATTGCTTGCGCCCTATGGTGAAACCCAGGTGGTGGGTGAGGGCTTCGCGCCCTGGAGCGGCCAGTTCCTGCTGGGCACCGATAACCTGGGGCGCGACATGTTCAGCCGCCTGGTTTACGGCGCGCGCAACACCTTGGGCATCGCTTTTCTGACCACCACCCTCGCGTTTTTGCTGGGGGGCTTGAGTGGCCTGGTAGCAGCCATCAAAGGTGGCTGGATCGACCAGGGCCTGTCGCGGGTGGTGGACGTGCTGATGGCGATCCCGCAGCTGATTTTCGCGCTGTTGATCCTCAGCGTGGTCGGCACCAACGCCACCTCGTTGGTGCTGGTGATTGCCTTGCTGGATTCGACGCGGGTGTTTCGCCTGTCCCGTGCCGTGGCGATGACCGTGGTGGTGCAGGACTTCGTCGAGGCCGCCCGCCTGCGCGGCGAGGGCCTGTGGTGGCTGGTCACCCGCGAGGTGTTGCCCAATGCGGCCGCGCCGTTGATTGCCGAATTCGGCCTGCGCTTCTGCTTTGTCTTTTTGTTTATCAGTGCGCTGTCGTTTCTCGGCCTGGGCATTCAACCACCGACCGCCGACTGGGGCAGCATGGTACGTGACAACGCGGTGCTGATTACCTTCGGCGACATCAGCCCGTTGCTCCCGGCGCTGGCCGTGGCATTGATCACGGTGAGTGTAAATTTCGTCGTCGACTGGATGTTGCATAAATCCAGCGGCCTGAAGGAGTGTTGAGGATGGACACGCCATTGCTGGAAATCCGCAACCTGCAGATCGAAGGACATTACGAAGACGCGTGGCACCCGCTGATCAAGGGCATCGACCTGACCTTGCAGCGCGGCGAAGTGCTGGGGTTGATCGGTGAGTCGGGGGCGGGCAAGTCCACCCTTGGCCTGGCCGCGATGGGCTATGCGCGGGACGGTTGCCGCATCACCGGTGGCTCGGTGTGTTTTGACGGCATCCAGCTGCTGCAGGCCAAGCCCGAAACGCTGCGCAAGCTGCGCGGCCTGCGCATCGCCTATGTGGCGCAGAGCGCGGCGGCGTCGTTCAACCCGGCCCATCGGTTGATCGACCAGCATGTGGAAACCGCCGTGATCAATGGCGGCATCAGCCGTGCCCAAGCTGAACGCGAGGCGGTGGAACTGTACCGCGTGCTGCGCCTGCCCAACCCGGAAAGCATTGGCCAGCGTTACCCCCATCAAGTCTCGGGCGGGCAGTTGCAGCGTGTGATGACGGCAATGGCCATGGCCTGTCACCCGGACCTGATCATCTTCGACGAACCCACCACGGCCCTCGATGTCACCACCCAGATCGAAGTGTTGGCGGCGATCCGCGATGCGGTGAAAACTTTCGGCAGCGCCGCGCTGTACATCAGCCATGACCTGGCGGTGGTGGCGCAGATGGCCGACCGCATCATGGTGTTGCGCCACGGCAAGCTGGTGGAGGAAGCCGACACCCGTAGCATGCTCAGCCAGCCGCAAGAGGATTACACCAAGTCGCTGTGGGCGGTGCGCAGTTTCCGCACTGAGCCCAAGGCCTGCCCGACGCAGCAGGTGCCGTTGCTGGAGGTGCGCCAGGCGTGCGCCAGTTATGGGCATCAGCCGGTGCTGCATGAGGTGTCGATGAAGCTGTATCGCGGCCAGACCCTGGCCGTGATCGGCGAGTCCGGCAGCGGCAAAAGCTCCACGGCGCGGCTGATCACTGGTTTGTTGCCGGCTACGGCCGGGCAGGTGTTGTATGACGGCGAGGCGCTGCCGGTGGATTTTCGGCGGCGCAGCAAGGAGCAGCTGCGGCGCATCCAGATGATCTACCAGATCCCGGATACCGCGCTGAACCCGCGCCAGCGCATCGTCGACATCCTCGGCCGCCCGCTCACGTTTTACCTGGGGCTCAAGGGCAAGGCCATGCGTGCTCGTGTAGCCGAGCTGCTGGAGATGATCGAGCTGGACCCGGCGGTGTTCATGGAGCGCCAGCCGCGGGAGTTGTCCGGTGGGCAGAAGCAACGCATCTGCATCGCCCGCGCCCTGGCGGCTGACCCGCAACTGATCATCTGCGACGAAGTCACCTCGGCCCTTGATCAGTTGGTAGCCGAAGGCGTGCTGAAGCTGCTCAACCGAATCCAGCAGCAACTCGGCGTGGCCTACCTGTTTATCACCCATGACGTCGCCACCGTGCGCGCCATCGCCGACGAGGTGGTGGTGATGCAGCGGGGCAGGGTGGTGGACCACGGCAGTCGCAGTGCGATTTTCACCCCGCCGTACCAGGACTACACCGGCCTGCTGTTCTCATCGGAGCCGGAAATGGACCCCGACTGGCTCGACCACCTGCTGGCCCAACGGGCGGCCCACACTGTTTGAGGAACTCCCATGAAGGTTTTGATTGTTCACGCTCACCCTGAACCGCAGTCATTCACTGCCGCTCTGCGCGATAAGGCCATTGCCACGCTGCAAGGCCAGGGGCATGAGGTGCAGGTCAGCGATTTGTATGCCATGCACTGGAACCCGGTGGCGTCGGCGGCGGACTTTTCGTCGCGGGAAAACCCTGACTATCTGGTGTACGCGCTGGAGCAGCGGCTGGGGGTGAAAAAGCAGTCGATTGCGGCGGATATTCAGGCCGAGCTGGACAAGCTGTTATGGGCGGACCTGCTGATCCTCAACTTCCCGATCTTCTGGTTCTCGGCGCCGGCGATGCTCAAGGGCTGGATCGACCGGGTGCTGGTGTCCGGGGTGTGTTACGGCGGCAAGCGTTTCTATGACCAGGGCGGGTTGGCGGGCAAGCGGGCGATGGTCACGGTGACCCTGGGCGGGCGTGAGCATATGTTCGGCGAGGGGGCGATCCATGGGCCGCTGGAGGACATGCTGCGCCCGATACTGCGGGGGACGCTGGCGTATGTGGGCTATGACGTGCTGGCGCCGTTTGTGGCGTGGCATGTGCCGTACATCAGTGATGAGGCGCGGCGGGACTTTCTGGTGGCGTATGAACAGCGGCTGCAAGGGCTGGCGGATGAGCAGCCCTTGGTGTTTCCGAAGCTGGCGCAGTTCGATGAGGCGTTGTATCCCCTCTCTTGAGTTTCATTACGTTCAACTGTAGGAGCCGGCTTGCCGGCGATTGCATTGTGTCAGGCTACACAGTTGTAGCTGATGTACCGCTATCGCTGGCAAGCCAGCTCCTACATTTTGATCTTCACATGTCAGAGGGCTCAGCGTTGTATGCGCAACTGCTCCGCCGCACTGCGCAACAACTGCTCAGTACCGTTCCACCCCAAGCAACCATCGGTCACCGACACACCGTATTTCATCGACGCGCTCAACGGCTGGCAGCCTTCGAACAGGTGGCTTTCAATCATCATGCCGATGAGCGAAGTGTCGCCTTGCAGGCGTTGCTCCAGCACGTCATTGAATACCGCCGGCTGACGCAGCGGATCCTTGCCGCTGTTGGCATGGCTGCAGTCGACCATGATCCGTGCCGCCACCTTGGACTTGGCCAGGTCCTGTTTCACTTGGGCCACGCTCTGGGCGTCGTAGTTCGGCCCACGGTGACCGCCGCGCAGCACCAGGTGGGTGTCGGGGTTGCCCGGGGTCTGGATGATCGCCGGGTGGCCCTGGCTGTCGACGCCGAAATGGCGGTGCGGGTGGGATGCCGAGCGCATCGCGTCACAGGCAATCGCGACGCCGCCATCGGTGCCGTTCTTGAAGCCCACGGGCATGCCCAGGCCGCTGGCCATTTCACGGTGGATCTGGGACTCGGTGGTGCGTGCACCAATCGCCACCCAACTGAGCAGGTCGTCGAAGTAGCCGGCGGCCATGGGTTGCAGCAATTCGGTGGCCACCGGCAGGCCCAGGCGCAGCATTTCGCGCATCAATTCGCGCGACAGCGTGAGGCCGGCGGCCATGTCGTCGCTGCCGTCCAGGTGCGGGTCGTAGGCCAGGCCTTTCCAGCCGACGGTGGTGCGCGGTTTTTCGACGTAGGCGCGGATCACCAGCAGCATCTGGTCGCTGACGTCGAGTGCAAGTTTCTTCAGGTTGCGCGCGTATTCCATGGCCGACTCGGGGTCGTGGATCGAGCACGGGCCGACAATCACCAGCAAGCGTGAATCTTCGCCATTGAGGATGGCGCGCACGGCTTGGCGATGGGCGTGGACTTGTTCATTGAGGAACGGGCTGAGGGGCAGCTGGTGCTTGAGCTCGAGGGAGCTGGGCAGGCGCTGGGTCAGCGCTTCGTTGGCGCTGGACAGGTTGGCAACAGGCAGAGCGGCGGTGGCAGAGTTCATATTCAAGGCTTCCTGGGCAAGCGGCGGGTTGTTCCCGCACGCTCGGCCCTACTGGGGTGTTCGACAATTGGCCGTATCGGCGACGTGTGTTGGTTTGCCACCAATAGGTGACCGATCGGAGGCGGCAGGCTGTCCCGAACGGAGCTTGCTAAATCGCCATGCAGTGCTGGTGTCGTAGCGGTAATAGGTGGCGTAGTTCATGTCGTGATTCCTTTAAATGTTCTTCAAAAAAGTTAAGGGCCTGAAAAAACAAAACCCCCGGTCGGGGAGCCGACCGGGGGTTAGATTTCTCTGGCAGGCGACCCCTTGAGTAGTGGCCGCCGATTTCAGGTATCAGGCGCGCCAGTGGCTAAACCAATACCCAAAATAAAAGCTTACAGCTGCGCTCGAACCGTTCACGCGGGTAGCCGATACCGAACGCGGGGCGCTGGCAGCAGGGCAAACCTGAGTGTGGGTGAGTTGCAACATGTTATGTCTCCAAATGATGGGGGTGAGCTTACTAGAGGCACGCAGGAGGATTCAATCGGTAATTTCTATCGCGCAGGGGTACTGACGGCTATCGGTCGGGATATGCTGATAACACTTTGATACCGATTGCTTGGACGCGACCATGACTGCCTTGACCCTTGCTGCTGCTCAATCTGCCTCCATCGCCGGCGACGTGCCCGCCAATATCCAGCGGCATCTGCGATTGATGCACGCCGCCGCCGAGTATGGCGTGCAGGTATTGGTGTTCCCGGAATTGTCGCTGACCGGGTATGAGCCGTCGCTGGCGGCCGACCTGGCGGTTGCCCCGGATGACGCGGTGCTGGCGCCGCTGCGGGAAATGGCGCGGGAGTTGCGAATGACGGCGGTGGTGGGGATGCCGATCCGCCTGGCACCTGAGGGCAGCGTGCTGATTGGCGCATTGGTGCTGGGGGCGGACGGTTCCCTGGCGGTCTACACCAAGCAGCACCTGCACCCGGGTGAAGAGGTGGCGTTTATCCCGGGGCAGGGCGGTGAAGCGCTCGAACGGGGCAGTGACCGTATTGCGCTGGCGGTATGTGCAGACTTTTCCCACGTCAGCCATCCACACCAGGCGGCTGAATCGGGGGCCACGGTGTATGCCGCAGGTGTACTGATCAGCGAAGGCGGTTATGCCAATGACAGCGCGCTGCTCCAGGGATACGCCGCCGAGCATGGCTTGGTGGTGTTGATGGCCAACCATGGTGGCCCCTCGGGTGGCTACGTGTGTGCTGGTCGCAGTGCCATCTGGTCGGTTGATGGCAGTTTGCTCGCATCCGCCCCCGGCGTTGGCGACGCCTTGGTGATCGCCCGCCGTGAGGGCGTGCAGTGGGCTGGCCAAGTGGTCGTCCTCTAGCCATGGCGTTTCACCTTCGAGCAGCGACAGATGAGGATCGTGTGTTTGCGCGAAAGCTCACCCGCGAAGCCATGAGCCGCTACTACCTTCAATATGGGTTGTTGTGGTCTGACGATGGTTTCGACGTCGCCTGGGCGGGGCGCGAGAACTGGCTGATTTGCAACGATGACACGGTGATGGGCTTTATCAGCCTGAGTCGTGACAGCCGGGCGCTGTATATCCGCGAGCTGCATATGCTGGAGAGCTGTCGCAAACACGGCGCGGGTAGTTGGGTGCTCGAACAGATGGCGCTCAAGGCCCAGGCGCAGGGGCTTTTGCGCTTGACGGTGTTCAAGACCAATCCAGCAAGAAGACTGTACCAGCGGCTGGGTTTGAGCATCGTTGGAGAGGAAGATTGTTTCTGGCGCATGGAGCGCGAATGTCCTCGTGTTCCGGAGGCGTAGCGCATTGGCGCCAGGGTAAAGTTGACCTTTTGCTCAGCATAAGAGGCCGGCTGCGAGTCGGCGATGGCCGAAATCGCACGCAAACTCTATATATATGACGCTTGCAGCTAGGTCTGCACCTTGGTTTTTTGCTAAGGTGTTCAGCAACCTATAAGACCATATCGCGAGGTGTCTGCTTGATTAGGGTGCTAGTAGTCGATGACCATGATCTCGTTCGTACAGGCATTACACGAATGCTGGCTGACATCGATGGCCTGCAAGTAGTCGGCCAGGCTGAGTCGGGGGAGGAGTCCCTGATCAAGGCCCGGGAGTTGAAACCCGATGTGGTTTTGATGGACGTCAAGATGCCTGGGATCGGCGGTCTTGGTGCCACTACCAAATTGTTGCGCAGCCATCCGGACATCAAAGTCGTGGTGGTGACCGTGTGCGAGGAAGACCCGTTTCCTACACGCCTTCTACAGGCAGGTGCGGCGGGTTACCTGACCAAGGGCGCAGGCCTGGCGGAGATGGTGCAAGCCATTCGCCTGGTATTTGCTGGCCAGCGGTACATCAGCCCACAGATTGCCCAGCAATTGGCCATTAAATCGTTCCAGCCCACCAGTGACTCGCCGTTTGATGCGCTGTCGGAGCGGGAAATCCAGATCGCCCTGATGATCGTCGGTTGCCAGAAGGTGCAGACGATCTCCGACAAGCTGTGCCTGTCGCCCAAAACCGTCAACACCTACCGCTATCGTATTTTCGAGAAGCTCGCCATCAGCAGTGATGTTGAATTGACCCTGCTCGCGGTACGCCACGGCATGGTGGACGCCAGCGCCTGACATGACCACACCGTTTGATCCGAGTGCCTTCCTCTCAACCTGCAGTGGCCGCCCTGGCGTGTACCGCATGTTCGACAGCGAGGCACGCCTGCTTTATGTCGGCAAAGCCAAGAACCTGAAGAACCGCCTGGCGAGCTATTTTCGCAAGACCGGTCTTGCGCCCAAGACCGCCGCCTTGGTGGCGCGTATCGCCCAGGTCGAGACCACCATCACCGCCAATGAAACCGAGGCGCTGCTGCTTGAGCAGACGCTGATCAAGGAATGGCGGCCGCCCTATAACATCCTGCTGCGCGACGACAAATCCTACCCTTACGTGTATTTGTCCGACGGCAACTTCCCGCGCTTGAGCATTCACCGGGGCGCGAAGAAGCTCAAGGGCAAGTATTTCGGCCCTTATCCCAGCGCCGGAGCGATCCGCGAAAGCCTGAGCCTGCTGCAAAAGACTTTTTTTGTGCGCCAGTGCGAAGACAGCTTCTACAAGAACCGCACGCGGCCCTGCCTGCAATACCAGATCAAACGCTGCAAGGCGCCGTGCGTAGGCCTGGTTGAGCCGGCGGAGTACGCCGAGGATGTGCGCCATTCGGTGATGTTTCTCGAAGGTCGCAGCAATGCGCTCACCGATGAACTGTCGGGGGCCATGGAGCAGGCGGCCAGTACGCTGGATTTCGAGCGGGCAGCAGAACTGCGCGACCAGATCTCCTTGCTGCGCCGAGTCCAGGACCAGCAGAGCATGGAAGGCGGCACCGGCGACGTCGACGTGATCGCAGCCTTCGTGAACCCGGGCGGCGCCTGTGTGCACCTGATCAGCGTGCGCGGCGGGCGAGTGCTGGGCAGCAAGAACTTCTTCCCGCAGACCGGTATCGACGAAGACGTGGCCGAAGTCATGGCCGCGTTCCTCGGCCAGTACTACGTCAGCAGTCCCGAGCGCGACCTGCCGTCGGAGCTGATCGTCAATGTGGTGCATGAAGACTTCCCCACCTTGATCGAGGCGATCCACGAACTGCGTGGCCGCGAACTGGACATCAGCCACCGCGTGCGCGGCACCCGTGCCCGCTGGCAGCAGTTGGCGGTGACCAACGCCGAACAGGCCCTGGGCGCACGGCTGGCCAACCGGCAGCACGTCGCCGCGCGCTTCGACGCCCTGGCCGAAGTGCTCAACCTGGACGAACCACCGCAGCGCCTGGAGTGCTACGACATCAGCCACTCCAGCGGCGAGGCCACGGTGGCCTCCTGCGTGGTGTTCGGGCCGGAAGGGCCGATCAAGGCCGACTACCGGCGCTACAACATTGAAGGTGTGACGGCGGGCGATGACTACGCCGCCATGCACCAGGCGCTGACGCGGCGCTTCAGCAAGCTGAAGGACGGGGAGGGCAAGCTCCCCGACATCCTGCTGGTGGACGGTGGCAAGGGGCAGTTGTCCATGGCCCGTGACGTGCTCAACGAACTGGCCGTGCCCGACCTGATCCTGCTCGGCGTGGCCAAGGGCGCCACGCGCAAGGCCGGTTTCGAAACGTTGTACTTGAATGATGCCGCCCATGAGTTCACTTTGAAGGGCGACTCACCGGCGTTGCACTTGATCCAGCAGATCCGCGACGAAGCCCACCGCTTCGCCATTACCGGCCACCGCGCCCGACGTGGCAAAACTCGGCGAACCTCAACCCTGGAAGGGGTGGCGGGGGTAGGACCGACACGGCGGCGTGACTTGCTTAAACATTTTGGTGGCTTGCAAGAGCTATCCCGTGCCAGCATTGACGAAATAGCCAAAGCACCCGGTATCAGTAAAAAGCTTGCTGAGTTGATTTATGCCAATCTGCACAGCGAATAGAATGCCTTTCCACCTCGTAGCCAGTTGTGCCGATGAATATCCCTAATCTGATCACCGTTCTACGCGTCCTGCTTATTCCGATTTTCATTTTGCTGTTCTATTTGCCTTACGAATGGAGCTATGCCGCCTCCAGTTCGGTCTTTGCATTTGCCGCTGCGACCGATTGGCTCGACGGCTACCTGGCACGCCGCCTGGAGCAAAGCACGCCGTTCGGTGCGTTCCTGGACCCGGTGGCCGACAAACTCATGGTCGCTGTCGCCCTGGTGTTGCTGGTGCAGGAACACGGCAACCTGTGGTTGACCCTGCCGGCTGCCGTGATCATCGGCCGCGAGATCGTTGTCTCTGCCCTGCGCGAATGGATGGCCGAAATCGGCGCCCGCGCCCATGTGGCCGTGTCCAACCTGGGCAAATGGAAAACCGCTGCGCAAATGCTGGCGCTGGTGATCCTGCTGGCCAACCCGTCGGACTTCTCCTTCTGGGTGCTGATTGGCTACGCACTGCTGCTGATCGCCGCCGGCCTGACACTGTGGTCCATGCTCCAATATCTGCGCGCTGCCTGGCCTCACCTGCGCACCACCGTTGAAAAGAAATAAAACTTTTTTGAATCAAGCGGTTGACGAGTTCTGAGATTTCTATAGAATGCGCATCACCAAGCGGGAATAGCTCAGTTGGTAGAGCACGACCTTGCCAAGGTCGGGGTCGCGAGTTCGAGTCTCGTTTCCCGCTCCAAGCATTACGAAAAAAGCCACTCTAACGAGTGGCTTTTTTTTGCCTGCGATTTATGGAAGGAGACGCTTTGGCGTCTTTTTTTGTTTTCGTGGAAATCTCTGACACACAGCGCGCATCGGCCTCAAGCGTTCACGCCACCATCGACCAGCAAACCTGCACCGGTGATCTGCCGGGCGCCAGGGCCGGCAAGGAAGGTGACCGCCGCCGCAACGTCTTCGCTGGTGCCGTAGTGGCCCAGCGCGATGCCGGCCTTGCTCGCAGCCGCTTTCTCGCTGTCGGCGGGGTTCATGTCGGTGTCGGTGGGGCCGGGGTGAACAATATTGACCGTGATGCCGCGCGGCCCCAGGTCGCGGGCCAGGCCTTGGGTGAAGGCGATCAGTGCGGATTTGCTCATGGAGTAAATGCTCAAGCCGGCTGCGGGAACCTGCTCGGCCAGGCAACTGCCCAGGTTGATGATGCGACCGCCGTCCGGCAGGTACGCCAACGCGGCCTGGCTGGCGAGGATGACGGACTTGATGTTGACGTCGATCACCGCGTCCAGCGTGGCCAAGTCCAGGGTTTCCAGCGTGCCGTACTGAAAAATGCCGGCGTTGTTGACCAGTATGTCCAACCCGCCCAATGCCTCTGCGGCCTGATCTACCGAGTTTTTCACCGCCTGCGCGTCGGCGCTGTCGGCCTGCAAGGCCAAGGCCTTGCGCCCGGTCGCCTTGATCTGCGCCACAACGGCTTCAGCCTTTTCCCGCGAGCGCTCGTAAGTAATCACCACGTCGGCACCTTCTGCTGCCAGTGCCAGTGCAATCGCCTTGCCGATACCACGGCTTGCGCCCGTTACCAGGGCGCGTTTTCCGTTGAGAGTGGTCATGTGAGCCGCCTTTCTGTGTTGATCGTTATATAAATATGCTGAGGTTGTTCCAGGGCTGTCAATCAATTATTGTGGTGATCGATACAGAAATAGGAGTCACCCATGTCTACCCGAGGTCGTCCACGCAATTTCGACCGTGATCAAGCACTCGATGCCGCGATGACGCTGTTCTGGGAAAAAGGCTACAGCGCAACGTCGATTTCAGAACTGTGCAGCGCCATGGACATTGGTTCTCCCAGCCTGTACGCCGCGTTCACCAGCAAGGAGGCGTTGTACGTCGAGGCGGTAACGCGTTATCGGGAGGTCGTCACTCCGTCGATCTGGAAACCGGTGTATGAGGTTTCACCCGTGCGTGAGGCGGTTGAGCAGTTCCTGATGGAGTCCGCTGACGTGCTCACATTGAAAGGCCGGCCGGGTGGCTGCATGGTGACCCTGTCAAATGTCGGCAGTGAAGGGCCGCAATCCCTTGGCTGCTGGGTACAGGATCTGCGTCAAACAGGCGTGATGAAACTTGAAGAGCGAATCGCCGAGGCTGTTGCCGAGGGAGAGTTGCCCGCCGACACCGATGTTCAGACCTTCGCCAGGTTCATCATTGGCGTACAGCAGGGCATGTCGGTGCAGGCTCGGGATGGGGCCTCTCGCGAAAGTCTGCAGCAGGTGGCGCGGATGGCGATGACGATCTGGCCGGAGCATATTCAGGACAAGCTCAAGGGGTAGGCTTGGCGCCTGCCTCCTCCAAACACCGTTTCTCCCCCTCGCAACTGCATTCCAAAAACGACCCGATACTTTCCTGTAAGCGACCTGCTACCGTCGAGACGTACCTCTGTAACTCGATGATTTAACTCATAAAAATATTATTTATTTTGTGTTTTGTGTGAATTCTATTTGTATACACAGAAAATACATCCTATTGACCCGCACTTTCCCCCATGCCAGTCTGGCTTCGCCCGGCAGTCTTTTTCAGCGCTGAACCCCTTGTTTTCGCGTCACTCCTGCCTCTGGCAACCAGAGGTCCGACACTACAAATAAAATGAGATCGAGGCACGCCATGAAGAAATTCTGGAAAACGGTTTGTGCGGTTGCACTGATGGGGATGGTGATTCTTCCCGCGCAAGCAGAAGAAAAAACCATCACCGTCGGGACGATGTCCTGGGAGGACCTGACCCCCATTACCGGCATTACCAGGAAGGTCCTGGAGAATGCCGGTTACACCGTCAAGGTCGTCGAGTTTTCCGAAATCGGCATCGCGTATGCCGCGTTGACCAAAGGCGATGTGCAGGTACTGGCCTCGCAGACCGACTACGCCACCCAGGACTATTGGAACAAGAACAAGAACCGCCTGGAAAAACTCTCTCCGGTTTCCTACGGCTTGTACCAGGCAATCGCGGTGCCCAAGTACGTCGACATCGATTCCCTGGAACAACTCAATGACAACGCCGAGAAGTTCAGCGGCAAGATCGTCGGCATCGAACCCGGCTCGGGCTTGATGAGCGATGCCAACAAGGCCGTCAAGGACTATGGCCTCAAGCTGCAATTGCTCGAAGGCAGCACCGCCGCCATGACCGCCGCGCTCAAGTCGGCGGTCGACCGCAAGGAATGGGTTGCGGTCACGATCTGGGAGCCGTCGTGGATGGCCCAGAAGTTCGACCTCAAGTTCCTCAAGGACCCAAAAGGCTCCTTCGCGCCGCCCCAGGCTTACTACTGGATCGGTCATAAAGGCTTTGCCGCCGAATACCCCCATGCCCGTGAGGTCATCGCCAGCGTGTACGTGCCATTGGCCGACATCACCGCCATCAACGGTGTGGTCAAGGACGGCAAGACCATGGATGCAGCGGTCGCCGGTTGGGCCGACAACCACGCAGACCTGATGAAACGCTGGGCCAATATCAAACAATAAGCATCGACCTTTTTTTGTCACTGCCAGGTACGGATAACGCGTTCTGATCCATTAGAAAAACCAGCCCGACTGGTTCAATAGGCTCAAAGATGACAACGGTCAAAATAGACACCAACGAAGTGCTCGTGGATTGCCAGTCGGTCTGGAAAATCTTCGGTCAGAATGCCAAGGCGGCGATGGACGCGGTGGTCAGCAGGGGGCTCGGCAAGACCCAGGTGTTGCAGGATTTCAGCTGTGTAGTAGGGGTGTCGGATGTCAGCCTACAGGTTCGCCGCGGCGAGATTTTTTGCATCATGGGCTTGTCCGGCAGTGGCAAGTCGACCCTGATCCGCTTGCTGAACAAATTGATCACCCCCAGCGCCGGCAAGGTGCTGGTCAAGGGTAAGGATCTGTCTGCCCTATCGCCCGCGCAGTTGCGGGATGTGCGGGCGAAAAACATCGGCATGGTGTTCCAGAGCGTGGCGTTGCTGCCTAACCGCACGGTGTTGGAAAACACCGCCTTCGGTCTGGAGGTACAGGGCGTCGGCAAGGCTGAGCGCTACAAGGTGGCGGAGCGTGCGTTGGCCAAGGTCGGTTTGACCGACTGGGCCTCGCGTTACCCCAGCGAATTGTCGGGTGGCATGCAGCAGCGTGTCGGGCTGGCCCGTGCGCTGACTGCTGACCCTGAGATTATCCTGATGGATGAGCCGTTCAGCGCGCTCGACCCGTTGATCCGTCGCCAGTTGCAGGATGAGTTCCGTCAACTCACCAAGGAACTGGGCAAGTCCGCCGTGTTCATCACCCACGACCTGGAGGAGGCGATCCGCATCGGTGATCGCATCGCCATCATGAAGGACGGGGTGATCATCCAGGTCGGCACCGCCGAAGAAATCGTATTGAACCCGGCCGATGATTACGTCGCCGAATTCGTCGCGGGCATCTCGCGCTTGCACCTGGTCAAGGCCCATTCGGTGATGACACCGATTGCGCTCTACACACGAACGTTCCCGCTGTGCGATTTCTCTCGATTGCCCCAGACCTCCCCCGACACGGATATCGATGCGCTGATCGGGTTGACCATGAACGCCGACCTTGAACCCCTGGCTGTGGTCGAGCACGGCGTGGTGGTCGGCGTGATCACCGCCAAGGACCTGTTGCGCGGCGTGCAGGGCATCCCCAACGACGCCCAGGCGCTGACTCCCGTGTTGGAGACTTCGTCATGAGCGTCCCGGATTTCTCGGTGCAATTCGATGCGGCCGTGGACGCGGGCCTGATATGGCTGCAGGACAACGGCGAGGCGTTTTTCGAGGGGGCCAATACCGCGCTGACTGGCGTGTTCAAGGCCGTGCAGTGGTGTCTCGCGGCGCCGCCGTTCTACGTGATTGCCCTGGCGGTCGGCCTGCTGGGCTGGCGCATGGTGGGTGCACGGTTTGCGCTGCTGTCGGCGCTGGCGTTGCTGGTGTGCAGTTTTATCGGCCTGTGGCCGGAAACCGTCGGCACCTTGGCCCTGGTGCTCACCGCCACCTTGCTGGCACTGCTGGTGGCGATACCGCTGGGCGTGCTGGCCGGGTTGACGCCGGCGTTCGACCGCGTGGTCGACCCGTGCCTGGACCTGGTGCAAACGTTGCCACCTTATATCTATCTGCTGCCGGCCATCGCCTTGCTCGGGTACGGCCCCGCTACCGCGTTGCTGGCGACCTTTATTGTTGCGGTGCCGCCGGCCTTGCGCCTGACCTCGCTGGGTATTCGCATGACGCCCAAGGAGTTCGTCGAACTCGGCGACGCGAGCGGCGTGACCGGCCTGCAGATGTTCTTCAAGATCCGCCTGCCGTTCGCCATGCCCAGCATCATGGCCGGGGTCAACCAGAGCCTGATGATGGCGTTCGGCATGGTGGTCATCGCCGGGATCGTCGGTTCCGGGGGCTTGGGCGAAACCATCTACGGCGCGGTGCGCACCCTGGATATCGCCAAGTCGATCAACGCCGCACTGGCCATCGTTATTCTTACCATGATTCTCGACCGCCTCGCGCAGGCTGCTGCCCAGGCGCGCAAGGGAGCCAGCCAATGAACGTGACGGACTTCCGTTTTTCCCCGGGCGCATTGCTGGCACCGGCCATCGATTGGTTGAACGCAAACCTGCACGGCCTGTTCGTGATCATCAGCAAGATCATCGAAGCCACATTGGGCGCCATCGAAACGGTGTTGCTCGCGCCGCCTGCGTATGGGCTGATTGCCGTGGTGGTGCTGGCGGCATGGGGCCTGGCCAAGTGGCGCGTGGCACTGTTTGCCGGGCTGATGTTGGCGTTCTGCCTGTTCGCCGGGCTGTGGGTGGCATCGATGCAGACCATCGCACTGGTCTCGGTGGCGGTGCTGATTTCTGTCAGCGTCGCGTTTCCCCTGGGCATTCTTGCCGCAAGGGTCAAGCGCGTGGACGCGGCGCTGCTGCCGATCCTCAACATCATGCAAACCGTGCCGCCGTGGGTGTACCTGATCCCGGCAGTGATGCTGTTCAGCCTGGGCCGTGTGCCGGCGATCATCGCCACCATCGTGTATGGCATTCCACCGATGCTGCGCTTGACCACCCTGGCCTTCAAGCAACTGCCCAAGGACCTGCTGGAGTTGGGCCAGGCCATGGGCGCGTCGCCTCGGCACATCCTGTTCAAGATCGAGTTGCCCACGGCCGCGCCCACGCTGTTGGTCGGGCTCAACCAGTGCATCCTGCTGTCGCTGGCGATGGTGGTGCTGGCCGGGTTGGTGGGGGCAGGGGGGTTGGGCGCCGAAGTGACGCGCGGCCTGACCCGCATGGAAATGGGGTTGGGCCTGCGCGCCGGCCTGGCGATCGTGGCGGTGGCGCTGTTGCTCGATCGCCTGTCACGCGGTGCGTTGCAGCGCCAGGCTCGGCGTGCCTGAGGTGGTGGAGCGACGGCAATTCTGCGGTGCGATGCAGGGCAAGAACCTGCGTTATCTCGACGCTCAGCCGAGCCAGGAGGTGCGCAGGGCGCGGGCGGGGTTTGTGCTGCTGGAACATTTCTCGCTGCCGGCCTTCACCCAGGCGCTCGATACCATCGTCACCGCCAACCTGTTGCGGCCGGCAGTGTTTGCGACAAAAACCTTTGGCCTCGGCACCGACGAAATCGTCAGCGACCTGGGCTTGGTGATCCGGCCGGACGAACGTCTGACGCCCGATGCGGTGTCCGAGCTGGACCTGTTGGTGATCTGCGGCGGCTATCGCACGCCGTTGCGCTACAACGATGAACTGAGCCTGTTGCTGGAAGTGGCGGTGGAACAGGGCGCGGCGCTGGCCGGGATATGGAACGGTGCGTGGTTTTTGGGCCGGGCAGGGCAGTTGGACGGGTATCGGTGCGCGGTGCATCCGGAGCACCGTCCTGCAGTGGCCGAGATAGCCCGGCTTACCCAAGTGACGAGTGAAGCCTACGTGGTGGATCGTGATCGGCTGACGGCATCGAGCCCGACGGGTGCCTTCTATATGGCCCTGGAGTGGATCCGCAGCCTGCACGGCAAAAGCCTCACCGATGGTATCGAGGACATCCTGGCGTTCGAGGCGTCACGCTTCAGGCGTATCAAGCCGATGTTGAACCTGTCTGTCAGCGGGCCGCTGCGTGAGGTGATCAACCTGATGGACGTCAACCTCGAAGAACCGTTGCAAATGCTCGATCTGTGCCTGTACGCCGGCCGCTCGCGACGGCAGATCGAGCGCCTGTTCAAGGAACAGCTCGGCACCTCGCCGCAGCGTTATTACATGGACCTGCGCATCACCGAGGCGCGGCGGTTGTTACAGCACACCTCGCTGAGCATCGTCGAGGTGTCGGTGGCCTGTGGTTTCGTCTCGCCCAGTCATTTCAGCAAGTGCTACAGCGCCTATTTCGGGCATCGGCCTTCGAAGGAAATCCGCCTCGTCAAATGACTGATTAAGCCCGTAGCCATTGGGCCATCGTCTCGTTTTATGTTGTGTATATTAATTGTAGACAATAAGAATATTGTTGTTTTATAGTGCGAATACAGGTAGTAGACCGTGTGCACTTACTACTAGGAAGGTTTCACCATGGCTACCAAAGAACTCAGCACCCCGGCTCCCGTCGAGCCAACCATCGACCGCAAGGCGGTCCTGGGGGACGCGCTACGGCGCCGCATCCTCAGCATGGAACTGGCACCGGGTGCCGTGGTGGATGAGTTGGCGCTGTGTGATGAGTTCGGTTTGTCGCGCCCACCGGTGCGTGAACTGATGCGGCAGATGGCGGCGGAGGGCTACATCGATCTGGAAGCCAACCGCGCGGCAAGGGTGTCGGCGATGAGCTACCAGTCGCTGCGCAGTTTTTTCCTGGCGGCGCCGTTGATCTACATCGCCACCACGCAGTTGGCCTGCTCCCACGCGACGCCGGCTGAAGTTGAGGAATTGAAGCGGATACAAGGTTTGTTCCGCACGGCCATCGATGAAAAAGATGTCGAGAACCGTGTGTTGTACAACGACGAGTTTCACCTGCAGATCGGCAAGATGGCCCACAACGCCTACCTGATGCCGAGCTTGCAGCGCTTGCTGATCGACCACGCCCGTCTGGGCAAGATCTTCTACCGCCATCCGACCACGGTGGATATGCAGGAAGACCTGGAAGTGGCCGCCCAGCAGCACGACGACATGATCGACGCAATTGAACGACACGACCCGGTCTTGGCCGGGGAAATCGTGCGGGCCCACCTCGAACTGTCCCGTCGGCGGATGTCCGAGTACGCGGCGCCCGAAGGCCTGGATGTAGCGCTTACCTTCTGACCGGTTGAGGCTGGGCAGTGTGACGCGATGCAGACGGGTAGCTGTTAGCTCTAACAACTATAAAAGAACCCAGGTCGCGAACATGGCACTCATCAGAAACACCCCGGCAGACGATTCAACCTGCGGCTGGTTTCACCTCAGTCCGCCGCGTGTGGCACGCCCGCCACACAGTGGCATTCGCTCGGCGCGCTGGGCCGTGGTAGGGGCGGGGTTCACCGGCCTTGCGGCGGCCCGCCAACTGGCGCTGAATTTTCCGGATGACGAGATCGTATTGATCGAGGCGCAGGAAGTCGGCTACGGCGCCTCCGGGCGCAACGCCGGCTTTGCCATCGACTTGCCCCACGACATCGGCGCCGAAGACTATATCGGCGACATTGCCACCGCCAAAATCAGCATGGAGCTCAACCTCGCCGGGCAATCGATGCTCCGTGCGTTGGTTGCGCAGCACGGCATCGACTGCCAGTGGCGCGATTGCGGCAAGTACCAGGCCGCTGTCGAAGACCGCGGCATCGCGGTACTGGACGCCTACCAGCGCGGTCTCGACAAGCTCGGCCAGGCCTATCAGGTGATCGAAGCCGACGAGCTGCCCAGCCGCATCGGCACGGGTTTCTATCGCAAGGCGCTGTTCACCCCGGGCACAGCCCTGGTCCAACCGGCGGCACTGGTCAAAGGGCTGGCGGACACCTTGCCGTCCAACGTGACCCTGTACGAAAACACCCCGATCACCGACGTGGAGTACGGTGACAAAACCGTGCTCAGCCACAAGAACGGCCGCATCATCGCCGACAAGCTGGTGCTCACCAACAACGCCTTCGCCATGAGTTTCGGCTTTCTCAAAAGTCGCATGCTGCCGATCTTCACCTACGCCAGCCTGACCCGTCCGCTGGACGAAGAAGAGCAGGCGCGCCTGGGAGGCAACCCATTCTGGGGCGTGATCCCGGCCGATCCCTTCGGTACCACCTTGCGCCGCACCGTCGACAACCGTTTGCTGGTGCGCAACAGCTTCAGCTTCAACGCCGACGGGCGTAGCAACCCCAAGTACCTGCAACGCTTCGTCAAGCGCCACAAAGCCTCCTTCGACCGCCGCTTTCCGCTGCACCGTGACGTGACCTTCGACTACACCTGGGGTGGCTCCCTGAGCCTGTCGCGCAACCACATGGCGCACTTCGGCGAGCTGGCCAAGAACGTTTACGGCGCCCTGTGCTGCAACGGCCTGGGCGTCACCCGCGGCACCGTCACCGGCACCTTGCTGGCCGAGTGGCTGGCGGGCAAAAGCAATCACCTGGTGGACTTCCTGTTGACGTCCCCGGGCCCGAGCAGAAACCCACCGGAGCCGCTGCTTTCAGCGGGTGTAAACATGAACTTGCTATGGGGACAAAGTCGCGCCGGCCAGGAAAGCTGACCCGCAACACGCTAGTTACGTAATACCGAACTTAATCTATTGATTGGAAAACAGCAGGCGTTTGCGCGACTGCGGTTTCTGATTGAGACGGCATTCATTCGCCTGGATTTCAAGTGTGCGTTCTACCCCGGCGAATGAACGAAGCGAAGTAGGAGATAATAATGACAAGTCCGAATGCCTCAATTGAGGATATACCGCTCAATAACTTTCACCGATTGCTCACGGCCCGTTCGGGCGGTGGTTCATTCGTCGATGGTTATGTATTAAGCATTATCGGCATCGCGATGATGCAGGTGACCGGCGCCCTGGCGCTGACCGAGTTCTGGCAAGGACTGATTGCCGCGTCTGCCTTGATCGGCGTGTTCTTCGGCGGTTTTATCGGCGGCTGGTTGACCGATAAGTTGGGGCGCAAGAAAGTTTATTTCATTGGCCCTTCGTTATTTATTGTGTGTTCCCTGGCGCAGTTCTGGGTTGAATCGGCCTGGGCGTTGTTCTTGTTCCGTTTCATTATCGGTTTGGCCGTGGGCATTGAATACCCGGTGGCCACTTCCTTGTTGGTGGAGTTCCTGCCCAAGAAACAACGGGGCCCACGGCTCGCGGCGTTGACCATCCTGTGGTTTGCCGGTGCGGCGTTTGCCTATGTGGTCGGCAACGCCATCATCAACACCGGCGCCGATAACGCCTGGCGCTATGCGCTGGCCAGCGCTTCGGTGATCGGGCTGGTGCTGTTCGTGCTGCGCCTGGGCACTCCGGAATCCGCGCGCTGGCTGCTCAGCAAGGGGCGTGACGCCGAAGCCGAGCAGGTGATCAAGCGTATCTACGGGCTGCACTATTCGCTGCGTGACCTGCCCGAGCAACCTGACGAGTGCAAGATGACCTTCCGCGACCTGCTGCGTTCGGGTTACGGCAAGCGGCTGTTCTTTGTCTCGGTGTTCTGGTCCTGCTCGATCATCCCGGTGTTCGCCGTTTACGCCTTTGCCCCCAAGGTGTTGCAAGCCTTGAACCTGAAAGGGGAGTGGGCCTCCTACGGCTCGATGTTCATCACCCTGCTGTTCGTGGTGGGTTGCGTCCTCGCTACACGGCTGATCAACACCATCGGCCGACGCAGCATGCTGATCCACAGTTTCCTGTGGTCGGGCCTTGCCCTGCTGTTGCTGGCGGCATTCTCCAACAGCCATGAGCTGCTGGTGCTGTGCCTGTTCGGCGCCTACGCCGTGTTCATCGGCGGCGCGCAAGTGCTGCAGCTGGTTTACCCCAACGAATTGTTCCCCACCGAAATCCGCGCCTTTGCCGTCGGCATCGGCACCTCGCTGTCGCGGGTCGGCGCCGCCGTGGGCACCTACCTGGTGCCGCTGTCGCTGGCCTCGATCGGCATCGGCAACACCATGTACGTCGCCGCCGGCGTGACCTTCGTCGGCCTCGCGGCCGCCTGGGCCATGGCCCCGGAAACACGCGCGTTGAACTTGCGCGACGCAGCGGCTTTAAGCAGTTGAGCGAAAAAAAACCTCATATTCACAGTTGGAGAGACACCCATGAAATTTGAAGGCATCTACACCCCGGCAATCACCCCGTTGACCGCCACTGGCCAGATCGACAGCGCAGCCTTCGCAGACGTGCTGGAATACCTGATTGAGTCCAAGGTGCACGGCATCATTATCGGTGGCTCCACCGGCGAGTACTACGCGCACACCGCCCAGGAGCGCATCGATCTGGCGGCCCACGCCAAGGAAGTCATCGGCAACCGTGTCGCGCTGATCGTCGGCACCGGCGCCATCCGCACCGAAGACTCGGTGGAATACGCCAAGGCTGCCCGCGCCATCAAGGCCGATGCGATCCTCGTCGGTTCGCCGCCGTACGCGTTGCCCACCGAACAGGAAAACGCCATCCACGCCTTGGCCGTGGACCAGGCCGCGGGCTTGCCGATCATGCTCTACAACTACCCGGGCCGCATGAGCGTGAGCATGGGCGACGAGTACTTCAAGGCCGTGTCCGCCTCGAAAAACGTCGTGGCCATCAAGGAAAGCTCGGGCGACATGGGCCAGGTCCATCGCCTGGCCACCCAATACCCGAACATCGCGCTGTCCTGCGGCTGGGATGACCAGGCCCTGGAGTTCTTCGCCTGGGGCGCCCGCAGCTGGGTGTGTGCCGGCTCCAACTTCGTGCCCCGTGAACACATCGCGCTGTACGAGGCGTGTGTGGTCGAAAAAGACTTCGACAAAGGCCGCAGGATCATGAGCGCGTTCATGCCGCTGATGGACTTCCTCGAAGGCGGCAAATTCGTCCAGGCGATCAAGGCCGGGTGTGCGTTCAACGGCCTTCGCACCGGCAGCGTGCGTGCGCCGCTGCAACCGCTGTTCGAAAACGAGAGACACGCGCTGGAGACCGTCATTACCGACCTCAAGCGTAACGTCGCACACATCGTTGGAGGTGCATGATGACCCATCTGCTCAGCGCCGCCGAATACGCGGCCATTGCCCAGGACATCCGGTTCCCGACCACGTCCTTCATCAACGGTGCGGCCCATACCTCGGGTTCGGGCAAGACGTTCACCACCACCAACCCGGCAACCGGTGACGTGCTGGCTGAAATCACCGCGTGCAACAGCGACGACGTGGACTACGCCGTGGCCTCGGCCAAGCAGGCGTTTGACGATGGTCGCTGGCACACCCTCAGCCCGGGCACGCGCAAGAAAGTCCTGCTGCGTTTTGCCGACCTGCTGGAGCAGCATTCCCACGAACTGTCCGTGCTCGAAAGCCTGGACAGCGGCAAGCCGGTGCGAGAGTGCCAGCTGACCGACGTGCCGGAAACCATCCACATGATCCGTTGGCACGCCGAGCTGATCGACAAGATCTACGACAACACCGCCCCGGTGGGCAACGACGCGCTGACCCTGGTGGTGCGCGAAGCCATCGGCGTGGTCGGCCTGGTGCTGCCGTGGAACTTCCCACTGTTGATGCTGGCCTGGAAAATCGCGCCGTCCCTGGCAGCCGGTTGCTCCATCGTGGTCAAGCCGGCCAAGGAAACCACCCTGACGGCGCTGCGCGTGGCCGAGCTGGCGTCCCAGGCCGGCATCCCGGACGGCGTGTTCAACGTGGTTTCCGGTGGTGGCCGTGAAGTGGGCGAGCCACTGGGGCGTCACATGGACGTCACCATGGTCAGCTTCACCGGCTCCACCGACACTGGCCGTCTGTTCCTGCAATACGCGGCCGAATCCAACCTCAAGCGCATCGTGCTGGAGCTGGGGGGCAAGAACCCCGCCGTGGTCATGAACGACGTGGCCGACCTCGACCTGGTGGCGGGGCACATCGTCAACGGCTCGTTCTGGAACATGGGCGAGAACTGCTCGGCTTCGTCACGCCTGATCGTCCACGCCGATATCAAGGATGAGTTGCTCAAGCGTATTGGCGTGCAGTTGCAAGGCTGGAAGATGGGCAGCCCGCTGGACCCGGACAACCGCCTGGGCTCGATGGTCAGCCGGGCGCATTTCGACAAGGTCAGCTCGTACCTGGTGCAGGCCGGCAACGAGAACCTGCAGGTGGTCTTCGGCGGCAAGACTGAAGATGACATCTACGTGCAACCCACTGTGGTCGACGGGGTTGGCGCAGACAGCGTGCTGTTCAAGGAGGAGATCTTCGGCCCGGTGCTGACCGTCACCACCTTCACCACGCTGGAAGAGGCCATCGCCCTGGCCAACGACACCATCTACGGCCTGGCCGCATCGGTGTACACCGACAACCTGCGCAACGCGATCAAGCTGTCCCGCGCGATCCGTGCCGGCATCGTCACGGTCAACTGCTTTGGCGAAGGCGATGCCTCGACACCGTTTGGTGGCTACAAGCAGTCCGGGTTCGGCGGGCGTGACAAGTCCATCTGGGCCCACGACCAGTACACCGAACTCAAGACCATCTGGATCGATGTGTCCGAAGGTTAAAAAACAGGCGCCTCTCTACAAAGCTCCACGCAAGCGGCGAGAGGGGCGCCTTCCTTTCAACCGGGTCAACAATAAGAAGTCCACGGCCCTGCTCGTTTTCTCGAAGCCCTTTCATGACTGCCTATCGTACTGCCCTGACTTCTGCCCATGTCACTGCCATTCTGTTTGGCCTGACCGGTATTTTTGGCGCGCTGATCCATGCCAGCGCCAGCGTCATCACCTTTGGTCGCGCGGCCTTTGCCATGCTGGCTCTGGGGCTGTTTGCGCGCTTGCAAGGCCGTGCGCTGCTGCGCGGCCTGACCCTCAGGAAACTCTTGGTCTACGGCCTTTCGGGGCTGATGCTGGCCGCGCACTGGGTGACGTTTTTCATCGCGATCAAAGTGGGCGGCGTTGCCGTCGCCACCTTGAGTTTTGCCAGCTTCCCGGCGTTCATCGCCTTGCTCGACATGGCGGTATTTCGTGATCGACCGCACCTGGCCGAAGCGCTGTTGCTGCTGCTGGTGACCTTCGGCCTGGTGCTGGTGACTCCCTCGTTCGAGGTGGCCAACCAGGGCACCGTCGGGCTGTTGTGGGGCATAGCCTCCGGACTCTCGTTTGCCCTGCTGGCGATCACCAACCGGCGTGCCACTGATGGCCGCAACGGTGTCCAGGTGGTGTTCTGGCAAAACACGATCGTGGCCGTGGTCATGGCCCCGTTTGCCCTCGCCGACCTGCCGGGCATCGGCTCGCTCGACTGGCTCAACCTCGCCATCCTGGGCGTGCTGTGCACGGCGCTGTCCCAGGCGTTGTTCGTCAAGAGCCTCAAAGGCCTCAACGCACGCAGCGCCGGCATGATCATCTCGCTGGAGCCGGTCTACGCCATTGCCTGTGCCTGGTGGTTGTTCCATGAAGCGCCATCTTCGCGGATGCTGGCCGGCGCCGCGCTGATAGTGCTGGCAATAGTGCTATCCGCCCAGGCCGAAAAGCCCCACCCAACCCCCAACTTGTAGTGAGCGGGCTTGCCCCGCGCCGCGATGTACCTGACGCCCAAGGTTTACCTGACACACCGCCGCGCGGGGCAAGCCCGCTCACCACAAGCCTTCGGGGTTGGCATCCTGTTGCTGTAGCGCATCGGCCAGGAAGTCGAGGAACACCCGTACCCGTGGCGGCAGGTGGCGGCGGCTGGGGAATACGGCGTTGAGAAACAGGTAGTCGTTGGCATAAGGCTCCAGCAGGGCGATCAGGCGACCGTCGCGCAGGTCGTCCTGAATATCCCACAACGCCTTGAGCACAATACCGCTGCCGCCTACTGCCCAATCATGGATCACCTCAGCGTTGTTGCTGAGCAGCGTGCCCTTGATCTGCATCTCCAGCCCATGGCCGTTTTCCTGAAAGGTCCAGCGATCAAAGATGCGCCGGCCACGCACCAGCCGCAGGCAGTCGTGGTGCAGCAGGTCCTGGGGCGTCTGCGGCGTGCCGTGCTGCGCCAGATAGTCAGGTGACGCACACACCACGCGGCGGCTGGACAGCAAGCGGCGGCTGACCATGCCGGTGTCGCTGGGGTTGTCGGTCAGCAAACCCACGTCCAGGTCGTCACCTGCCACGTCGGCGGGCGAATCGGAGAGCAACAGTTCCACGGTGATGCGCGGGTAGCGCCTGGAAAACTCGGCAATCAGCGGTGCAATCCGCCGTCGGCCGATTTCCAGCGGCGCGCCTACGCGGATATGCCCGTGGGGCGTCTCCAGCCGTGTGCCCACTTCGGCGACCGCCGCGTCCAGCTCGTCGAGAATGAACAGCCCGCGCTCGTGCAGCAGCGCACCTTCCTCCGTCAGGCTGAAATGCCGCGACCCCCGGTTTATCAACCGTACCCCCAGGCGGCTTTCCAGCCCCGCCAGGCGCCGGCTCACCACGGGCAGCGAGCTGTGCAGGCGCCGCGCCGCCTCCGACAGGCTGCCCGCCGCCACGATGCGCACGAACAACCGCAGGTCACTGATCTCGTCCGCCATACCTTCCTTCCTGTTTTTGCAAGGATGCCTTGATTTTTTAACGGCTACTCAGCCGCTCGCGTGCTTATCAGACTGCCACTAACGCCGCTCCTGGCAAAGCCTTGAGCCCGAATCCGTCAAATTAGCGAGCATCACCGTGAGCCATCTCAATTCTCACCCTGAAGACGTCTCTGTTTCCACTGGGCGCAAACAATTGGTTCGACCAGCGCTGTTTCTGGTCGGCTTTGTGATCATCGCCCTGGTGCTGCTTCAAGGGTTTCATTACTGGCGCGATGGGCGCTTTATCGAAAGCACCGACGACGCCTACCTCAAAGCCGATTCCACCGTGATCGCGCCCAAGGTCGGCGGTTACATCAACGCGCTGCTGGTCAACGACAACCAGCCGGTCAAGGCTGGCCAATTGCTGGCGACCATTGACGACCGTGACCTGCGCAACGCCCTCGACGACGCCCGTGCCAACGTCGCGGCGGCAACGGCGGCCGTTGCGCAACTGGACGCCCAGGTCATCGCGCAGGCTTCGCTGATTCGCCAGGCCGATGCTCGCGTGGCTGCCGCCTCGGCGACGTTGAGCCTGTCGCGGCGCAACGACACGCGGCGCCAGGCAATGGCGCGGGTCGGCTTTGGGTCCAACGAGCAGGCCGATAACGCCACCACCGACGCCAAGGCGCAGAGCGCCAATCTGGAGGGGTTGCAAGCTGCTGCGCTGAGCGCCCGCCAGCACGTGGATGTTCTTGCCCGTCAGCGAGAACGTGCAGTGGCGCGCCGAGACGCTGCCCAAGCCCAGCGTAACCAGGCCGAACTAAACCTGAGCTACACCCGCGTGGTGGCGCCGGTGGACGGCACCGTCGCGGCACGCAGCGTGCGCAGCGGGCAGTTGGTGCAACCGGGCACACAGTTGATGGCGCTGGTGCCGCTGGCACAGGTGTATGTGGTCGCCAACTTCAAGGAAACCCAACTGCTCAATGTGCACCCCGGTGAGTCGGTGCGGGTCAGCGTCGACACCTTTCCCGACCACGACCTGAGCGCCACCGTCGACACCCTGGCCCCGGCCAGCGGCGCGGAATTCAGCTTGCTGCCACCGGACAACGCCACGGGTAATTTCACCAAGATCGTGCAGCGCATCCCGGTGAAGATCGTTTTCAGCGACGCGGGTGAACTGGCCGGGCGCCTGCGCCCGGGCATGTCCGTGACCGCCGCCATCGATACCCGGGCGCCACGCCATGAACCATGATCCTGTGAGCCTGCGCACCTGGGTGGCGGTGGTCGGCGCCGCGCTCGGCGCGTTCCTGGCGATCCTCAACATCCAGATCGTCAGCTCGTCCTTGAGCGATATCCAGGGCGCCATCGGTGCCGGCTCCGATGAAGGCGGCTGGATCACCACCGCCTACCTAGTCGCGGAAATCATCGTGATCCCCATGAGCGGCTGGCTGGCGCGGGTCTTCTCGACGCGCACGTACTTGCTGACCAACACCGTGCTGTTTTTGATCCTCACGGTGGCCTGCGCCTTTGCCAAGAACCTGGGGCAGATGATCGTGGTGCGCGCCATGCAGGGCTTCGCCGGCGGCGTGCTGATTCCCTTGGCGTTCTCCATCATCATGACGCGCCTGCCACCGTCCAAACATGCGATCGGCCTGTCGATCTATTCGGTCTCGGCGATCTTCGCCCCCTCCATCGGGCCGGTGATCGGCGGCTACTTCAACCAGACCTTCGGCTGGCAGTCGATCTTCTACGTCAACCTGCTGCCCGGCTCGATCATGCTCGGCCTGTTGTGGTTTGCCCTAGACGCCGAACCGCGCCAGTTGCATCTGCTGCGCACGGGTGATTGGTGGGGCATTCTCAGCATTGCGATTGGCCTGGGTTGCCTGGAAACGGTGCTGGAAGAAGGTGAGAAGGATGACTGGTTCGGCTCGCCCTTCATCGTGCGCCTCAGCCTGATCGCGGCGATGGCCCTGGGCGTGTTTGTGTGCGTGCAACTGCGCCGGCGCAATCCGCTGCTGCAATTGCGCCTACTGGCGCGGCGCAACTTCGGCCTGGGTACCTTGGCCAACTTCTTCTTTGGCCTGTCGATGTACACCTGGGTGTACATCATTCCCCTGTATTTGGCGCGTATCCATGGCTACAACTCCGAGCAGGTCGGCTATGTATTGATCTGGATCGGCATCCCGCAATTGCTCATGCTGCCGCTGGTGCCCGCGCTGATGCGGCGCTTCGACCCACGCAAGCTGGTGGCGGTGGGGTATTTGATCCTGATCGCGGGCAGCTTGCTGGCCACGAACCTGTCGATGAGTTTTGCCGGCCCGCAGTTCATCGCCTCCAGCCTGATCCGCGCCCTGGGCCAGGTGCTGGTGATGACGCCGCTGTCGGCCATCGCCGTGGCGGGGATCGAGCGCGAACACGCAGGCTCCGCCGCCGCACTGTTCAACATGACCCGCAACCTCGGCGGAGCCATCGGCATTGCGGTGTTGCAGACTTTCATGAGCAACAGCGGCAAGTACCACTCCGACGTGATCACCCCGCAGGTGTCGTTGCTCAATGACGCCACCCGACAACGGCTCGATGCGTTGACCCAGTGGTTTCTTGCGCGCGGCATCAGCGACCCGGAGCTGGCCCGCCATCAGGCCATCGTCGACGTCGGCCGGTTGATCCGCCGCGAGGCGTCGATCCTCGCGTTCAGCGACACCATCATTTTGCAGAGTGCATTGCTGGGGCTTGCCTTCCTCGCCGTGCTTTTGCTGAAAAAAACCAGAACCGGCAACACCGGTGAGGCGCACTGACATGAATACTTCCTTCACCCTGATGCTGATAAGCCTGGCGCTGGCCGGCTGCACGGTCGGCCCGGATTACTCGGCGCCCCAGCCACCCGAAGAGCAACGTTACCTCGCCGACTCGCGCCAGGAGGTGCAACTCAACAGCGGCCAGGTGCTGCGTGAAGACTGGTGGACCTTGCTGGGTTCCCCCGACCTCAACCGCACCGTCGACCGCGCCCTGGCGCAGAACGGCTCGCTGGTGATCGCCCGCGCCAACCTGGCCAAAGCCCGGGAAGGTGTGGCGATGGCCGACGGCGCGCGATTACCGCAGATCGATGCCGGCGCCAGCGCGGGCCGGACCAAGGTCGGCGCCACGGCGTTCGGGCCACAGGCCGAGGACTTTCCGTTGTTCTCCGCCTACGGCGGCGGGCTGAGCACCACCTATGACCTCGACCTGTTTGGCGGCGAGCGGCGCCAGGTAGAAATGGCCTCGGCCGATGTGCAGGTGGAGCAACAGGCACTGAATGCGGCACGCCTGGAAGTCGCCGGCAACAGCGTGGGCGCCGCGCTGCACATGGCCGTGCTGAATGGGCAGATCCAGGCCATCACCTCGGTGATCGAGGCCGATCGGCAAACCCTCGACCGCGTGCAGCAGGCGGCAAGGGCCGGCGTGGCTTCAACCCTGGATGTGAGTTTGGCGCAAAGCCAGCTCGACCGAGACCGCGCACGCCTGCCGGTGCTGGCCCAGGCGTTGGCGGTCAATCGCGGCATGTTGACCACACTGGTTGGCGCCACCGAAACGCGCTGGACCGCACCGGACTTCGAATTGGCCTCCCTCCAACTGCCCGAGCATGTCCCGGTGGCCGTCCCTTCCGAGCTGGTGCGCTTGCGCCCGGATATCCGTGCTGCCGAGGCTCGGTTGCGGGCGGCCAACGCCTGGGTCGGGGTGACCACGGCAGACCTGTACCCGCACCTGACCCTGAGCGCCAGCCTGAGTGACGACGCCTTGTTTTCCGGCCCCGCCAGCTCTGCCTGGAACCTGCTCGGCGGGCTGGCCGGCCCGGTGTTCCATGGCGGCACGTTATCGGCGCGCCAACGGGCGGCCGAAGATGCCTACCAGGGCGCATTCGCGGCCTATCAGCAGACGGTATTGCGCGCGTTCCAGCAGGTCGCCGTCAGCCTGCACGGCCTGCAAAACGCCGCCGATGAAGCGCGTGCCGAGCAACAGGCCCTCGACTCGGCCACTGCTGCGCTGCGCCTGACCCAACAGGCGTATCAAGTAGGCAGCGCTGGCCTGCTGCAAGTGGTGCAGGCCCAGCGCACCCAACAACTGGCGCAGGTGCAATGGGTGCAAGCCCGTGGCAAGCGGTACCAGGAGACCGTCAATCTGTTCCTGGCGATGGGCGGTGGGCAGGAAGCCACACCGTCACACACAACCCCCGCTGCGCCCCCTCATCGCTGAACCCCAACGTCACCCGCGCCCCGGTGCGGTCGGCGATAGCCTTGGCGATCGACAAACCCAGCCCCGAGCCCGCTTCGTCGGTACCCAGGCTGCGGTAGAACGGGTCGAACACGCGGGCCTGCTCCTCTTCGGAAATGCCGGGCCCCGAGTCCTTGACCTGCAGTTGCACGGCGCCCGAAACCTCGGCCACCGACAGGTCGATACAGCCGCCCGGCGGGGTGTAGCGAATGGCGTTATCCACCAGGTTCTTCACCAGCGTGAACAAATCCATGGGGTTGAACAGCACCTGCACGTCCTGAAGGCTGACCACGCCAATGTCGATCTGCTTGCGCTCGGCCAACGGCAGCAGGTCTTCCAGCACCTGGCGATAAACCTCATGCACCGACAGACGGGATTGAGGACGCTGCGCTGCCGACTGAGCGGTGGCCAGGCTGAGCAATTGGTCGATCAATGCACGGCTACGCTCAATGCCGCGGGACAGGGGTAAAAAGCGCTCGCGGGTGGCGGCAGACATGGCGGTGGCCGCCAACCGGTCGGCCTGCAGGGCCAGGGCGGTCATGGGTGAGCGCAGTTCGTGGGCGGCATCGGCGACAAAGCGGCGCTGGCTGTCCATGGACTGCTCGACGCGCGCCAGCAAGCGGTTGATCGCCACCACAAACGGGCGGACTTCGGTGGGCAGGTGGTGCTCATCAATCGGGTGCAGCGCCTGTTCGGCACGTCCGTCGATTTCCGCCGCCAGCACGCCGATCGGGCGGAACAGCTTGCGCACCAGGTCGCCGACCACCAGCAACAGCACCGGGAACAGGATCAGGAACGGCAACAAACTGCGCCACGCGCTTTCGCGGGCGTCCTTGTCTCGGGCGTCCTGCTCCTGGGCTACGGCAATCCGCTTGCCTTGCGTGGTGGTGTGCACCAACACGCGGAACGCTTCACCTGCGACGGTCACTGTGGACAGGCCATCGGCAAGCGTGGTCGGAAAGGGCAGGGGCAGCGCTTCATCGGTGGTGCCCGTGGCGTGTTGACCATCGCCCAGGTATTGAATGATCACCCGCGACTCTTCGTCGTCGCCCTTGATGGCGGTGCCGGGGTGGGGGTATTGCAGGCTCATCTGCTGGCGGTCAAACAGCAGGGCCACTTGGCGCAAGGTGTCGTCCTGCTGTTCATGGGTTTCTTCAAAGGCCGAGACAAACGCAAACACACTGGCCAGCAACGCCACCAACAGAATCGCCAGGGACAGCGTCACCGACAGCCGTAGTTGTACCGATTCACTCAAGCGTTTTTTGAAACCATCCATCCCATGCCCCTGACGTTCTTGATCACATGGCTGCCCAACTTGCGCCGCAAGGCGTGAATCAGGAACTCGATTGCATTGCTTTCCACTTCGTTGCCCCAGCCATACAGACGGTCTTCCAGTTCACTGCGCGAGAGGATCGCGCCGGGGCGTATCAGCAAGGCCTGCAGCAGGGCAAATTCCCGGCTCGACAGCGCCACGCCGCGCTGCTCTTCGGTGCTCGCCTGTTTGGTCAGCAGGTCCAGGGACACCACGCCATTGCCCAGCAACGACAACGCGCTGCCGCCTTTGCGCCGCAGCACCGCACGGATGCGCGCGAGCAGTTCCGCGATGTCGAAGGGCTTGAGCAGGAAGTCATCGGCACCGGCGTCGAGGCCGCGCAGGCGGTCATCGAGGCTGTCGCGGGCGGTGATGATCAGCAGCGGAACCGGGTTGTTGCGCGAGCGGATAGTGTCGAGTACTTCCAGGCCGTCCTTGCCGGGCAGGCCCAGGTCCAGCAGCACCAGGTCGTAGGGGTGGGTGTCGAGGGCGGCCAGGCCCGTGAGGCCGTTCTTGACCCAGTCGGCGGCGTAGCTCGCATCGCTGAGCGCGCGCTGGATCGCATCGCCAATCATCGGGTCGTCTTCGACCAGCAGTATCCGCATATCGCACTCCGCAGAAATTGCACACGCGGCGAGGTGATCGCCGCGTGTGTATTGAAGCACCTGTACCGGCAAGCGTCAGCCTTTCATCTGGTCGAAAGCCTTGAGCAAGTCATCCATTGCGGCCTTGCAGTCGGCCTGGATCGGGTTGCCGTCACGCAGCGCCGAGAGTGCGCGGTCGATGGCTTTGTCCAGCACATGCCAGTCGCTGGCGGCACGCGGCTTGATGCCGGCTTCGGCGGCGTCCCAGGTGGTTTCCAGGTCCTTGATACGGGTCTTGGCTCCTGCCAGGTCATTCCTGGCGACGAGGACCGAGACATCCACGGCGATGTTGCGGAACGCCGACAGGTCGCCCAGTTGGGATGCCTGGCTTTGGCTGGTGGTCGGGTCGGTGCCGGCCTTCGGTTTGTCGGCGGGTTTGGAGCAGCCGGTGGCGATGCCCAGCATCAGAATGGCGGAGGCGATGGCAACGCGGCGAATCAGGTTGTGAAAAGGGCGCATGAGAGTTTCCTTGGGGTGAGTATTCAGTGGGAAAGGGTTTTGCGGTTGCCGACTCTGACCTGTGCGACGGCCACCAACAGCACGATGACGCAGAGGAACAGCGCGCTGGTCCAGTTGGCGCCCATGCCCAGGCCGCCGTAGGTCTTGGCTTGGGTGAGCAGGTCGCCGAGGGACGCGCCCAGGGGCCGGGTGAGGATGTAAGCCACCCAGAAGGTCAGCACGCTGTTGACGCCCAGGCGCCAAGCCACCAGCGTGGCGGCGATCAAACCGGCGAAGATCACCGCGCCGAGGGTGAAACCCAGGCCCAGTGCTTCGGTGGCCAGGTCTCCGGCGGCGGTGCCCAGGGCAAAGGTGCAGAGCACCGTCGTCCAATAGAACCACTCGCGGCGCGGCGTGACGATGTCGCGGATCGACAGGCTGCGTTCGGTGCGGTACCAGACGCTGAAGTTGAGTGCGAGCAACACCGAGAATATCGCCGTGCTGGCGTACAGGCTGACGTCGAGTTTGTCGGTGAGGATGTCGGTGATCTGCGTGCCGACGATGCTCACCAACACCACAGTCAGCCAGTAGATCCACGGGGTGTAGGCCTTGGTGCGCAGTTGCCCGAACAACGCGATGGCGAGCAGTGCAGCCATTCCGAGGCTGGTGGGGCCGGCGCCGAAGCCGGCATCGACGGCGAGGTAATCCGCGCCGGTTTCGCCCACGGTGGTGGACAAAATCTTGATCACCCAGAAGGACAGCGTCACCTCGGGTACTTTGTTCAGCCAACGGGCTGCTGTGGCATTCATCGGGTTATCTCTCCTGGACGGCGCGGCGGTCGGCGCAGGAGAGAAGGTAAGCCCCGAAACTTAGCTGGGACTGAGGGCCGGCGTTTTTTTCAACACATGGGCCATGCCCACGGTGGTGAGGTGCACCACGCTCCCCATGGGTGGCGCCTGCAGGCCGGAGCTGCGTACCAAAATCGCATGGTCATGCCCGTGCAGCTCGACGGTCAGCGTGCAGGTATTGCCGCCGAACTCACGTTCGGTCACCACGCCTCGGCAACCGGCGCCATCGGTGGTGCTCAACAGCAGTTGTTCCGGGCGCAGCATGATCCGCGTGGTGGCGTGGTTGAGCTTGCTGTCCACGGCCACACGTCCCAGGTCGCAGTGAGCCCAGCCGTCTTCAACCCGGGCGGGCAGGATCACGGCGTCGCCAAGAAACAACGCGGTCTGCTCATCCACAGGGTATTGGTACAGGTCCATCGGATGCCCCGATTGCACCAGCCGGCCCTGGCGCATCACCGCCAACTGGTCGGCAAATGACAGTGCTTCACTTTGATCGTGGGTCACCAGAATCGTGGTGATGCCAGCCTCGCTCAGCAACCGCGCGACCATCTTGCGCATCGCCGAGCGCAGCCCGGTGTCCAGTGCGGAGAAGGGCTCATCCAGCAGCATCAGGCGCGGTTGCTGCGCGAGTGCCCGGGCCAGCGCCACACGCTGTTGCTGGCCACCGGAGAGTTCGTGGGGCCAGCGCCGCGCCATGGCGGCGTCGAAGGCCACGCTGTCCATCAGTTCGGCGATACGTTCGGTGCGTGATGAATGGTTGGCGGGCAGGCCGAAGCCGATATTGTCGGCCACGGTCATGTGCGGAAACAGCGCGCCATCCTGGGGTACATAGCCGATCTGGCGCTGGTGGGCCGGCACGGCGTGGGTGGCGTCCACCAGCACCTGGCCGTTGAGCGTGAGGCTGCCGCTGTCGGGGAATTCAAAGCCGGCAATCATCCGCAGCAAGGTGGTCTTGCCGGAACCGGAGGGCCCGACGATCACCGTGCGGCTGCCGGTGGGCACCGACAGGCTGACATCCGCCAGGGCGCGTTGAGTACCGAAGGATTTGCAGAGTGCGTTCAGTTCGAGGGCGTTCATCGGCCGGCCGTGCGTTTGGATTGGTGATAGAGAAGGCCGGTCAACGGCAGTGACAGCAGGATCATGATCAGCGCATAGGGCGCGGCCGCTGCGTAATCGATCTCGCTGGTCATTGCCCAGAAACCGGTGGCCAGGGTGCGCGTGCCGTTGGGGGCCAACAACAGGGTGGCCGTCAGTTCATTGGTGATGGCCAGGAAGACCAGCGCCGCGCCTGCAGCCGCAGACGGTGCGGCCAGGCGCATGGTGATCAGCCACAGCGCCCGGCCCGGCGAGCGGCCCAGGCTGCGCGCCATGTTCTCCAGCTCCACTGGCGCCTGGGCGATACCGGCGCGCAGGCTCACCAGCGCCCGTGGCAGGAACATCAGCAGGTAGGCGAGCAACACGGTGATCGTGGTCTGGTAGATCGGCCGCGCAAAATGGATGGTCACGGTGACCAACGCCAGGGCCACCACGATGCCGGGCAACGAGCTGGTGATGTAGTTGCAGCCTTCCAGGATGCGCTGAAGGCGCCCCGGTGCGCGGATCGACAGCCAGGCAATCGGCACCGCCGCGCAGGTGGTCAACAGCGCGCCGGCCAGCCCCAACACTACCGTTTGCTCCAGCGCCGGCAGCAATTCGCCGAGTTGCCAGACCTCGCGGCCACCGGCGATCAGCCATTGGCCCAGGGTGACCAGCGGCACGCCCAGGGCCAGCGCGCAGGTCGCCCCTTGCAGGGTGAGGGCGAGCAGGGTGGTGCGGGTATCCAGCCGCACAATGCGCTGTTCGCGGGCACTGCCGGAGCCCACCCGCGCATAGCGGGCATGGCCGCGTGCGGCGGACTCAACGGAGAGCATCGCCAGGCAACACAGCGCCAGCACCGCCGCCAGCATATTCGCTGCCGGCCCGTTAAACGTGGACTTGAACTGATCGAAGATCGCGGTGGTGAAGGTGTCAAAGCGGATCATCGCGTACAGGCCGTATTCGGCCAGCAGGTGCAGGCCCACCAGCAGCGCACCGCCGCAGATCGCCAGGCGTAATTGGGGCAGCACCACGCGAAAAAACACCGCCCATGGCTTGAGACCCAGGGACTCGGCCACGTCTTCAATCGCAGGGTCGAGCCGGCGCAAAGTCGCCGCCACCGGCAGGTACAAAAACGGGAAATAGGCTATGACCGACACCAGCACGCCGGCCGGCAGACCGTGGATCGACGGCACCAGGCTGACCCAGGCGTAACTGTGCACGAACGCCGGCACCGCCAACGGCGCCACTGCCAGCAATGACCAGAAGCGCCGGCCTGGCAGGTCCGTGCGTTCGGTCAACCACGCCAGCGCGACGCCCAGCACAATGCACAACGGCAGGGTGAAGAGCACCAGCAGCACAGTATTCGCCAGCAGTTCGCCGACCCGAGGCCGCCACACCAGCGCTTCGATCTGCGCCCAGCCGATCTGCCACGACACGCCGATCACAAACGCGATCGGCAGCAACGCCAGCAGCGACACCAGCACCGACAAACCGGTAACCCACGTGCCCCCACGGCTTTTGAATAAACCGTGGGTACGTTTGCGTGGCGCTGCCTGTGCAACGCCGGGGAGGGACGATTCAGGCAGCAATCAGAGCAGTCCGGCCTGGGTCATCAATTCCACCGCTTTCTTGCTGTTGAGCTTGGACGCGTCGACCTTCGGCGCATCCAGCTGCGACAGCGGGGTCAGCTTGGGGTTGGACTGGGCGTTCTGGCCCACGGCGTATTCGAACGAGTTGCCGTCCTTGAGGATCGCCTGGCCGTCTTTGCCGGTGATCCACTTGACGAAGGCCTGGGCCTCTTCCTGGTGTTTGCTCGACGCCAGCACGCCGGCACCGGAGGTGCTCACGAAGGCGCCCGGGTCTTGGTGCTTGAAATAGTGCAGCTGGGTGTTCTTGCTGTTTTCGCCGGTCTTGGATTGGTCGACGAAGCTGTAGTAGTGGTAGATCACGCCGCTGTCGACCTGGCCGGCGTTGACCGCCTTGAGCACGGCACTGTTGCCGCGGTAGATGCTCGCGTTGGTCTTCATTGCCTTGAGCCAGTCGAGGGTGGCGGCTTCGCCTTTGAGTTCCAGCACGGCGGCGACAATCGCCTGGAAGTCAGCACCGGCCGGCGAGGCGGCCCAGCGGCCTTTCCAGCTGGGGGAGGCGAGGTCCAGCAGGGACTTGGGCAAGTCGGCTTCTTTAAGTTTGCTTGGGTTGTACACAAACACCGTGGAGCGCGCGGCGATGCCGACCCACTTGCCATGGGCCGGGCGGTAAGCCGCGTCCACCTGCTCCAGGGTGGTCGGCGCCAGCGGCGAGAACAGCCCGGCGTTGTCCACCAGCACCATGGCCGGGGAGTTTTCGGTGAGGAACACGTCGGCCGGGGACGCAGCGCCTTCCTGCACGATCTGGTTGCCCATCTCGGTGTCATCGCCATTGCGGATGGTCACCGGGATCCCGGTCTCCTGGGTAAATCCTTCGACCCACGCCTTGGTGAGGCTTTCGTGCTGGGCGTTGTACACCACGATGCCCGGCGTGTCGGCGGCATACACATGCCCGGCGCTGACCAACGCGGTGGCGAGCAGGGTTCTTTTGACGAAGGAAGAGAGACGGGTGGTCATGCGGTGGGCGCTCCGGTTTTTATGAATGCACGGGAAATCCGCGAGAGGTCGGTTGAGACTAGACCAATAGGAATCATTTGCATGTTGAGGCGGGGCGAATGTAGAGGCGCGAATGAGAAAAAAACGTCAAACCGATGTGATGAATTCAGCGAAAGCGACACCACAGGATCACTGTAGGAGCCGGCTTGCCGGCGATGGCACCCTTAAGACATGCGCTCATCTCAAAGGCCTCATCGCCGGCAAGCCGGCTCCTACACGGCGATGGCGTTAAGGCGAGGGTGGAGGGGTGGCAATTGTTCTTCGATCGGGGCAGGGCGCCGCCCGGGTATCGCGTCAATCAATTCACGGGTGTACGCGCTGGCGGCATGGCTGAAAATCTGCTCCACCGACCCCTGTTCAACCACCTGGCCCTGGCGCAGCACCAGCACCCGATGCGCAAAGTTGGCAACCACCGACAGGTCGTGGGACACCAGCACGTACGCCATGCCCATCTCCCGTTGAAGTTCTTCCAGCAGCTCAAGAATGCGCGCCTGCACCGACACATCCAATGCACTCACCGGTTCATCGAGCAGCAGCAGGTCGGGCTTGAGCGCCAATGCGCGGGCGATGGCGACTCGTTGGCATTGGCCTCCGGACAACTCGCGGGGCAGGCGGTCGAGAAAGTTGACGGGCAGGTGCACCCGGTCGATCAATTCGCGCGCGGCCTGTTCCAGGGCTGCACCCTTTAGCCGTCCAAACGACACCAGCGGTTCCACAATGCTGTCGAACACCGTGAAGCGCGGGTCGAGGGCGGCAAACGGGTTTTGTTGCACCAGCTGGATACGCTGGCGCAGTGGGCGAAAGTCGCGCCAGCTCAGCTCGGTCACATCCTGCTGTTCGAACAGGACCCGGCCCCGGGTCGGTTTCTCCAGGCCCAGGGCGATGCGCAGCGCGGTGCTTTTGCCCGAGCCGGATTCGCCAACGATGGCCAGGGTCTGGCTGGGGTACACGTCCAGGCTGAGGTTCTCCAGCGCCAGGAACGTTGTGGCCTCGCCCTTGACCTTGGGCAGGCTGAACGTCTTGGCCACGTTGCGCAGGCTCAGGATCGGTGCCTGGATATGAGGCAGGCTGGGCAGGGGCTCCCGACGTTTGGCGAAGGCCGGCGCAGCCGCGATCAGCGCGCGGGTGTAGTCGTGGCGGGGCGTTTGCAGGATCTGGCGCGGCGGCCCTTGCTCCACCAACTCGCCTTGCTGCATCACCAGTATCCGGTCGGCGCGATCAGTCGCCACGCCCAAATCATGGGTGATGATCAACAGTGAAATCCCGCGCTCACTCACCAGGCGTTGCAGGTGATCGAGGATCTTGCGTTGCACGGTGACGTCCAGCGCACTGGTGGGTTCGTCGGCGATGATCAGGCGCGGGTTGCCGGCCAGGGCGATGGCGATCAGCACCCGCTGGCGCATGCCGCCGGACAACTCGTGAGGGTATTGGCGGGCGCGCAGCACCGGCTTGTCGATACCCACCTGTTGCAGCAGCTCGACGACGTCGGCATCCACGCCGGGGTAGCGCCGCCCCTTGGCCAGGATCACGGCCTCGGCAATCTGCTGGCCAATGCGCAAGGTTGGGTTGAGGCTGACCATCGGGTCCTGGGGCACCAGGCCAATGGTGCGCCCGCGCAGCTGGCGTTTCTGGCGGTCGCTGGCGCGGGTCAGGTCGTCGCCATTCACCCACAGCGCTCCGTCAGTGATGCGGGCGTTGTCCGGCAACAGGCCGAGGATCGCATTGGCCAGGGTCGACTTGCCCGAGCCGGACTCGCCGACAATCGCCACGGTCTCGCCCTGGTCCAGTGAGAACGACAGGTTGCGCACGGCCGGGTTGGCCTGACCGCCAGAGTGATAGCTCACCTCAAGCTGGCGTACATCGATCAGCGGGGGAAGGGGGCTCATCGGCGATGCTCCTCAAACGTGCGGGCAATGTGGTTAAGGCTGAAGACCACGGCCACCAGGAACAGGCCGGGCAGCAAGGACACCCAGGGTGCGGTGATCAGGAAGTGCCGGCCGTTGGCGATCAAGGTGCCCCATTCGGCCGCCGGAGGCGCTGCGCCGAAACCGAGAAAACTCAAGCCGGCCGTGGCGAGGATTGCGGCGCCGAAGTCCAGCGTCGCCAGCACCGCCACCGGCCCCCAGGCGTTGGGCAGGATGTGCCGCAGCAAGGTCCGCGCCCAACTGGCACCGCCCAACCGGGCCGCTTCCACATAGGGCAGGGTCTTGACCCGCAACACTTCGGCGCGGGTGGTGCGCGCAAACCCTGGAATGATGCCGACGCCCACCGCGATGGCCACCGGCACGGTGCCAAAGCCGATGGCCGTGACAATGGCCAAGGCCAGCAACAAGCCGGGCAGGGCCAGCAGTACGTCGATAAACCGCATGATCACCGCGTCGATACGGCCCCCGGCAAAACCCGAGAAGATACCCAGCCCGAGCCCGCCCACCAGGGCGATACCCACCGCCAGGAACGCGGCCTGCACCGACAGGCTGGCGCCGTAGACCACCCGGGTGAACAGGTCGCGGCCCAGCTCATCGGTGCCGAACAGATGGGTCAGGTTCGGCGCGCGCAGCTTGTCGACCGGGGCGGTGGCGTAGGGGTCGAAGTGCGTCAGCCACTGCGGCACCACGGCCGCGACCAACGCGAATATCACGATCAGCAACGCCACGGTAAACCCCGGCCGGCGCAGCAGTGGCAGCACCACCGCGTTGGCGCGTTGCAGGCGGCTGCGGCGTTGCCAGAAGTCGGTGTGCCCCAGGTTTTGCTGAAGGATAGTCATGGTTTAGGACACCTTGGGTGTATGGGAAATGCGCGGGTCGAGCCAGGGGTACAGCAAGTCCACCAGCAGGTTCACCAGCACAAAGGCGGCGGCGGACACCGCGACGATTGCCAGCACCACCGGAATGTCCTGGCGCAACACCGCTTCCTGAGCCAGGCGGCCAATGCCCGAGCGGGCGAAGATGGTTTCCACCAGCACCGCGCCGGACACGGTGTTGCCCACCTGTAGGCCGATCAGCGTGAGGATCGGCAGCGCGGCATTCTTGAACCCGTGGCGCGCCTGCACCTGGCCTCGGCTGAGGCCCTTGGCGTAGGCGGTGGTGATGTAGGACTCCTGCCACACCCCCTGGAAACTGCGCTGCAACACCTGGGCGTACACCGCCGCACTGGGAATCGCCAGGGTGATCGCCGGCAGCACCAGGCTCTCGAACCCCCGGCTGCCAGTGGCCGGAAACCAGCCCAGGCCAAATGCAAACACCTGGATCAACAGCAAGCCCATCCAGAACACCGGCACCGAAAACCCCAGCGACGGCAACCGCGCCAACGCCACTTTCAGCGGCCGCCAGCGCACATACGCCGCCAGGTAAGCCAACCCGATGCCGCCGACCAACGACAACACAATCGCCAGGCCTGCCAGGGACAGCGTCTGCGGCAGGCGTTCGGCGAGCAGTTCGGCCACCGGGCGATTCAGCGACAGCGACTGGCCGAAGTCCCCGTGCAAGGCGCCCAGCAGCAGGTTGAAGTACTGCTCGAACACGCCCTTGTCCAGGCCGTAATAGGCGCGGGCCTTGGCCAGGTCTTCCACCGACAGCGCGTCGGCTTCCATGCCCGACGCGCTGAGCATGATGGACAGCGTGTCACCCGGCAGCAGGTAGAGGATGAAGTAGGTGATGCTATAAGCCCCCCACAACACCAGCATGGCCTGGCCTACGCGGCCGATCAGGTAGCGAGTCATGGTTGGCCGACCTCGATATCACCCAGCAACGCAAAGCCCTCGGCGGTCCACTGGAAGTTTTTCACCCGGGGCGATGTCGCCGCCTGCCACACGCGCTCGTACACCGGGAACGCAGCGCCTTCGTCGATCAGCAAATCCTGCAAGTCACCGTAGGCCGCAGCACGCTGCGAGCTTTGGGTGGCGGTGATGCCGGCATCGAACAAGCCCTTGGCCTTGTCGAGCACCTGGGGCTCGTAAATATTGGTGGCCAGGGTCGCGCTGTTGGCGGTGCGCGGGTCGAGGATGGTTTGCAGGATGATCGGGTCGGCACGGGTCATGTAATTGATCGACAGGTCATAGTTGCCCGACGAGTTGTTGGCGATCCACTCGGCACGCGTGACCACACTGAGCTTCAGGTCGATCCCGACCTTGCGCAGTTGATCCTGGATCAGCACATCGCCGGCGGTTTCGGCCGGGCTGATGTTGTAGCTCAGGCTCAGGCGCTTGCCGTTCTTCTGGCGGTAGCCGTCGGCGCCCTTGGCCCAGCCGGCCGCGTCTAGCAATTGTTCGGCACCTTGGGGGTCGTAGGCCAGTTTGGCGCCCTGGCTTTTGAAGTAGGGCGTGGTCACGTCAAAGATGCCGTCCACCACCGGGAATTCGGCGTTGTACACAGTGCTGGCGTAGCTCTTGCGGTCGATGGCTTTTTGCACGGCCAGGCGCACTTGCTTGTCGGCGAGCAGGCGTTCGCCCCGGGTGTTGGGGTACAGGTTGAGCGCCGGGCCCGGCAGCGAACGGCTCTGGATGGTCGCGCCCTTGGACTGGAACAACTTGAGGTCGACTTCGGAGAACGGGTTGCGCGGCCACAGGATATCGGCCTTGCCTTGCAGGAACAGGCCGTTGCGCACGCTTTCTTCGGGGATGTAGCTTACGTCCACCGCATCCAGGTGGGCTTCGCCCTGGTTCTTCATGTTGGCCGACGCCCAGGCGTAACCCTTGCGCTTGGTCAGGTGCGCGCCGACTTCGGGGGTGTAGCTGGCGAGCACGAAAGGCCCGGTGCCGATGATCTTGCCCAGGGAGCGCTCCTTGGCGCTGAGGGCATAGGAGGCGGGCGCCAGGATCGACAGGTTGGTGGTGGAAGTGGCTTGCAGGAACCCCGCGTTGGGCTTGGCCAGCACCAGCTTGACGGTGAAGTCGTCGACCACTTCGGCGTGGTGGTAGCCCGCCAGGTAGGTCGCGCCAAACGTCGCCGGCAGCTCGGTGGCCAGGGCCTTGTCGCTGTCGAAGGCGGTTTTTACCGCCTTGGCATCGAAGCGTTCGCCATTGCTGAAGGTCACGTCCGTGCGCAGGTGGAAGGTGTAGGTCAGGGCGTCGTCGCTCACCTCCCAGCTTTTGGCCAGCCAGGGAATGATCTTGCCGCTCTGCGGGTCTTGGTCGGTCAGGGACTCGGCGACATTGCGCAGCAGCACCCGGTGCTCCAGCCAGTAGACCTGGAACGGATCGACGCTGACCAACGTGGTGTTGTCGCCAAAAAACGCGATGCTCAGGGTTTTGCTGGCCTGGGCCTGGTCACCTGAAGGTGAGCAGCCCACCAGGCTCAGGGCCAGGGCGCAGGACGCCAGCAGGCGGCTCGGTACAGTGGATCTCGTCAAAGGGATGCCCTCACGTGGCGATTGCGCTTAGAAGTCGTAGGCCAGCTTGGTGTACCAATAGCCGCCGCCCGGATAGAACGGCGGGTTGCCATACGGCGCCAGGCCCAGGTTGCTGTAGACGGCATGCCGGTCGGGGCGCACGTCGAAGATATTGGTGCCGCCGACGCTCACGGTGAGGTGGTCGACGAAGGTGTAGCTGACGTCCAGGTCGGTGATCCATTTGGCGCCGAAGCTGCGGTCGCCCGTGGGGTTGACCGCCAGGGTCTTCACCGCGCCGTAGCGGCTGGTTTGCAGGTTGACCGCCAGGTCCTCGACCTTCCAATTAGCACCCAGAATCCACTTGGTCTTGGGGGTGGCATCAGTCAGGTCGCCCTCGCGATCGCGGCCCACCAAGGTGACGCCGGAGTTGGCGAGCGCGCCGGGAGTGTCGCGGGTGCCTTCGATGGTGGTCTTGTTCCAGTTGAAGCCCAGGCTCCAGCGCACTGACCCCCAGGCCTCCAGCGGCGTGGTGTGGTCGGCGACCACGTCCAGGCCCTTGGTGCGGGTGTCAAAAGCGTTGGTGTAGTAGTTGACCCAAGTGCCGCTGGGCACGCCCTGGGCGGTGAGGATGTTATTGATCACGCCGTTGCCACGGTCGTAGATATTGCTGGTCAGTGCGATGCGATCATCAATGTCGATGAGGTAGGCGTCGGCGGTGATGCTGGTACGCGGCGCCGGTTCCCAGGTCAGGCCCAGCCCCAGGTTGCGCGACTTCTCCGGCTTGAGGTCATCGCCGCCGAGGGCCTTGGCCAGGTTGCTGCCCGATGGCGTCAGGCGGGTAACGGCGGGCACCACGTTGCCGTTGGCGTCGATGGCCACCCGGTTGTCGGCGACGGTGTAGCCGATCTGCGTCAGCGACGGCGCACGAAACCCGGTGCCGACGGTGCCGCGTACGGCCACGGTGTCGGTCAGTTCATAACGCGAGTTCACTTTCAGGCCGAAGGTGTTGCCCGAGTCATCGTCGTAATGCTCGATGCGCCCGGCCACGTCGAGGAACCAGCGCTCGGTCAGGTCAAAGCCCAGGTCGAGGTAACCCGCGTAATTGTTGCGGACCAGGTTGACCTCATCTTCCGGGCGAATCGTCACCGCCGCCTGCGCGCCCGAGGCGGCGGGGTAGGTGCCGGTAATGTAGGCGTCGGGTTCGCCGGCAAAGGTGCTGAAGCGCTCCCAGCGATGTTCCAGGCCGGCCGACACCTGCACCGGTGGCGTCAGGTTGAACAGGCTGTCGTAGCGGCGGGTGAAATCGAGGTTGTTCACCCACTGGTCAAAACGGAAGGTGGCCAGGTTGTCGAATTTGGTCGGCGATGCCGTGCCCAGTGACGGGTTGATGTTCAGGTCGCTGGAATGGTGCACAGTGTTGCGCCCGTAGGTGGTGCTCAGGTCCCAGTTCCAGTCGGCGAGTTCGCCCTTGCCGCCGAACAGGAATTGGTAATCCCGGTCCTTGATGTTGTTCAGCGGGAAATACCCGTTGGGGAACACCTCGGGCACCGCCGCCGTGCCGGTGGGCAGGCGGAAGTAGTTGGCGGCCTCGGCGTCGCGTTCGCCGTAGGTCGAGAACGAGTACAGCGTCACGTCCTCCAGCGGCAGTTCGGCGTTGTAGGCCAGGTTGAAGGCCTTGAGGTCGGGGTCGCCGTTCTTGATTGCCACGCGGTCCCAGGCCGCTTCCTTGGCCGGGTCGCTGAAGGCGCGCACGCTGTTGTCGGCCTTGTCGTTCCACGAGGCGGCACCGCGTTTGCGCGCGTCGACCGAGACATGGAAAAAGCCTCGGTCACCCAGTTTGAAACCCTGGTCGCCGGCCACCTTGATGGTTTCACCCTGGCCGGAATACAACTGGCCATAGCTGCTTTCCAGGTGCCCGCCGCTGGCCTCGGACTTGAGGATGATGTTGATCACCCCGGCCACGGCATCCGAACCGTACTGGGCGGCGGCGCTGTCCTTGAGCACTTCGATATGGTCCACCGCACTGACCGGGATCAGGTCGATGTCCACGGCATTTGCGCCGCTGTTATCGATGGACCCACGCTGGCCGGTGGCCCCGTTGTGGCGGCGTTTGCCGTTGACCAGCACCAGGGTGTAGGCCGGGCCCAGGCTGCGGTTGCTCAGCGGGCGGGTCACCGAGTTATAGCCGGCGATGTTGGTGCCGAAGTTGAAGGACGGCAGCAGCTTGGCGATGGCTTCGGAGAGTTCGGCGCGGCCGGTCTTGAGCAGCTGCTCGCTGTTGATCACATCAATCGGCGCCGGGCTGTCAGCCACCGTGCGTTCCTGGCCACGCAGGCCGGTGGAGATCACGGTGACGGTGTCGAGCTTGGCGTCATCGGCGGCTGCCTCGGCAAACGGCAGCGGTGCCGCGAGCAACAGGGAGCTGGTCAGCAATGACAGGTGAAATTTACGGGCGGGAAGAGGGCGTGCGAGATCGGGCATGTCAGGAGTAATCCATCAGGATTGGCACTGGCCCTTGGTGCGGGTGCAGCTGGGAAACGGTGTGACATGAAAGTATTACTATAAGAAACCCGAGTGAAAGTCTTTTTTGGAATAAGCTAATTATTAATTAATGTGATATTATTAATTTATAAAATCACATATTTTTATTATCGGTCGCTTGTAGTGAGCGGGCTTGCCCCGCGCGGCGGCGTATCAGGCACATCACATTTACCTGACACACCGCGGCGTGGGCTGCGGTTTGCCTGGCGCCTTGTAGTGGGCTGACACACCGCCGCGCGGGGCAAGCCCGCTCACTACAATCAGAGGTCGATGCGGCGCAGTCTTCCGGTTAATGGCACAACGTTGCCATCCGGGGTTGGCAACGGCCGGCCCGTCAAACCCATGCCTTCACTCACCACCACTCCACCGGGCACCAGGCACAGGTTGGAGGGTGTATCCAGCCCGCGTGCCAGTACTTTCACGTCACCGTTGTGCAGGTCGCAGTCGAGCAGGCGCCCCGAAAACCGGGTAAAGCCACCGTGCAGGGTTTCGCCGTTCCAGTCAGGTGGCAACGGTTGTTGCAAATGGCTGCACAACTCCAGCACCAGCAGATGGCCGTTGGCACGCAATGCCAGCCCGGTGGGCAGTTGCAGGCCGCTGATCAGCACCTCGATCTGCCCGCTGGCCGGGTGTACCCGGATCACCTGGCCGGCGTGGTCGGCAAAGTCGATGCCTTTGCGGGCCGGGTCGCCGTGCAGCTCACCGGAGAACAGGCTGATCAACACGGCGTCGGTCTGCGGCTCATACACGAGGGTGACGGGTACCGCTTCCTGGCCCTTGTCCAAGTCGGGCAGTTGCACCAGCACACGCTCGTCTTCGCCGTTGCCGAATTCCACCAACTGGTTGGTATCGGGCTTGACCGCCAGCCAACTGCGCCGGGTCGGGTGGTAGCACAGCGCGTTCAGGTTGCCCCGGCTGTGGTACACCGGTTCGGGCGGGCTGTATTGCAGGTCGAGCAACTTGGAACCGCCGACGTAATCGGTCTGGCTGGCCAGGCAACGCCCGCCACCGCAGGCGATGTCCGACAGGCCCATGATTTCATCGCGCAGCATGCGCGCCTGCATGTTCATGGCGCGAAAGCCCTGGGCCAGGGGATCCCCCGGCAGGTAGGCGCCGGGCCGCTTAGGATCGGGGTGCAACGGGCTGATGCGGCCACTGAAGGTCTGGTCCGGCAAGCCTGAACCGGCCTCGGCCAGCAACAGGCTGCCGTCGACTTGCAGGCACAGGCCACGGGGGTTGAGCAGGCCTTCGGCGATCAGCGTGCTGGGGCGCAGGGTTTCGCTGGGCTGCGCCGGTATACGTAGCGTCATGGCGGTGTCCTCCTACTGCGGCGGTTGCCAAGGGGTTTGGGTGAGGTAAGCGCTCAACAGAGCGCGCTGTGACGGCGACATCGAACGCACCACCGGCATGTACAGCGTGGTGCCTTTGTACACATCCGCGATGCGCGCGAGGATCGCGTTTTTCGCGCCCATGACCGCGTCCGGCTTGTTCAGTGCGACGTAGCGCGACATGGCCGGGAAGGCCAGGTAGTGAAAACGCAGGACGCTGGGGTAGACCATGTCCCAGGTGATGGTTGTGCCGGCGGGGATGCCAAAGTCAGTCTGGGCATATTTGCGAAAGCTGGTGAAGTAGCCACTGCTTTCGAGCCCGTTGGCGGTGCAATTCAACGCTACGAAACCCGCCTGGGCTTCGCTGCCCGGCTTGAGGGCCACTGGGACACTGATCGAGCGTTGGCCGGTTTCCATTGTCAGTGTGGCGGGGAAGTCGAGAAACTCGTAGTCCTGCGGGGCGGTGTACAGCGCCGGTGGCGATTGTTCAATACTGATAGCGGTGGCAGCGGGCACCGGACCGCCCAGGTAGCGAACCTGCAACGTGATCGACAGGCCGTCAGGGTAGTCTTCCAGGTAGACGTTACGCAGATCGCCGTACACCCGGTACTCCGATTCGAGGGCCTTGAGGGTCGAATCATCGACAGTACCCGGTGCATTGACCGCCAGGGCCGACGTCTGCGCAGCTTGCTGCTGGGTGGCACTCAGGGGCAGGTCGACGATGCCGCCATACACGTAGTAGTCAACCAATGGGCTGCTCGTTGGGTCGAGCGTTGTGAGCTGAGTGGTGCCCGCGGTAATGCTGACCGGGCCGTAATTCGCATTCGGCCCGATGGGGCTGGTGATGTCGGTGCGGTCAGCGCGGAAGGTTTGCTTGGGGATGAGGTTGACCATGTCGATGCTCAGCAGGCCGTTGCTGGCCAGCTCCGCATAGGCGGCATTGTCCGTGTCCTGGTTGATCAATTGGCGACCGGGTTGACAGTTCAACGGCTCATCGGCAAACGCCGGTGCCAGTGTGCCGATGACGCGGCCGATGCTCGGGTTGGGGTCATTTTTGTTGGCCGCATAATCGGCGTTCAGCTCGGCCGTGGTCATCCTGGGGCACATCTCGAACATCACGAAGCGCAGCACGATCCCCGTTGCCCCCGGTGCCTCGATGATCGATTTGAGGCCCGCGCTGTTGCGGTTCCATTGGACAATGCTAGTGAGCGGGAACGTCAGCTGGAACGTACCGCTGGCATGGAACGAGCCGGGTGCGTCCATGGTGTTTGGCTTCAGCACCCGGGTCTGCACATCGAAACTGCTGCACACGGTGTTGCAGTGAATCAGTAACTGGAGGTCGTCATCCGTGCCTATCTGCAGGCCGCCGACGAAGATCTGGGTGGTGGTGGACGCTGTCGGGTCGAGGTCTACCATCATCGGGCCGGTGAAAGGCCCCTGGCCGGTAACCGGGTCCACCGATCCAAGCAGGCCGATCGGCTGGCCAACGAGGTCGCCAGTGGTACTGACGCTGCCCGGGTTGCCCTGGGAGCTGATCAGGGCGTTTTCCATGAAGACCTGATGGTCCCCGAAGTGGTTCCAGCCGCCGAGGGTATAGCGCACCGCACTCGGGGTATCGATCATGGCGTTCAGTTCGTCATCGCTGTAAGCCTCGGCCTGGGGGGCCACGATAGAACGCGCCAGGTCAAACACCGGCCAACCGTTGTCCGCGTTTTGGGGCAGGCACGGGGTGTTGTTCGACACACTGACATCGGTGGTGATACCGCCCCAGAAATTCAGGCGGGGTCCGTTGAGGATACTCATGATCTATTCCTTGATCGGGGAAGGGGTGGCACCCGGTGTCTGGGCGAATTTGAACAGGTAGGAGTAGTCGGACTTGATCGCGCTCTTGGGCGGCGTCGCCATCGAATGGCACGCCATGCAACTGCTGGTGGGCTGGATGTAGCTTTCCATGGTCACGTTGGCCGACAGCGTGGGGGTGGGTGTGCCCATGGGGTTGCCGATCATGTTGGGGTTGAGTGGCCGCTGGGTGGTGATCAGCTGGTAGTACTTCAACGGGCTGTTTTGCAGGCCAGGGTCGGCGCGGTAGGTGGCGTTGACCTTGTCGGTGGCGCTATCAATGGCAGTGACACGGGTTAGCGGGTCGGGTGTCTGGAACGTGGTGCCGCTCACCGGTACGCACACCGGATGCGCGCCTTGGGTGTTCCAGTTGCACGGCGACTGGTTGACGGTGGTGGCGGCAGGGTCGTAGTAGCTGCCACTGGTTGACGGGTCAGCCGGCACATTGTCGATTTGCTCGAAGGTCGACCACACCCACTGCGGGTAGCCAACAGGCTTGGTGATGATATGCAGCCCCACCAGCCCCAGGAGTTGCTGGGCGACCCCGTTGGGCTTGCCCTGGGCGTCGAACGTGGTCACTTGCGCGATCATGTTCAGGTAGCGGCTGGCATTGTCCTTGGACGTGAGGATGCGCCAGCTGGATTTGACCTCGATGACCCTGTTGGGGAACTTGATGCTACGGGCGTTGGACACCACGTTTGCGTTGTAGAAATTGTTGGCGACGATGTAGTTGTAAGAGGTCTCGTTGGCGGCAATATCGTAGTAGGTCGGGTTGCCCGCCTGGTCGATCAGCCAGCCGCCGATGGCCTGGTCGACGTGGTTCTGCAGGCTGGTGTTTTTCAGCGCGGCGATATTGATCAGGCCCAGGCTTCTGGCGGTCAGGACACTGTTCCAGGGGCCGGGGTTGGCCGCATTCGGCAGGAAAATTTCCTCCACGCTCTTGTAGGTTTGCCACACGGTATAGCCGCCGCCACCGGGTTGCTTGGAGCAGTCGGGGCTGCCGCGTTGCCCGTCCTGGGCGGGCCAGTTCAAGGCGACAAACAGCTGCCAGCTGTATTCATCAAACGGTGTCTGGCCGGCGCCGGCGGCCGGCGCGGCGGCGGGCAGTTGGCAACTCAGCGACGTGGCCAGGGCCGACGGCTGGGTCGCCTCCCTGGCCTGGGCCGGCAGGTTGGCCAGCCCCAATAACAGCATGGAAAAACACACGAGGGTTTTCATGGCGGATCCTTCCTTTGATGTCGGGTCAGGGTTGCATGAGCTGGTTCCACTGCGCCTTGTGGCCGTTACTTTTACCTGCCGGGGGCACGAACAGCTGGCAGGGCGGTGGGTTCGCCGGGCACATGGCGGCCACCTGTTCCCAGGTGTCTTCCGGGTTCGGGGTGGCGATGCGGAAGTTGGTGTAGTTCTGGCTCACGATGGGCGCGTTGGCGACACTGGTATCCCCCGAGAAAAAGAATGACTGCGGCTGCCGGTAGGGCGGGCTGCCGGTCGGTTGTTTGTTGAAGGCGTAGCCAAACAGGATCGGCCCTGCGGGTGATTTGAGGTCCATGGCATAGGCTTGCAGGCTGCCGCCCAGGTGTTTGCTGCGATCGGCGCTGTAGGGCAGGTGCTCGATGAAGCTTTGCCGTGGCGGGTGGTTCATCGGCGAGAACATGCAGCAGGCCGGCATGTCTTTCGGGCGGTCTTGCGGGTAAGTGAGGAAGTACGCCTTGTTGCCCAGGGACACGAAGGTGCAGGTGTAGTTGTTGTTCTCTATCGGGAAGATCGGCAGGCAGTACTTCTCGTAGTGCTCCATCATCGCGCCGAACCCGTCGCCGTCCGCCGGGATATAGGTGGTGTCGTAGTAGCTGGTGCCCTTGGACACGGTGTAGTCGGCCGGGGTCAGGGTGGAGGGCGGGTCACTGTAGGGCGGCGGGTTTTTCTGGTAGTTGTGGATCACCCGGTACATCGTCCAGTCGCTGATCCATTGCGCGGGGAAGAAGGGATCGGACGGATCGCTGGGCGTACGTTTGGCGATGCAGTTGCCATTTTTTTTAGTGCAGCCTTCGCTGTTGTGTACCCCATTGGTGAAATACACCGCGCCGCTGTCATTGGCAGCAAACGCCGCGGGGCTGAGCAGCAGCAACAGCAGCAAGAATCGACGCAAGAAGTTGGCGTTCATATGACACTCCTGTGCAGTGCCGGGTGACGCAGGCGTCACCCGGTGGTCCTGGCGTTACAGCGTTATTGGTAGTCGCTCATGCTGAGCGGCACGGGTGGGTAATTGCGTTTCACCAAGGCCTGGGCCCACAGTTCCAGCACGGCGCGACGGCTTTGCGGCATGTCGCGGGTGATGGGCATCGCCAGGGTGCTTTCCTCTTGGTATTCCTTGCTGATCAGCACGATTAGCTGGTCGATAGCGCCTTCGATCCGGGTCAGGGAATTGAGCGGCATGAACTTGTTCATGATCGGGTAGAGGTAGTAATAGGGTTTGAGGATGAAGGGGAAGATAAAGGTCTCCCAGATCACCGTGCTCGCGTCCTCGCGCTGGTAAATGGCGTTCCAGGCCGTGACGAAAGCCTTCTGCAGTTCGGGTTCCAGCGGCAGCACCCGCAGCGGTGCGAGGAAGTCGACATAGGCTTCGGCGAGCGGGAAACTGAAGGGAATACCCGGCGTCTGCTGACCTTCCTGCACGAAGAAGCGCAGGGTTGGAAAGCCCGGTGCTTGGCCCGTGACCGTCAACCGGGCAATCCCATTGGCATCGGTTTGCACAGAGGTCACGTTGTATTGCACGGCGCTGTTGAGCGGGTCGTCCAGGACGCCTTGGCGGCTGATCGGGTTGGAGAACGCCAAAGTAGGCTGCAGGGACACTGCGGCGGGTGTCTTCAAATAGGTCTGATAGGTCACCGGTTGCGTCGTGTCTGTGTTTTCGGCGGGCAGTATCGACATGAGCTGGCGGCCGGTGCCTTCGGTCAGCATCGTCGCCAGTGCGGACGTGCCCTTGAATTGGGGCAGGTTGGCAGTGTTGTTCGCGAAGTTGGAGGGATCATTGTTGAACAGCGTGAAGTCGGCCGCATTGCTGAACGTCAGGTAATAGTCGGTGGTGCACAGCATGTAGGCATTGCCGTATTCGGCGACCCATAAGGTGGTGCCGGCCGGTGCCGGCTGGCCATTGCGTTGCACCATGATCTGCAGTGTCTGGGTGGCACCGACGTCGATGAAACTGCCGCTCTCGATCACCTCGGCAGTCCATTCTTGTTGAGTGGCGGCGACTGCATTCGGGCTGCCCAGCAATTGCAGTTCCAGCGTGCCGCTTTGCAGCAGGGTCTGCGCCGCCACGGTGAAGGGTAGGTCGAGCAGGCCCGAGCGTTGGTCGAACTGCGTCTGTTGGTAATCGGCATAGCTGAAGCGGGCCAATTCGTTGAACTGCGTGCCCTGGCGGATGCCAACCGCGTAGTCGCCCGCCAGGTATTTGGCCGCCACAGGGATGGGGGCGCTTTTGTCGACCGGATAGAACGCAAACGTGTTGCCCAGATCCAGCGACAAGGTGTTGCCATGGATCTGCGCCGAGGTCACGCCGAGCTGTACCTGTTTCGGGGTGTCCCCGGGGGTGATGTGAATCGGCACTTTGGCAGCCGGCACCAGGCGCATGCCGGCAGGTGCGGTGGGGAACTCATCCTCGAACCACAAGCCCAGGGTGCCGACCGTACGGCTGTAAGCGGGGTTGAAGAAAATATCGCCGACGTTATCCAGCCCCTGCTGGTACATGGCCTGCACCTTGGCCAGGGCCTCGGGGCTTGAGGAATGAGTGTCGATGGGCGGGAAGTCATTGAGGATGCCGTTCTTGTCGTAGCACGTGAGGTACGTCGTGAAACGGAACATCAGGCCCTTGGCGTTTTGCTGCTGCATCTGTGCTTGCAGGTTTTTCAGCAGGGCCGAATCGCCCACTGCCCATGCCAGGTTTTCTTTCGGGAAACAGGTCTGCCAGGTCGTGGTGACGTAGCTCAGGCCGCCGAGGCCGGCCCATTTGAAGTTCAGCAGACGGTCGAGCATGCGATGCTCGCGGTTCAGGGTCAGGCCGCATTGCGGAGTGCCCAGCACCAGCTTGTCGAAGTACAGCGCGGTAAAGGTGTTCTGCCACGGGCTCACGTCGACAAAGCGCGCCGCTGTGGGGCCTGCGCCGCCAAAGGGATTGCCCACCAGTTGATAGGGCTGGTTGATCAAGGAATCGGTAGCGACATAGCCACCGTCGGGCAGTTCGCCGCCGCTGATCACCGATTGGGTCTGTTGGTAGCTCACCGTGCCGCAGGCGTTGTCGCCGAACAGGTTCCATTCGCCGGGGATCATCGGCGTGGTCACTTGTGGGGCATTGCCCGGTACTTGCAGCACATAGTCGGGGATCTGGTTGACCGGCAGCGGCGCAATCGTCCAGGGCAGCAGTGTGCTGGCCGCATTGAGCGGCGTAATGCCAAAAGACTCCAGGAACGGCCAGTTCATCTGCATCTTCACCGCGTCATACACCGGGAACATGTCGTTGTTATTGGCCGTTGGCGGGTTCCAGAACATGTGGCCTTTGACGTAGATCCGAGGAAAATTCAATACGCTCATGTCAGGCTCCTTAACGTTGCCACTGGGCGCGTTTGAGCGACCAGACAAAGTCCAGTTTGTGGTAACCGACGAAGTCGGCGGCCGGCAACTCGGCGGTGGGGTAGACGATGCCGCCCTGTTGCTTCAGGGCGAAATTGAAGTAGCCCTGCTTGGGCGAGTACGCCGCCGTGCCGTGGCAAGCAAAACACGACGACTCGCTCTGGAACGCCGACTCCAGTTGGGAGTTGGCCAGCAGGGTGGGGTTGGTTTCCGACTGCACACCGATCAACTCGTACTGCGCCAATGTCGGGTTGGCGGCCTGGAAGCTGGTGTTCACCGGTTGCGCCGCCGCAGTCGGGCCGGTGCTGTTGGTCATCGGCGTGGCCGGCGTCGCGTTGGTCACCGTGTATTTGCTGTTGTTGACATTTTCAAAGGTGGTCCAGACCCAGTTGGGGTTCAGCTTGTTGATCACGTGCAAGCCGCTCAATGCGGCGTAACCCACCTGGTAGGTGCTGCCTTGCTGGTAGTAGGCCTGGGCGATGTAATAACCGTCGTTGGCCAGTTGCTGTTGATAGGTGGCGTCGCTGCCGATCCACAGCCACGCGGCCTTGAGTTCCCAGGCGGTGGAGGGGAAGTTCAGGTCACTGGTGAGCGCCGCCTGGCCGTTCACGTTGTAGACCTTCTGCTGGACGATGTAGTTGAACGTGTCCTGGCCCATCAACAGCTGGAAGCGCACCGCCTGGCCTTTCTCGGCAGCCGGCACCTGGCCGCCCATTTGCAGGATCAGCCCGTCCACCTGCTGTGTGGCGTTGAGGTTGTGAAACAGGCGGCTGGTGTTCATGCCCAGCGTTTTGGCCTGCGTGAGCACGGCGGCGGGCACCGGCACGCGCTGGGCGTACGGCAGCGGTTGGGCGCCGTTGTTCAGGTAGACCTGGTCCGACGGTTTCAGGGTTTCCCACACGCGGTCCGGGCTTTGCGTGGACGCGGGTTGGTTGAGGCAAGCGAACCAGTTCCAGGCCAGGGTCTCGGGGCTTTGGGTGAAGAGGGTTCGGGTGGCATTGAGGTTGCCTCCAAACTGCAGGAAGTTGCTGCAATCGAAGGTGTTGGGGGCCTGGGCCTGGGCCAATCCGGCCAGTGCACTCAGGACAGTGATTGATAAGGCTCGCCGCATGGAAGCTCCTTGGCTGTGGCCAGTTCGGTGTGTGGGCGCCCCAGGAAGTGTTCCAGGAGCAGTTGCTTGACTGCCGTTGCTGCAAGCTGCTGCGGCAACGCCAGGTCGCAATTGGTGATCAACAGCGGCCCGTTCTGCACGCTGCTCGGCAGGCGGCCATGGCTGCCACGGACCAGGCGGGTGTCCAGCGGGATCAGGTCCATGTAGTAGCGAAAGCCGAGTTTTTTCTGCAGCAGACGGCGCGCCACTTTCAGACGGGGGAAGCGGATGGCCGGGTCGACAAACAGCTCCAGCGGGTCGTAGCCGGGCTTGCGGTGGATGTCCACGGTGCGCGCAAAGTCCGGGGCCTTGCGGTCATCCAGCCAGTAGTAGTAATCGAACCAAAACCCGGCAGCAGCCACCGCCACCAGCTCGCCGCTGCGCGGGTGGTCCAGTTGCCAGGCGCGCTGCTCGGTTTTATCCAGCACCTGCTCGATGCCTGGCTGGCGCTGCAACAGGGCTTTGACGCGGGGAATGTCCTGCGCCTGCTTCACATAGACGTGCGCGATTTGATGGTCGGCTACCGCGAACGCCGCACTGGCACCGGCGTCGAGCAGCTCCCAACTGAGCGACTGGCGCACCTGCAACAGGCCTTCGCTGCGCAGCACACGGTTGATCGAGATCGACTGCTCGACCGCTTCGATCCCGTACTCGGAAAGCACCATCACCGCCGCCCCTTGTGCCTCGGCGAACGACAGCAAGCGCCCGACTTCCAGGTCGATGGCGCGCACTTCATCGGCAATCGAGGGGTGGTCGGGGCCCACGCGTTGCAGGCTGTAGTCCAGGTGAGGCAGGTAGATCAATTGCAGGTGCGGCCGGTTGATCTGGAATTCGGCCATGGCGCAATCGACGATCCAGCGGCTGGAACGAATGCCCGCCGCTGGCCCCCAGAAACCGGGAAACGGAAACTCGCCGATCTGCTCCTCGATCTGGGCGTGCAACTCGGGCGGCGACGAATACAGGCCAAACTGTTTGCGCCCGTCGGCGGGGTAGTGGGGGCGCGGGGTGATGGCGGCGTCCACGTCTGCGTACATGTTGTACCACCAGAACAACTGGCTGCAGCGAAACCCCGGCAGCACGCGCTTGAGGGTGTGCCAGACCTTTTCACCCTGGATCAGCGCGTTGGGTTGCAGCCAGAACTTCACCTCGGCCTGGTCGCGAAAGTACCAGCCGTTACCGACGATACCGTGGGCCGACGGCGGTGTGCCGGTGAGGATCGAGGCTTGCACCGTCGATGTGACGGCCGGGAACACCGGTTGCAAGTGGGCCATCTGCGCGGTCTTGAGCAGCTTGTTGATATGCGGCGTGGCCTCGCCGAGCAAGGCGGGCGTCAGCCCCACCACATTGATCAGCAGCAACGGTTGATCAGAGTGCATGGGCGTACGCCTCCTGCACCGGGGAACGCAGCAGGTTGCGTTGACGCAGCTGCGTCTCGACCCAGGTCAGCTCGGCGGCGATGCCCGCCAACTGGGCCGGTTCGGAGGCGGGCCGCAGCTCGGCGGGCAGCACGCCCCAGCTGTAGGTCTCCACCTCCAGCACAGGGCGAAACTCTGGATGGGCCGCCAGGTAATCGAAGGTTTGTGCCAATGCCACCTGGCTGCCGCTGAGTTCGGGCAGCAACAAGTGTTCGCTGAACAGCGGCACGTGGAAGTGAATGCGCAGCTCGCGATAACTGTCACAACCCGCCAGGGCGGCGGGCAAGTCCGGCCAGGCGACCACTCGGCCCTGCGCATCCAGGGCTTTGACCTGATGCAGGTAGACTGCTTCGGCAAAGGTCGCCAGGGTGTCGAGTACCCGCTGGCGCCGCGCATCCCCTTGCGGCGGCAGGCGACAGATCATCGCGTTGGAGAGCTGGATCTTGCCCACCGGCACCCGGGCCTGGCGCAGGCGGTCCAGGGATTGATAGCAGTCCTCGAACATCACCGCCTGGTGGCACACGTCAAAACACAGCGCCAGGTAGGCATGGTTCGGATCCGTCACGCGCCGCTGCTGGAAGAAGGCGATGGCCTGTTCGGTGGTTTCCAGCACGCAGTCCGGCTCCATCTCCAGGCAGAACACGATCTTCTTGCCGGTTTCCCGGTGCAGGTCGGCGAGGGCGGCGGTGAGCCGGTTGAGGTGCTCGTCAGCCCGCCGTTGCAAGGCAGGCGTCCAGGTGGCGGCATAGCCCAGCGGCACGCTGGAAATCACGCCCTGGCGGCAGCCGGCCGGCAAGGCGTCGGCGAGGATACGCGCCAGGTCCAGGCTGTAGGCCAGCCGTTGCGGGTCGGCCCAGTCTGGCAGGTAGACCTCGGCTTTCACCGCGCCCTGATGGAACTCACCGTAGGGAAAGCCGTTCAACGAGGTCAGGCGCACGCCACTGGTGTGCAGCAGCTTAAGGAAGTGCGCCCGTGCCGAGGCGTCGCGCAATTGCTCGGCAGCGCGGGCGCAGATCCACAGGCCGCTGTCCTGTTCCAGCAACCCGCGCAGGCTGCGCACGCCCTGGAAATGCTGCGCGATGGACGCGCTGAGCCCGGCGAGGTCACGGGTGGGGTGCACGTTGCTGCAATAGCCGACCTGGGCGGCCGTCCAGCCGCTGGCGGCACTCATTTGACCACCGGATCCTGGCCGCGCAGGGCCGAGTTTTCCTGCCATTGCTTGCGCTGGTCGATGGGCAATGGGGTGCTGACCAGGGCCTTGTCCAGCTGGCCGCTCTGGGCGAAAAAGTCCACCGGGTTGTGGAACAGCACCTGCTCAACTTGGGCTTCGCTGAAGCCTGCGGCCAACATGGCCTGGCCGGTCTTGGGCACCTTGAGCGGGTCGCTGATGCCCCAGTCCGCCGCGCTGTTGACCACCATTTTTTCGGTGCCGTATTCCTTGAGCAGGGCCACCATGCGTTGCTCGGACATCTTGGTGTTGGGGTAGATCGAGTGGCCGCGCCAGCAGTCGCTGTCGAGTACCAGGGGCAGGGTGAGTTCGTTGAGGTGGTCGATGATCACCAGGTGCTCGGCAATCCCCACTTCGCGGACCACCGCCAGGGTGCGCTTGGTGCCGCCGATCTTGTCGCGGTGCGGTGTGTGCACCAGCACCGGCAGGTTGAATTGCTTGGCCAGCTCTAGTTGGGCAGCGAGAAACCGGTCTTCTTCGGGCGTGATGTCGTCATAGCCGATTTCGCCCACCGCCACCACGCCGTCCTTGACCAGGTAGCGCGGCAAAATCTCCAGCACTTCATTGGCAATCGACAGGTCGTTGGCCTCTTTGGGGTTGAGGCCGATGGTGCAGAAGTGATGGATGCCGAACATGCTCGCGCGAAAGCGCTCCCACCCCAGCAGCGTGTCGAAATAGTCGACGAAACTGCCGACGCTGGTACGCGCCTGGCCCTGCCAGAACGCAGGTTCGATCACCCCGGTGATGCCAGCGGCGGCCATGTTCTGGTAGTCATCGGTGGTGCGGCTGACCATGTGGATATGCGGATCGAAGTACTTGAGCATGGTGAATCCTCGTCAAGGGAAAAGGGCAGGCGGTGGGGCTCAATTCAGGTAGGCGTGCCATTCCGGGGGCAGGCGCAGGCCGCCCAGGCGCTGGCGTTGCGCGGGGCTGAGCAGGTGGAAGGCAATGGCGCGGGGCAGCCCGGGGGACACGGGGCGGTCGGCCGCCAGTTGCTCGTCCAGCAGGTCGAGGGCGAGTTGGTTGAGGGTGACGCCCTGGCGTTGTTCCAGGCCGATCAGGCGCTCAATGTCGAGGCCCATGCCAAGTGCTTTGAGCACAAGCTGGTGAAAGGCACGCTCGGGGTAATGTCGAGATGGGTAGGCGGTGTCCAGCGCCAGGGCGGCAAACACCTGGGGGTTGCTGGTGCGCCCGGCCTGGAGCGCCAGTTCCAGGCACACACCCTCGCTGTCGAGCCAGTCGAGCGCCTTGAGGGTGGCGACTTTTTCGTGGTCGTCGCCCCACAGGAACAACTGGCGCAGCAACGCCGGACGCTCGTCGATGGGGGCTTGTTCAAGTAGCTGGGCCAGCAACACAGCACGTACCGATTCGACGGCGGTGGCCGGCAGGTGGCGCTTGCATTGGCCACTCAACAGCGCCGCCGTGGTGGCGCTCGGCTGTTGGGCCAGTTGCACTTGTGCCTGCTGCCACCACTGCAATTGGGTGGCATCCAGTTGCTCGGCCAACGTGTGCTGCTGTTCGATGAGGCATTCGGGGCGCATGTTCATGTCGGTTTGATCCAGCGCTGAAAGTGGGGGAGCAGGAAAAACACCAGCACACACAGCAGGCTGCCCAACGGCTGGTCGGCCACCGCCAGCACCAGGGCATCGAACAGCGGCAGCGCCGCCAGGCCCGCACCGATAAACGCCCGAACCTGGCGATGTTGAGGGTTGGCTAGGTGCTTGTAGTAGTGCCAACCCAGCCAGCCCAGCCACAGCGCCAGTACGGGCCAGAACCACAGGTTGTTGGAGTAGATGGCCAGGACGAGCGGGCTGAGCATCAGCAGCAACGGCAGGCGGCTGATCAGTCTGTTGCGGTGTTCCTGGCGGGCCAGGTAGGTCAGGCCGCTGATGTACACGCCCAGCAACATCGCGCAGAGCCAGATCGGCTCGGGTGGCACCGCCAGGCTGGCGGCGGCGGTGAGGTACAGCGCCGAGCGGCAGGCGCCCATCAACCACACGCTGTGGGCGTATTTCTTGTGCAGCAGGTTGTAGCCAAAGATGCAGCCCACTAGCAGCACCACACCGCCGAGCAGCCAATGGGGTTGGTCGATCAAGCGGCTCAGGCCCAGCACCGCCACGGCGGCCAGGGTCAGCAACAGTGCCGTGGCGCGCCCCACTTGTTGGCGGCTGGCCAGGCCCAGGGTGATCGGGCGCGGGTTGTGGTGTTGTGCGTCCCAGTCGGCGTCGAGCAGGTCGTTCAACAGCATGCCGGCCAGGTACAGCAGCGACAGCGTGAACAACAGCAGCAGCCACACCAGCGACGACGGTGGCGCCAGGGCCCCGGCGCTGCTGGCGAGCAGGGCGGCGGCCAGGGTGTTGGTCCACACCGTGGGCAGGTTGGACACGCGGCCCAGGGTCAGCCAGGTTTTTACGTCGGCCTGGCTCATTTTGCGAAACCCTCATGCAGGGGCAGTAGGGTTTCGCGGCGGGTCATCAGCCGTTGCAGTGCCCACTCCATTCGCGCATCGTCGATCTCGTGCAGGTCCACCGATTGGCCGATCCGGTTGAGCATGGGGATCGACAGTTGCCCGCCCAGGTGCTGGCGGAACTCCTCCAGGCCAAGCAATACCTGCGAGCGACCTTGGCTGTCCTTGAGGCCCAGTTCCGCCGGGCACAGGTCGAAGCCCAACGTGCGCAGCAGGCTCATTACCCGTTCGCTGTCGGCATCGCTCAACAGGCCCAGGGCGTTGGCGTACAGCCCATCCAGGGCCATGCCCACGGCAACCGCTTCGCCATGGCGCAAGCGGTGGTGGCTGAGGTTTTCCAGCTTGTGCGCGGCCCAGTGCCCGTAGTCCAGCGGGCGGCCATTGCCGCGCTCGAACGGATCGCCGGCACCGGTGATGTGCTCCAGGTGCAATTCGGCACAGCGGCGGATCGCGTAGCGGCTGGCGCTGTGTTCGAAGCGGGCGAGGGCGTCGGCGTGCTGCTCCATCCATTCGAAGAACGCCTGGTCCTTGATCAGCGCCACCTTGACCGCCTCGGCGAGGCCGGCGATCTGGTCGCGACGCGTGAGGCTGGTGAGCAACTGGAAGTCATTGATCACGGCGGTGGCGGGGTAGAAGGCGCCCAGCAGGTTCTTCTGGCCGAAGGCGTTGATGCCGTTTTTCACGCCGATACCGGCGTCATTTTGGGCCAGTACCGTGCTGGGCAGACGGATCAGGCGGATGCCTCGGTGGAACGTGGCACAGGCGTAGCCCACGGCGTCCAGCACCGCGCCGCCGCCCAGGGCCAGCACGTAGCAATGTCGATCGAGCCCGTGTTGCAACATGTCGCGGTAGAGCTGTTCGAGTACCTGCGAGGTCTTGCTCAATTCACCGGCCGGCACCGCGATAGGGGTTGTTTGCAGATGCAGGTCGTCATGGGCGGCGAAATACGCGTCGATCTGCTCCAGCAACTGCGGGGCGCTTTGCAGCAGTTGGGCGTCGGCAAACACCATCACCGTCACCGGGCCCGCGTGGTGGGCGGTGAGCTGGCCGTGCAGGCACGGGTTGAGTGGGTCGAACAGGTGATCGGTGAACACCACCGGGTAGTCGTAGCTCACCTCGAAGCGCCCGTGCAGCGGTTGATCCTTGGCGGGTTTGCGCAGCGTCTTGAGCAGGCTGTAGCCGGCGACGAACAGCAGCGGCAACACCATGCTGGCGAGCACCGTCACCAGCAGCGCGTTCTGTTCGATCAGGAAGGTGCCGATGGCCGTGTAGGCCAGCGCCAGCCCGGCGTTGGCCAGGGTGGTGATCAGCAGGAACGCCCGCAGCGGATAGCGTTGCATGCCGGCCGCGACCACCGAGGTTTCCGCCAGCACCGGCACGCCACGCAGGCAAATCAGCGACAGCGTGCCCAACCGGTACCCCAACTGCCCTGGCTGGCGCTGATGTAAGCCAAGGCGGCTGGACAATAAGCGAAAATACCCGGCCCCCAGCGCATACCCCAGCCCGGCGCCCAGGCACAGCCCGATAAAGATCACCAGGTAACCGCCGAGGCTGCCGAACAGCGCCACCGCCAGCAACGCCACTACGCTCGACGGCACCGGCAGCACCACATCCAGCGCGAGCAGGGCGACCAGCAACAAGGCGAGGTTGAGTGTTTGCGCGGGTGTCGACGGTTGGTACAGGTTCAGGTGCGTGAGGAAGTCTTGAATCTGCTGTTCAAACAACAGAAAGCTGGCGATAACCAGGCCGCAAAAACACAGCAACGACAGCCAGAAATGATCGGCTGGCCCCTTTTTCGAGAACGCACGGTACCACTGGCTGCGCTTCATCAAAGCATCCCTTCTGAGAGTTAAGACTTAAGTTCCGTGTCTTGAGTTACAGCAGCGTCTGGTCTGTTTTCAGTGCAATAAAGTCCCTCGCCCGGCAGTCGGGTTTGATCAATAGTGGCTGATGGCTTTTACGGTATTCATGAACGTAGACGGTTGTGGTTGTTTTGCAAGCGGGTGCAGTAAGGAGTTTGAAAAGTGGGTTAGGGGTGGCGTTTGGGAGCTGCAATAATTGAATATTTACAATTAGTTGTATGGCTTTTTGGGTGGTGTCAAAAAGCCGTTGGCGAGACGCTGGGATGTATCGATTTAATGATGAAGTTGTGATGTTTGTCGGGAGGTTTATTGCGGCTGGCTATAAGTATTTTATGAGCTGTTAGTTGTCGAGAATGGTTCCTTTTAATAGGAGTAAACCTGTCAGAGTTGACAGGTTTCATCACCCGAACGATCCGTTAGTCTCGATGGCATTGAAGATGGACACTCTAGGAGGGATGGAAGATGAAACCTTATGCGCTGTTTGCCGGGCTGGTATGCGCCACCGTCGTTTCATGGGCTTCGGCTGATTCGTTGGCGTGGAATGATCCTTCCATCAGTGATGGGGCCTGTACAAATCCTCCCCCCATAGCGTTCCCGACGCAAATCGTGAACACGTTAAAAGCATTGCCTCAGGGGTTTCGGGTTTTCCTGCCATTTGGAAACAAGGCCTATTACCGGTGGGTCTACCAGAAAGTTAATGGCGGTGCGCCCGCAACCGATCCGTCTGTACTGGTATTGACTAAACCACGGGTCACATTCCCGTATCTGCTGGCAATATTGTCGTTGGCTATTGGCAAAGTCGATGTTTATGGTCTGGGTCCTGAAGGTAAGTGGTACGAGGTACAAGCGATTCCGCGCAATCTGATTGCCACCGATTTGTGGGTCAATATTGTTGATGCCAGCGCAGGTGCCGCACCTTCTGATTTTGGCGGTACGAATATTCCATCCCGGTATGTTTGGGCGGACTCGACTGCAATGGTGGAGTGGCATTGTTTTGCCGGGGGCGTACAAGTCTTTAACGTCATTTCCTTGACCCCGGTACTGACAAGTGAGCAGGCCACGGCCATTTCAACTTTTCTGCAAGGTTACGGCTTTCAACCCCAAAATTTTATGACCATGCCGTATTAGTGCCTCATGGCTGAGTGTGTGTTGGTGGAAAAAATTTGAAACCACCTGCCAACGCGTCCCTCAGGTACCCCACCAACACACTCACCGACTTCGGCACATGGGGCGAGTACGGCCGAATCAAATAGATCTCATCGGCAAACACCCCCTTGAGTGTCCAGTCCTTGAGCACCTGCACCAGCTTGCCACTGGCCAGTGCGGCATGGGCGCTGAAATCCGGGAGCAGGGCGATGCCCAAGTGGTTGAGGGCCGAGTCGCGCAGGGCTTCGCTGTTGTTGGTGGCGAAGCTCCCGGCGATGGGCACGGTGAGGCGCTGCACGTTCTTGACGCCGCGCTCAAAAGTCCACGCCGGCTGGTCGGTGCCACGCGGGTAGAACAGGCAGTTATGCGCTGTAAGGTCGCCGGGTTCGCGCGGTTCGCCATGGCGCTGCAGGTATTCCCGGGTCGCCACCAGCACCGAGGCGGTGTCGCACAGTTTCCAGGCTACATGGGTTTCCGGTACCTGGAAGCCATGCCGCACGGCCAAGTCATAGCCCTCGGCTGCCAGTGAGCTAAGCGCATCGGATACGTCCAACTGGATACGCACCTGCGGGTACTGCTGCAAGAACGCAGACAGGTGCGGCACCAGTTGCTGGCGGGCGAACGCCACCGGCGCCGTCAGGCGCACCAGGCCGCGAATCTCTCCCACTGAGTCACGTACCGACGAGAAACTGCGGGCGATGTGCTCGTAGGCGCTGCGCACTTCGCGGGTCAACGACAGGCCGGCATCCGTCAACCGCACGCTGCGCGTGGTACGGGTGACCAGCCGGGTGCCGGTGGCTTTTTCCAGGTCGGAAATGCGCTGGCTCACTGCCGATTTGCTCACGCCCAGGCGCGCCGCTGCAGCGGTGTAGGTGCCTTGTTCTTCCAGTACCGACAGCCAGTGGATATGGGTCCACAGCCCTTCGATCTCAGCTTTTTCCATGAGGGTATTGTTCGCGTAGGTGGACAATCAGTTCTGGATTCTGCTCTGGTTCGGAACAAATCGAAAGCCTATCGTGTGTCCCATCGCTACCCACCTGGGAACCACTGCCATGACTACGACCATCGAGCACTACATCAACGACCAGCGCGTGTCCCGCGATGATCGTTATCAGGATGTCTTCAACCCGGCCACTGGCGAAAAGACCGGCCGCGTCGCCCTGGCCAGCCGCCAGACCGTGTCCGAAGCCGTCGCTGCCGCCCAGGCGGCCTTCGCCGGTTGGGCCGATACCCCGCCGATCCGCCGTGCCCGCGTGCTGTTCGAATACCTCCACCTGCTGCGTGAACGCAAGGACGACCTGGCGCGCATCATCGTCGCCGAACACGGCAAGGTCTTCACCGATGCCCAGGGTGAAGTGGACCGCGGCATCGACATCCTCGAATTTGCCTGTGGCATTCCCAACCTGCTCAAGGGGGAGTTTTCCGACCAGGTGTCTCGTGGCATGGACAACTGGACCTTGCGTCAGCCGCTGGGCGTTGTAGCGGGCGTGACGCCGTTCAACTTCCCCGTGATGGTGCCCATGTGGATGTACCCCATCGCCATTGCAGCGGGCAACACCTTCATCCTCAAGCCAAGCCCGACCGACCCGAGTGCCTCGCTGTTCATGGCCGAATTGCTGCGCGAAGCCGGCCTGCCCAAAGGCGTGTTCAACGTGGTGCAGGGCGACAAGGAGTCGGTGGATGCGCTGATCGAACACCCCGATGTCAAGGCTGTGAGCTTTGTCGGCTCCACGCCAATTGCCCAATACATCTACGAGACCGGCGCCCGCCACGGCAAACGCGTGCAAGGCCTGGGCGGTGCGAAAAACCACATGGTGGTGATGCCCGACGCCGATATCGAAAAAACCGTCGACGCCCTGATGGGCGCTGCCTACGGCAGTGCCGGTGAACGCTGCATGGCCATTTCGGTGGCAGTGCTGGTGGGGGATGTAGGTGACAAAGTCATCGCGGCCCTGACCGAACGGGCCAAGCAACTGCGCATCACTGACGGCCGCGACCTCAAAGCCGAGATGGGCCCGATCGTGTCTCGCGCCGCCCTGGAGCGCATCAGTAGCTACATCGAACAAGGCGTGCAAGCCGGCGCAAAATTGTTGCTCGATGGACGTGACTATGTGCCTGCCGAAGCCGGCCTGGAAAACGGCTTCTGGCTCGGCGCAACGTTGTTCGACCACGTCACTAAAGACATGAGCATCTACCGCGAAGAGATCTTCGGCCCGGTGCTGGCGTGCGTGCGTGCTGCTGACTTCTCCGAAGCGGTAAAGCTGGTCAACGATCACGAGTTCGGCAACGGCGTGAGTTGCTTCACCCGCGACGGCAACATCGCACGCGAGTTTGCACGGCGCATCGAAGTGGGCATGGTCGGCATCAACGTACCGATCCCGGTGCCGATGGCCTGGCATGGTTTTGGAGGCTGGAAGAAGAGCCTGTTTGGCGACATGCATGCCTACGGCACCGAGGGTGTGCGTTTTTACACCAAACAGAAGTCGATCATGCAGCGCTGGTCGGAGAGCATCGAGCAAGGCGCTGAGTTCGCGATGCCCGTCTCCAAATAATTAGACCTCACAGCAGACCCCATGTGGGAGCGGGCTTGCCCGCGATAGCATCGTGTCAGTCAGCACATCTGGCACTGATACACCGCTATCGCAGCGATGCGGCGACCCGACAAGCCAGCTCCCACATTTTTATTGCGCTGCCAACCACTGTAGGAGCCGGCTTGCCGGCGATTGCGCCCTCAAGGCATGCACTCATCCCAAGGGCCTCATCGCCGGCAAGCCAGCTCCTACAGTAGAGGGGTGACGCGCTTGATTGCTTGGGGCGATTGCCCGAATGCCCGCAGAAACGACCTGCGCATGCGCTCCCGTTCGCCGAACCCGCACTCCCGGGCGATGATGTCCAGGGAGTAACGGCCTTCTTCCATCATGATTCGCGCCGCTTCAACCCGCAGGTGTTCGATGGCCTTGGCCGGCGATTGGCCGGTTTCTTCCTTGAAGATCCGGCTGAATTGGCGCGGGCTCAGGTGGGCGATGTCGGCCAGTTGTTCCACCGACAGGTCGGCCCCCAGGTGTTCCTTGGCATAGAGCAGCGTGCTCTGGATGCGGTCGGTTTTCGGGTCAAGGTCCAGCAGCGTCGAGAACTGCGATTGACCGCCCGAACGGCGATGGTGCACGACCATTTTCTTGGCAACACTGCGGGCGATCTCGGTGCCCAAATCCTTCTCGACAATCGCCAGCGCCAGGTCGATGCCGGCGGTCATGCCGGCCGAGGTCCACAGCGCGCCGTCGATCACGAAGATACGGTCTTCTTCCATCCGCACGCCGGGGTAGGCCTCGCGAAACGCCCGGGCGTGAGCCCAGTGGGTGGTTGCGCGACGGCCTTCCAGCAGGCCCGCCTGGGCGAGTACAAAGGCGCCGGTGCACACCGCGGTGATGCGCTGTGAAGTGGCGTTGCGCAGGTAGTCGATCAGCCCCGGCGACACATCATCCAGGTGGTTATTGCCGATCACCACCAGCGTGTCGTAGTGCGCGCCTTTGAACGACCGTGACTCCATGCCGAACCCCAGGGAGGAGTGCACGATGCCGCCGTGCTCGGACACCACCGTCAGCGCATAAGGCATGCCGTGCAGGTCATTCGCGGTTTCGAAAACCGCTGAAACGGCGAGCCCCAGTACCTGGAAGCCTGGGTAAATCACAAGGCCGATGGTTTTCATGGCGTGTACCGCTCTCTGGAAAGGTGTGTCCTAAAAAGGTGTATATACGACATTTGTGCCGTGGAGGGGAAGCCGTACTCTCAATCACCGAAGTTTGTCGGCTCACTTTTCTGGAGACACCGCATGAGTACTGTAGCGTCCAAGGGCACAGCCCTTATCACGGGTTCATCCACGGGCATCGGCGCGGTGTATGCCGACCGTTTGGCCAAACGTGGTTATGACCTGATCCTGGTAGCCCGTAACGCCGAGCGCCTGGATACCCTGGCGGCCAGGCTGCGCGCCGACACCGGGCGGACCGTCACCACCCTGGTCGCCGACCTGAACGACAAGGCCGCCTTGGCCAAGGTCGAGGCGGTATTGCGTGAAGACGCCAGCATCACCGTGCTGGTCAACAACGCCGGGGTCGGCTCAGTGGCCTCGGTGCTCGACGGTGACGTGGAGACGATGGACGCGATGATCGGCCTGAACATCACCGCCCTCACACGCCTGACGTATGCGGTGGCGCCGGCCTTTGTGGCGCGGGGCACCGGCACCCTTATCAATATCGCGTCGGTAGTAGGTATTGCCGTGGAGATGCTCAACGGTGTCTACAGCGCCTCGAAGTCCTACGTGTTGAGCTTCGGCCACGCGTTGCAACGCGACCTCGGTGACAAGGGCGTGCGCATCCAGAGCGTGCTGCCTGGCGCAACCGCCACCGAGTTCTGGGACGTGGCGGGCTATGCGCCGCAGAAAGAGAGCCCGATCACCATGTCGGCCAGTGACCTGGTGGACGCCGCACTGGCGGGGCTGGACCTGGGTGAGCGCGTCACCATTCCGGGCCTGCATGAAGGCCAGGCGTGGGACGAGTGGGAAGCCGGGCGCCGCGCGATCTCGGGCAAGTTCGGCAACGCCAAGCCTGCGGCGCGCTACCTCAAATAACCCCATCTCCCCCTGTAGGAGCCGGCTTGCCGGCGATAGCGGTGGGTCAGTCGCACAGAGGTCGACTGACGCGCCGCCATCGCCGGCAAGCCGGCTCCTACATTCAACGCCGGAAGGAAAAATCCTACGATTTGCAGGGATTGGTCCTACGTCAACGCTCCAGTCCAGTGCCCATCATTCGCCTTCCTCAATGATTGAAGGACGATCGACGTTCCTCGTGTGTTGCACCCACCGAACAGCCAAGGGGAGAGCCGACTGCCGATTTGTGTTGCAGAAAGGAAAGCTATGTCTAGCGCGTTAGTTGTGGACGACCACCCCTTTATCCGCGCCTCGGTCAAAATGCTGCTGGCCAGGGAAGGGTTCACTGATATTGCCGAAGCCGGTGATGGCGCCGAGGCGGTCCGCTGCGTTCGCGAGCGGGTGCCGGACCTGATCATTCTTGAACTGACCCTCCCCACACTCGACGGGCTGGAGCTGATTGCCCGGGTCACGGGTAAGAATGGCCCCAGCAAAGCCCTCGTGTTGACCTCCCAGCCTGCGCTGCGCTACTGCGCGCGCTGCATGAAGGCGGGCGCGGCCGGGTTTGTCTCCAAGAGCAATGAGCTGGGCGAGTTGGTGAAGGCGGTCGCCGCCGTGATGAACGGTTATACGTATTTTCCCGACCTGGCCAGCAACACCGTGCGGCGCAGTGACACCCAGCGATCGGACCATGACCTGGTGCAACGCCTGTCGGACCGCGAACTGAGCATCCTGCAGCAACTGGCCCTGGGCATGACCAACAAGCAGATCGGCGATGCCATGCTGATCAGCAACAAGACGGTCAGCACCTACAAGACCCGCCTGATCGAGAAACTCAACGTCAAGTCGGTGGTGTACCTGGCGGACTTTGCCAAGCGCAACAACCTGGTGTGAGTGAAAACCTTGGCCTGAGGAAATTTCCTACAAGTTGGTGGGAAATCGGCTGCGCGTTGGGTGATATCGATTTCCCATAATCGCGCCTCTTCTGGCCTTGGCGCCCGACCTCGATCATCCGGCAGGCTGACGGCAACCTATGCCCACAGTCGTGCTCAGCAGGATTTCAAACATGAATTTCAGATCACGACTGCTCAGTTGCCTGGGGGCATCGTCCCTGTCGCTAGCGGCGGTGCCAGCACTGGCCGACTGCAGCTGGACATCGGGCGGTACCACGGCCAAGCCGCTGATGTTCAACGCGGGCACTTACTTCGCGCCGCGGGATATTCCGATCGGCAGTTCGTTGAACAGTCGCCCGGCCGCGATCCAGACCGTCAACTTCGGTGACACGCTGCGTTGCACGGCTTCGGCGTTCTACACCACCACGCTGATCGGCCCGCTGGCCATGGGGGTGCCGGTGGACTACGCCATCGTGCCAGCCAATGCACTCTTGCAGACCAACGTGCCCGGCATTGGCCTGGCCATCTACATGACCGGCTTCACGCCAGAGTGGGCCCTGCCACCGGACAACCCGAACCGCTTTATTCCGTTCACGCTCACTTACGATGCGCCGGCGCCGGTGACAATGCCTTCCATGCGGTTTCGCTTCGCGTTGTTCAAAACCGGCGACATTGCGGCGGGCACCCACAGCATCAACCAGGTAGTTGCCTCCGGTACATCGAACATGGGGCCGATATTCGACCTGACATTCGCCGCCAGCATCACCGTGGCCGGCTGTTCGCTGCCGGCTGCTCCCGGCAATCAGATCGACGTACCCATGGGCACCTGGGAAAAGCGCGTGTTCAGTGGCAAACACTCCACCACGCCGGCCCAGCCATTTGCCATCACCCTGACAGCGTGCATTGCCGGCACCAATTACCCCAACAACGCGGGCGGCTATTTCAACGGCAACTACGCCAATATCCAGATCGATGGCAACAACACCTCTACCATCCTGGACGCGGCCAACGGCATCTTGAGCCTGTCGAGCGATTCTACCGCCCAGGGCGTGGCCATCCAGGTACTCAGGGCTGATGACACGCCCATGAACCTGGGCCAGCCGGTACGCCTGAATCGCATCGCCGACGGCACCACCACGGTGCCGCTCAAGGCGCGCTATATCCAGACCGGCGACGGGCCGACGCCAATGCCGGGGTCTGCCAATGGTTATGCGAGTTTTTCGGTGACCTATCGCTGAACCCGTTCTGACAGTTTGTTTTACGTGCATCCCTGGGTTGCCTGGCCTCATACCGGCACCCGTTTCCAGCAGGACATCAATCATGCATTTCAGATCACGGCTCTTGAGTTACCTGGGTACTGCGGCCCTGTTGTCTGCTGCGATCCCTTCGGTGGCCTGCACATGGAACTCTGGCAGCACGACGGCCAAGGCGCTGACCTACAACGCCGGGACAGTGTTCTCACCGCGCGATGTGCCCATCGGCACCACGCTGAACAACCCTTCGCCGATCCGTGCCGTCAACTTCGGTGACGGCCTGCGATGCGGCTCGTCGTCGATCTACAACGTCAGGCTGGTCGGGCCGCTGGCCGCCGATATACCGGTGGACTACCTCAACGTGCCCGCCAATGCGTTGTTGCAGACCAACGTGCCCGGAGTTGGCCTCGCGATCTACATGACGGGCTTTGCCGCCGGCTGGCGCACCCCGGCCGATAACCCGAACCGGTTTGTGCCGCTCAACCTGACCTACGCCTCGGGGACCATCGCCGAGATGCCTTCCATCATGTTTCGCTACCTGCTGGTCAAGACCGGCGATATTCCGGCCGGCACCCACAGCATCAACCAACTGGTCGCCTCGGGTACGACCAACACGGTCCCCATGTTCGACCTGACGTTCACCGCCACCCTCACCGTGGCCGGTTGTTCGATGCCGGCCGCCCCCGGCAACCAGATCGATGTGCCGATGGGTACGTGGGAAAAGCGCGTGTTCAACGGCAAGAACTCCACCACGTCGGCAACGTCGTTTGCCATCACGTTGAGTTCGTGTATCGCGGGCAGCAACTACCCCAACAACGCCAACGGCTACTTCAATGGCAACTACGCCAACATCCAGATCGATGGCAACAAGACGTCCAGCATCGTGGATGCGGCCAACGGCATCCTGAGCCTGTCGAGCGACTCCACCGCCCAGGGCGTGGCCATCCAGGTGTTGCAAGCCAATGACACGCCGATGAACCTGGGCCAGCCGGTACGCCTCAATCGCATCGTCAGTGGCACCACTTCGGTACCGCTCAAGGCGCGCTATATCCAGACGGGTGATGGGCCGACGCCGGTGCCGGGCACCGCCAATGGTTACGCGAGTTTCACAGTGACCTACCGCTGATCGTAGGAAATTTCCTACGAGTTGGCGGGAAGTCGGCTACGGGTTGGGTGATGGCGATTTTCGATAATCAGGTTTCACCCGGTTTTTATGCCTGCTCCCTCTGATGAGGCCAAAGACCGTCCATGCCTGCAGTTGCTCTTACGAGGACTTCAATCATGAAACAGAGATCCATACTCACCACCGGCTTTGCCGCCTTCGCCCTGGCGCTGGTGGCGGCGCCCGCCATGGCAGCCTGCACCTGGGACTCCAACAACGGCACGCCCAAGCAACTGACCCTGGCCGCCGGTACCGTATTTGCGCCGCGTGACGTGCCGATCGGCACCACGCTCAACAACAACGCGCCGATTCGCACGGTGCCGTTCAACGACCGTCTGGTGTGTGGCCTGGTCGCGCGTTACGCCACCACGCTGGTCGGCCCCGTGGTCACCGATGTCCCGGTGGATGTGGTGCGGGTGCCCGCCAGTTCGTTGCTACAAACCAATGTGCCCGGCATCGGCCTGGCGATCTATATGACCGGTTTTGCCGCCGAGTGGAGAGGGCAGGCGGATAACCCCAGCCGCTTCATTCCGTTTGAACTCAACATGAATATTTCCTATGCCGTCAGCGGAATGACCGGGGCTTTGATGCGCTATACCCTGGTCAAAACCGGCGATATCGCACCGGGCACCCATACCATCAATCAACTGGTGGCCACGGGGACTTCTGATCGTGGCCCGATTTTCGACCTGACCTTTACCGCCTCGGTGACGGTCGCCGGCTGTTCGATGCCAGCCGCGCCGGGTAATCAGATCGATGTGCCGATGGGCACCTGGGAAAAGCGTGTGTTCAACGGCAAGAACTCCACCACGCCCGCCCAGCCGTTCGCCGTCACGCTGGACTCGTGCATCGCGGGCAGCAATTACCCGAACAACGCCAACGGCAATTTCAATGGTAACTACGCCAACATCCAGGTCGATGGCAACAAGACCTCGACCATCCTGGATGCGGCCAATGGCGTGCTGAGCCTGTCGAGTGATTCCACCGCCCAGGGCGTGGCCATCCAGGTGTTGCAGGCCAATGACACGCCGCTGAACCTGGGCCAGCCGGTACGCCTCACGCGCATCGTCAACGGCACCACCACGGTGCCGCTCAAGGCGCGCTACATCCAGACGGCCGACGGACCTACGCCCACCCCGGGTTCGGCCAATGGTTATGCGAGCTTTTCCGTGACCTATCGCTGAGGTTTTCCAGCGCTGCAACGCCAACGCCACGGGGGCATCGCACCTGTGGCGTTGGCGTTTCTGCAGCCCGGTGAAAGGTAGTTATTCGTGGGAAATTTCCTACAACCACAAGGACGTTTCCTACATAGGTGTACCCCTCCAACTTCCAATAATGACACCAGACGAAACGCGCTGACCCGCAGTCGGGTAGCCCCGTCGCTCCGTCTGGATGCCTCCTGCAGGCGCACAGATAACCCCTCTCTTTACTGTGGATGTGATCATGAAAAAGTACGCTCTCAAAGGTTTGACCCTGGCCCTGGTTCTGGGCGGTGCTTCGCAAGCGGCCCTGGCCGCTGATGGCGAAATCAACTTCATCGGCAGCGTCACCGACAACACCTGCCCGGTGGTGGTATCGGACCTCAACGGTTCGGCCGGCGCGGGTGACGTGACCCTGGGCAGCGTCCCTGCCACTTCCCTGGCAAGCGCTGGCGCAGTCGCCGGTGGCGGTGCGTTCACCCTGACCATCGACACCACCGCGCCAGGTTGCAGCGTCACCGGCAAGAAAGCCGTGGTCAAGTTCCTGTCCCTGAGCGGCAACGCCGGCGCCAGCGGCCAGTGGATCGGCCTGACCCCGGATCCGGGTGTGGCTACCAACGTCGCCGTACAGATCAAGGACGCCACCGGCAAGGACGTGCAACTGGGCCTGGAGTCCTCGCCGTACCTGGACCTGACCCAACCGTTGCGCTTCACCGCCAACTACATCGCCACCGGTGCTGCGACCTCGGGCCCGGCCAACGCCAAGGCCGCGTTCACCGTCGACTACCAGTAAGCCCTGTGACACGCCCCAGCCCAGCCAGGTTGGGGCGCCAAGAGGATGACCGATATGAAACGTTTTGCGACCCCATTCAAAGCCACAGCGATGCTGGCCGTGTTGCTCGCCACGACGCTGGTTGGCACCGCAAGCCAGGCCGGTGTGATGCTCGGCGGCACGCGTATCGTGTTCGACGGCAGCAAGCGCGATGCGTCCATCAGCGTCGGCAACACCACCACACAGCCCTATGCGGTACAGACCTGGATCAACACCGAGGCTGACGACAACACCAGCGCAACGCCTTTCGTGGCCACGCCGCCCCTGTTTCGCCTGGACCCGCGCAAAGAGCAGATGGTGCGCATCCAGAAAGTCCCGGGCGCGCTGCCGGAAGACCGCGAGTCGGTGTTCTACTTCAACGCCCAGGAAATCCCGGTGGCCGGCAAGGCCGACGAGAACACCCTGAAGATCGCCATGCGCACCCGCATCAAGCTGTTCTATCGCCCGGCCAGCCTCAAGGGCAACCCGTTGGACGCACTGCCACAACTGCGCTGGAGCCTTGCGCAGGAGCAGGGCAAGACCGTGCTGGTGGTCAACAACCCGTCGGCGTTTCACGTGTCCTTCATCGGCGTGAAGGTATTGGCCGGTGCACACAGCGTGGAAGTCGACGAGCCCAAGATGGTCGCGCCGATGAGCAGCCAGCGTTATGCCTTGCCCGGCTTCAGTGGCAGCGGCGGTGAGGTGATGTTCTCCGCCATCAATGACTACGGCGGCTACAGCGAACCAACCAAAGTCGCGCTGACCCGCACGCCCTGATCCCACTTTTCTTGTCCTTGCGAAGGTGCTCCCGCGTTGCCCCGGCAACGTGATGGCAGCCCATTGAGTATTGTCATGCGAATCGATGCCCTGAACCTCGACTGGTCCTCACTGCCGTTTGCCCCGCTGCGCCTGTCCGCCGCCATCCTGGCTGCGTTGATGGCCGGTGTGGCGCAGGCCGATGACGCAGTGAAGTTTGACTCAAGCTTCATGCAATCCTTTGGTGGCACCGATGCCGGGCCGAACCTGGACCTGGATGCGATTGCCAACAGCGGCAGCCTCGGCCCTGGCACCTACCCGGTGGTCATTCGCCTGAACCAGAGCTTTTTTGATCGCCGCGACATGACCTTCAGCCAGGACGAAAAAACCGGCGACGTGCGGGCGTGCCTGTCGGCAGCGTTTCTCACTGAGCTGGGGGTCAAGCTGGACGCGTTCCAGGTGCCCGGCGAAAGCCTGCCCGAGTGCATCGACCTCGCGGCGCTGGTGGACGGCGCTGCGGTCAGCTTCGACGCCAACCACCTGGCCCTGGACATCAGCGTGCCGCAGATCGCTTTGCGCCGTGACGCGGCCGGCTACGTGGCGCCGCAGGAATGGGACAGCGGGATAAACGCTGCGATGCTCAACTATCAGTTCTCGGCGGCACAGACCCAATCCAACGCGCGGGGCAGCGGTACGCAATACAACCTCTACAGCAACGGCGGTTTCAACCTGGGCGACTGGCGCTTTCGTACCAGTTCGTCGTTCCGCCAGGACGAGGAGGGCAAGCAGGATTGGCAGCGCAGCAACACCTATGCACAACGCGACGTGACGGCCCTGAAGGGCACGCTGACCGTGGGCGAAAGTTTCACGCCGGGGGATGTGTTCGACAGCATCCCGTTTCGCGGTGTGCAGTTGGCCTCGGACATGGGCATGTTGCCGGACTCGATGCAGGGCTATGCGCCGATCATTCGCGGTATCGCGGAAACCCAGGCCAAGGTCGAAGTGCGCCAGAACGGCTACTCGCTGTACACCACCTATGTGGCACCGGGCGCGTTCGAGATCGATGACCTCAACGCCGCCTCCGGCAGTGGTGACCTGGAAATCGTGATTACCGAGGCCGACGGCCGCGAACGACGTTTCACCCAGCCTTACGCGACCCTGGGTAACATGCTGCGCGAGAAGACCTGGCGCTACAGCATGACCGTCGGCGAGTACAACGCTGTCGATGGCGGCCAGCGCCCGTCGTTTGCCCAGGCCTCGCTGGCCTATGGCTTGCCGTTCGACCTGACGCTGTACGGTGGCTTGCTCGGCGCCAATTTCTACAACGCCGGCGTGGTCGGCATGGGCAAGAGCCTGGGCAGCCTGGGTGCGGTGTCGATGGACGTGACGGCAGCCAAGACCGAAGTGCCGCAGGCGTCCGGCAACCCGGCAGGCAAACAGAATGGCCAGAGTGTCAGCCTGCGCTACGGCAAGGCTTTCGAGACAGGTACCTCGGTGCGTTTTGCCGGTTATCGCTATTCCACCGAAGGCTACCGGGACTTTGACGAGGCCGTGCGCCTGCAAGAGCCCGACAGCTACTACAACCTGTCCCGGCGCTCCAAGGTCGAGGCGAGCATCAACCAGGCGCTGGGCAGTGCCGGTTCGTTTTACCTGAACATGAGCCAGCAGAACTACTGGGGCTCGTCGCGCCAGGACAAGCAGATGCAACTGGGCTTCAGCAGCCAGTACAAGGGCGTGACCTATGGCGCCTATGCCAGCAAGACCCTGACCGACAACTACGGCCAGAACAACCAGGTGGTGTTCACCGTGTCGATGCCGATCGGCCAGACCCGCAGCACCGCCACCTACGCCGTCACACGCAACACCGACGGCAGCCTGGACCAGCGCGCGGGCCTCAGTGGGCGCGATGGCGAGATGACGTACAACGTCAACGCCAACCGTTCGGACAACGCCGGCAATAACGGCTCGGCGCTGATTGGCTACCGCGCACCCTTTGCCCAGTTGGGCGCTGGCGTCAGCGTGGGCAGTGGCTACCGCCAGACGTCGGTGAGTGCGGCAGGTTCGGTGTTGGCCCACAGCGATGGTGTCGAATTCGGGCAGAGCCTGGGTGAAACGGTAGCCCTGGTGGAAATCAAGGACACGCCGAACGTGGGTGTGCTCAACGCCCCTGGCACCTTGACCAACAAGAAGGGCTACGCGCTGGTGCCGTATGTGATGCCGTACCGCAAGAACCGTGTGGCACTGGACACCAGCGAGCTGGACAGCCAGGTGGACATCGAGGACGGCGTAACCAATGTGGTGCCGCGTCGCGGTGCCGTGGTCAAGGCGACATTCGCCGCCAGCCGTTCGGAGAAAGTCGTAGCCACGGTGCGCCTCGCTGACGGCGGCCTGCCACCGTTCGGCACTTCGGTGCTGGATGCAAAGGGCCTGAGTGTCGGCGTGGTCGGGCAGGCCGGGCAGGTGTTGATGGCGGTGGGTGAGGGCACCCGGTTCAGCATGAAGTGGGGCGAAAAGAACGCGCAACGTTGCACGTTCGAATTGGATATCAGCAAGACCGAACCGGTGGATGGGTACCGTGTGATGGCGGCGACTTGTGCGGCGCCATGAGGCGCAATAGGACAAATCTGTAATGGGTGTCCCAGGGAAAATTCCTACAGTCCGAGCGGAACGAGCTTACATTTCAACTTCCGCATACACCGCATTATTTGTCCCGCACTACAGATGTTTGAAGTTATTGAATACCGATGATGTTGGCCGCACTTTAACTGACTGAACAACGAAAACACTCAAGCTGATACTTGAGTTGTTTTAACGGATGAATGTTGTTTGGCGGGGGAACTAGTGATGCAGCAGGGTTGTGTATTAAGGCTCCAGCATCTTTGTGCCAATCCCACTATTAATTCAAGAGTTGTACTCATGAAAAAGCTTGTTGCTGTTACTGCCGCTACTGTTGTTATGGGTCTTGCTTCGTTCGCCAACGCTGCCACGCCGGCCACCGGCAACCCGGGCACCGTGCGCTTCATTGGTGAAATCGTTTCCGGCGCTTGCGGTATCGATGCCAACTCTCTGGACCAGACCGTGTCCCTGGGCCAAGTGCCGTCGAACCAGTTCAAGGCTATTGGTGATCGTTCGACCCCGACCAAGTTCGACATCGTCCTGACCGAGTGCGACACCTCCACCCAGAAGAACGCCCGCTTCACCTTCAGCGGCGTGCAAGACCCTGTGGTTCCTGGCCTGTTCGCCACCACCGGCCTGGCCCAGAACGTCGGCATCCGCCTGCAGGCCAGCGCTGGCGAAATGCTGGACAACGGCACTGAGCAAGTCGCACCGGTAGTGCTGCAAGACGGCAATAACACCGTCACCTTCGCCGCGATGTACGAAGCCACCGCCGCTTCCGTCACCACCGGTGAAGCCGACAGCGTTGCCAACTTCACCGTCGCCTACAACTGATACGTGCGCGGGTGGGTTCGCCCTTGATCATGTAGTGAGCGGGCTCGCCCCGCGCTGCGCCGGCACAGGTCCTGAGTGTCTTTAGTTGGAATGAGGTGGCTGGACTAACGCCGCGCGGGGTAAACCCGCTCACGACAGGTTTTGTCTATCAGTGTTCGTTGTTGGTGTTGTAACACTTTGGGGCGCAAGCCCCTTTTTTATTGTCTGTCTCGGTGCTGATAAAAGGGTAACGCCCGTGTACTGCCGCACACTTATTCTGTCTTGCGTATTACTGCCTTGCGCGGGTTATACCTATGCCCTGGAGTTTAATACTGAGTTCTTAAATATTGACGGTCATGACGGCGTCAGTCTCGGACAATTTACTCATGCGCATTACACCGTGCCGGGCACCTACGTATTGGATATCGTCGTTAATCAACGTTATTTCGGAACACGTTCCATTGAATTCAAGAGCGGTGATCAACCGCAACAAAGTTATGCCTGTTTGCCGCTGTCACTGGTCGAGACGTTCGGGCTCAAGCCCGACCTGTTCAAGCGCCTGCCACGCATTGCCGATGGCCAATGTGTCGACCTGAGCGTGATCGAAAACGCCAGCGTCACCTACGCCCAGAACCTGGGACGGTTGCTGATCAGCCTGCCCCAGGCGTCATTCGAATATGACGACCCCAATTACATCCCGCCGGCCTCCTGGAGCGAAGGGCTGGATGGCGCGTTGCTCGATTACCGGGTAATCGCCAACAGCCGCCAGACCACCGGCTCGGCGTCCAGCGGCGACTCCACCTCGTTACAGAGCTACGGCACCGCAGGCCTGAACGTCGATGCCTGGCGGCTGCGTGCCGATTACCAGGCCCAACAGGTCACCGGTAACCAGGGCGGCGGCAACAATGGCCAGGCGTTCCAGCTGAACCGCTTGTATGCCTATCGCGCGCTGCCGTCGATCCACTCGAAACTGTCGGTGGGCGAGGACTACCTGAACTCCGACGTGTTCGACACCTTCGCCCTGCGCGGCGCGAGCCTGAGCAGTGACGACCGCATGCTGCCGCCGAACCTGCGCGGTTACGCGCCGCTGATCAGCGGCCTGGCGCGCACCAACGCCACGGTGACCGTGTCGCAGCAAGGCCGCGTGCTGTATTCCACCACGGTGACCCCGGGTGCGTTCAGCCTCCAGGACATCAACAGCAGTGTGCAAGGCACGCTGGATGTGACCGTGCGCGAAGAAGACGGCACCGAGCAGAAATTTACCGTCACCACCGCCGCTGTGCCGTTCCTCGCCCGCGAAGGCGAGTTGCGCTACAAACTCTCGGCGGGCCAGCCACGCCTGACGGGCAGGGGCGGCACCGAACCGAGCTTTGTTGCCTCCGAACTGGCCTACGGTTTGTCCCGCGACTGGACGGTGTACGGCGGCATGCTGGCGGCCACCGACTACTTGTCCAGCGCCGTGGGTGTGGGCCGCGACCTGGGGGTGTTCGGCGCGGTGTCGGCAGACGTCACCACCTCGCGCGCCAAATTACGTTGGACCGGTGAGACGGCGGTGGGCAACTCCTACCGCATCAACTATTCCAAGCATTTCGACGCCATCGGCACCGACCTGCGCTTTCTCGGCTATCGCTTTTCCGACCGCACCTTCACCAATTTTTCGCAGTTTGTCGGCGATCCGGATTCCTACGCGTTGAACTCGGGCAAACAACGCTATTCGGTGATGCTCGCCAAGCGTTTTTCCTGGCTGTCGACGAGCCTGTCCTTCGACCACTCGACCTTTTGGGACGCTGCCCCTTCGGACCGCTTCGGCCTGACGCTGGCGCGCAGTTTCACCCTGGGCAACGTCAAGAACATCAACCTCAACCTGTCGGCGTACCAGACCCGGAACGCGCAAAACAGCGACTCGCAACTCTACCTGGGCGTGAGCATTCCATTGGGCGGGCGCTCGATGATGTCGAGCAACTTCCAGCGCGGCAGTTCGGGCACATCCTCTGCCAACGTCGGCTTCAGCCACGATGACGGCGAAGGCATGAACTACCAGGTCTATGGCGGGTTGGGCGACAACAAATACGTCAACGCCTACGTGGGCCAACGTGCGTCGACCTATCGCGCCAATGCGTCGGCGACCACCGATGGCAGCACCTACCGTTCGCTCACCGGCGAACTCGACAGCTCGCTGGTGGTGACCCGTTATGGCGTGACCGCCCACGGTAATGGCTCGAATGGGGACACGCGGTTGCTGGTGTCCACCGATGGCGTACCGGACGTGACGTTCACCGGCCAGGCGCGCACCAACGCGCAGGGCTACGCGGTGATGGACGGCCTGCCGTCGTTCCAGGCGTATGAGGCGCGGGTCAATCTGGAGAAGTTGCCGCTCAAGACCGAAGTTTCCAACCCGATCCAGCGCCTGGCATTGACGGAGGGGGCCATCGGCTACGTCAGTTTCACCGCCGCCCAAGGCCACAACGCCTATGTCGAACTGATCCAGCAAGACGGCCGGCCGGTGCCTTTTGGCGCATCGGTGCAGGACAAGCACAGCCATAAGGAAGTGGGCATCGTCGGGGAGGCGGGCGTTACCTATTTGCTGGGCGCCAAGACCGGCGCCGAACTGGTGGCGCGCTGGGACGACAGCAAGTCCTGCGCCCTTGAGGTGCTGCCCGATGCAGACGTTGTCACCAATATCGCCGCGTCGGTGCGGTGTTTGTGAACCCTCTTTCAACCCTTTTGGAGCACCCTGATGTCTCGATTGATGTTCAACCGTTTTGCCCGCCTGGTGCTGGTCTGTGTGCCATTGCTGGCGAATGCCGCCGTGGTGCCCGACCGCACCCGGGTGATTTACGAAGAGGGCGCCACCTCGGTGAGCGTCACCGTGAGCAACAAGAACCTGCAACTGCCCTTTGTGGTGCAGTCGTGGATCGAAGATGCCAGCGGCAAAAAAATCAGCTCGCCGTTCATGGTGCTGCCGCCGCTGCAACGCATCGAGCCCAATGAAAGCAGCATGCTACGCATTGTGAAGCTGCCCGAGGCCACGTTGCCCAAGGATCGCGAGTCGGTGTTCTACCTCAATATCCGCGAGATCCCGCCCAAGAGCGAGGCGGTCAACGCGATGCAGATTGCCTTGCAATCGAAGATCAAGCTGTTCTACCGCCCGGCGTCGGTCAAGCGTGAGCGCGGTGAAGACCTGGCCCAGCGGCTGAACCTGAAAATCGACCCCATCGGCAAGCAACTGCTGATCGACAACCCGTCACCGTTCCATATCACCGTGGTGGGCCTGCTGGCCGGGCCGCAGATGACCAAGCTGCCGGTCGAGACCGTGATGATCGCGCCGTTCAGTGGCGCACGGTTGCCGTTGAGCACCACCGCTCTCGGTGAACTGCGGGTGTCGAACATGAATGACTTCGGCGGCCAGACCGACACGCTGTTCCAGTGCGCAGCCGAGGCGTGCAAGGCAGTGAAACCGTGAACATCAAACCACTGCTGAGCGTGGGGTTGGCGCTGCTGATGCTGGGATTTTCCAGCGCGTCGTGGGCCCTGATCTGCAAGTCGCAGTCCGACGGCGATTTTCTCAGCGAATACATCGGCCCGGTGTCGGTGCCGGACACAGTGCCCGACGGTACGATCATCTGGCGCTCGCAAACCCATGTGGTGCCGGCCAAGTGCTGGAAGCTGCGGGACATACACTTCAACGAAGACGACCCGATCTATTTCTATGGCAACCCCGCGGGGCTCAATGCCACGGCCTGGGGCATCGAGTTCGGCCTGGTGTACCGGCAGGTGACGGCCTGGGATGGGGATTGGAGTTCCGACCCGACCCTGGGCGTCAATACCGGGTTCGTGTCTCGTGGCTGCCCGGCGGCCACCAACAATGAAGAGATGCTGCCGTGTTCATTGGCCACGCCGAACATTGCGTTTCAGGTGGTGATCCGCAAGCGCGGGCTGCTGCCCTTGCAGCGCCCGTCCCAGGACACCTACGACGTCTTCCAGTTTGACGGCCAGTACGGTCTCAACGGTGGGGTGGGCAACCCGTTCAACAACTTCCGCTTCAAGCTCAGCGGCCTGCAGAACATTGTCGGCACGGCGTGCACGGTCGACGTCACGGTGACGCCGGAACCGGGCATTGTCGATTTCGGCGTGATCCAGAAAACCGCCACGGGGCTGTCTCCGCCCAGCCCAACCAAGCCGTTCAGCCTGGCCCTGGAGAAAAAGTGCAGCAGCGCCATCAACGTCGGCGCCACCTTCGTGACCGCCAACCAGCAAGGCCTGTACACGGTGTTGCCGACGGCCGACAGCGGGTTTGGCATTCAGGTGCGCGATGGGCGTAACGCACTGGTGCCCATCAACGAACCGTTCCCCCTGGCCACCTTTGCCGCCAATGTGAGCCACATCGATGTGCCGTTCAGCGCAACGGTGGTGGCCCAGGGGGACCCTCAGGTCGGCGCGTTCGAAGCCATTATGGTGGTGCAGATCATCTACTACTGAGGCGCCTTAGAAGCTCGCCTTGACCTGCAACCCCAGCACCAGGGCATTGTCGATGTCGCTGCCGGAAAACGCCCCGGGCTCGATGATGTATTGCACGTCCGGGCGCAGGGTCAGCCACGGCGTGGCCTGGTAGCCGTAACTCAGCTCGATCAACTGCTCGGCGTTGTTCAGGTTGGGGTAGTCGGTGCCGGCGTTGAACGCGGCCAGTTCCTGCGCGTCACGGCTGCGCGGGTTGGGCACGGCGCGGCCATAGCCCAGGGCGAGGGTGTCGCGCGGGCGGCCTTCGAACGGCTTGTACAGCACCACGCCCGCGCCATACCACCGGGTGAAGGGTGATGCGGCCAAGCTTGCTGCCGAGTACTGGCCGAAGGCGTGCAACACGCGGCCGGCAGAGGACTCCGAAGCCCACACCGCCTGGTCGACCAGCAGGTAATGCCCGCTGCGCCCGCTGACTTCCTGTTTACTACCGATGCGTTTCACGTCGGAGCTGTCGTAGTAATACCCCACCTTGTATTCACCCGGCAGGGTGCCCGCGTGCTTGTAGACCAGCTCGATCGGAACCACGGTGCCGGTGGTGCGTTTCGGGTCCAGGCGCCAGGCGCGGCTGGAGTTGCCGTTGCTGTCCGGGTCCACGTTGAAGGCGGCGACGCGCAGTTGCCAGTTTGGTGAAAAGTCGTATTTCACCCGCGCACCCAGGCGTGCGTTCGGGTAGTTGGTCCAGCCGCTGCCACCGGACATGTTCAGCGGGTGGCCGCAGAAACCGGCGTTCATGAAGTTGCACAGGATGCCGCTGTCGAGGCCGCCAAGGTCGTTGCCCATGGCCATGTAGCCGAGCTTGACGTTGAGCGCCGGGGTGAACAGGGTGCGCTCGTAGCTCAGCTCGGTGAGGCGGGTGTAGAGGCCGCCGTAGTTTTCCTGGATCGGCAGGCGGTTGCCCACCAGGTCCTCTGAAGCGCTGTTGCCGCGACGGTCGTTGATCGTGACCTGGATGCGGTCGCCATTATTGAAACCGTAGAGCTTGCCCAGGTCGAACTGCACGCCGAGCTTGATGTTTTGGGAGTAGCGCGCCGAGCGGTGCAGGCCGCCCTCGGCGTTGTAGGCGGTCTCGCCGCTGTAGTCGCCGGTGAAGCGAATGCCTTGTTCGTCGAGTTCGCGGCGCAGGCCGCCCCAGTCGCCGGTCAAGGTGGTGTCATCGGCTTGCACGGGCAGGGCGGCGCCCAGGGCCAGGCCAAGCAACAGGCGCCCAAGGGAAATCTGAGAAGTGGGGGTCATGCGAAATTTTCCAAAAAAAAGCGCGGCGCCGGGGGAGGCGCCGCGCAAACAGAAGGGGTTATGGCAGGGCGTAGGCGATCACATAGTCGCCACGGTCCGTGGACTGGCGTGCGCCGCCGGCGGTGATGACGATGTACTGCTTGCCGGTCTTGGGCGACACGTAGGTCATCGGACCGCCTTGGCTGCCCACGGGCAGGCGGGCTTTCCAGACTTCGTCACCGTTGCCGCTGTTGAAGGCGCGCAGGTAGAAGTCCTGGGTGCCGGCGATGAAGATCAGGCCACCTTGGGTGGACAGGGTGCCGCCGAGGGTTGGCAGGCCAATCTTGATCGGCAGGTGCATGCGGATGCCCAGGGGGCCGGTGTCTTCAACGGTGCCCACCGGCACTTGCCAAGCGATCTTCTGGGTTTTCATGTCGATGGCGGTCAGGGTGCCGAACGGTGGTGCCTGGCACGGAATGCCGGCCACCGACAGGAAGCGGTTTTTGTTCACCGCATACGGCGTGCCCTTGAGCGGCACGGCGCCCATGCCGGTGTTCAGCGCTTCGCCACCGGAGGAGGCCTGGGCCTTGTTCTGCGACGGCACCATCTGGATCCACAGGCCCAGGCGCATGTCGTTGACGAAGATAAAGCCATGCACCGGGTCGGTGGAGAGGCTGCCCCAGTTCATGCCGCCCAGGGAGCCCGGGAAACTCAGAGATTTGTCGGTGCCTGGCGCGGTGTACAGGCCGTCATAGCGCATGCCCTTGAAGTCGATGCGGCACAGCAACTGGTCGTACGGCGTGGCGCCCCACATGTCCGATTCGGTCAGGGTTTGCGCGCCGATCTGCGGCATGCCGACGGATTTTGGCTGGGTGGGCGAGTAAGGCTCGTTAGGGATGTTGGCGGCCTTGACCGGCACTTCACGCACGTCGGTCAACGGCTTGCCGGTGGCACGGTCGAGCACGTAGATCTGGCCGGCCTTGGTACCGATCACCACAGCAGGCACCGCCTTGTCGCTGCCCGGTGGGGTGAAGTCGATCAGGCTGGGTTGCATCGGCAGGTCGAAGTCCCACAGGTCGTTGTGGACGGTCTGGTACACCCACTTTTCAGCACCGGTGGAGGCGTCCAGCGCCAGCACGGAAGCGCCGTATTTGTGGTTGAGCTGGGTACGTTCCACGCCATAGATGTCGGTGGACGAACTGCCCATCGGCAGGAAGACCGTGTTCATCAGCGGGTCATAGGACATCGGCGCCCAGCTGTTCGGGGTGCTGCGCACGTAGGTGCTGCCGGCGGTCGGGGCTTGCTTGTCTTCTGGGTTGCCCGGGTCGAAGGCCCAGCGCATCTGGCCGGTGATCACGTCAAAACCACGGATCACGCCGCCAGGCATGTCGGTTTGCACGTTGTCAGCCACACGGCCGCCGACTACCACGGTGGTTCCGGCCATCAGCGGGGCGGAGGACAGTTGGTAGTAGCTGTCGGGGACGTCGCCCAGGCCGGCCTTGAGGTCCACTTGGCCGTGGGTGCCGAAGTCTTCGCAGAACTTGCCGGTGTCGGCGTCTACGGCGATCAGGCGCGCGTCGATGGTGTTGGTCAGCAAACGACGCTGGCACTGCGCACCGGCCGGTACGCTGGCGGCGATGATCGGCGAGCTGTTGGGCTGGGTGGGCGCGGCAATCGGCGCGGTGGCGTCGAAGTAAGCCATGCCGCGGCAACGCTGCCACACCGCTGACTTGGCGTTGACTTCGTTCTTCCACAGCTCTTTGCCGGTGTCGGCGTCGAGGGCGATCAGGTTGTTGTGCGGGGTGCAGATGAACACCTTGTTGCCGATCTGCAGCGGGGTGAGCTGGTCTTCGGCGCCGTTGCCGTCGCTGATGGCCACGTCACCGGTGTGGTAAGTCCAGGCTACTTTCAGCTTGTTGACGGTGTCGCGGTTGATCTGGTCCAGCGCGGCGAAGCGGCTGCCACCTTCGGTATTGCCGTAGTGCGCCCAGTCTTTCTGCGCATCGGCCGAGGCCACGGGCGTCACGCCCGGGCCTGCGCCGGTAGGGGCGACGCTCGGGTGCGCGACGAACATATTGCCCGCCGCAACGGCCACGCCAACGGCCAATACGGCGGCAACGCCATAGGCGCCACGCGCCGGCTTGCCCGCGAGCAGCGGGTACACCAACGCTACCACCAAGCCAATCACGCTGAACATGAACAGGCGTGAGAACAGCGGCCAGAACACCAGGCCCACATCCGCCACCGCCCAAACGGCGGTGCCCACCAGGAACGCCGCAAACAGCCACGCCCCTGCAGGCTTGCGCCGGGCAATCAGCACGCCGGAAACCGCCATGGCCAGGCCGCCGATCAGGAAGTACCAGGAGCCGCCCAGGCTGACCAGCCTGGCGCCGCCAACGGCCAGCGCCACGCCGAGCAGGGCGATGACGACGCCCAGGCCCAGCAGGATAAATCTAGAGACGCCAGCGGCGCGCGATGCTCGTTTCATATCGATAAATGCTCGAAGGTGAGAGGGCAAAGACGCGATTTTAGCAAGATAAGTAACTGGTTAGTACATTTAGCTCCGCAATAGACTATTACAGGTAATGCGATGATGCGGTGTGGCCAAATGTCGCCTGGGGTGCGATGCGGCTTTTTTTGCCTGCATCGCACCGCGTGCTGTACGCGTCTGTAAAAGACGCTAGACGGTTTTTTTACCGCGGGGCTTTTTTTGCCCGGGTTCGGCGTCGGCGTCCGCCAGTGCAGCGCCGCCCAGGCTGCGTGTCAGCTCGACGGCCGCTTGTTGGAAGAGCGGGTGAAGTGTCTGCGCTTGCTCGGCGGTCAGGCGGCTGGCCGGGCCGGACAGTACCAGCGCGCCGATCAGGTTTTCGCCGGGGCCAAAAATCGGCAGGGCCATGGAGGAGGCGTGCGGGTCGGTGGCGCCGTGGGAGAAGATCGGCTTGATCATCTTCGCGGCGAGCGAATAAGGCGTGCGCAATGCTTCGGCGCCCGCCGCGCCGTCCATGGGCCGGGTATCGCCCGGTTGCAGGTGCAGGCGCAGGTGATGCGGGGAGTTCACGCGGTAGAGGCACATCCGATAGGCGCCGTGGCGCACATAGAAAGACGCGGTTTCCCCGGTTTCCTGGGTCAGGCGGTGCAGCAGGGGGGTGATGTGGCGTTCGAGGTCGAGCCCGTCCTGGTACACGGTGTTCAGACGCATGATCTCGGTGGCCAACTGGTAGCGGCCGTCTGCCAGGCGGGTGATCAGGCCGTGGTCTTCCAGGGAGACCATCAGGCGCATGATGGTGCTTTTGATCAGGCCGGTGCGGGCGGCCAGTTCGGCCAGTTCCAGGGCGGTGTCCCCCATTTTGAAGGCGGTGAGCACGGTGAGTACCCGATCGGCCGAGGCCACCCCGGTGACTGCGGGGCGTGGGCGGGTTTTTACCATGGGGGGCTCCTTGTTGGGGGTAGGCTGCAAAATACTGGTATTGGCGGGTGGGGGCAATGTTGGGGTGGTTCTGCGATCCAAGTGTGGGAGCGGGCTTGCTCGCGAAGGCGGTCTGTCAGGCGACTGATTTTTATTGGGTGTACCGCGCGCTCTAATTGTAGGAGCTGGCTTGCCAGCGATGGCTATGTGTGTGGCGCTGGAGCTTTTTGGTTGGAGTACATATCCGTTGCTGCGGTAACGGCGGCTATGGGTTCCGCTCTTACAGCGGCTCACTTTTGATAGAGCGCAAAAGTAAGCAAAACGCTCTTGCCCCAACACTCGGCACCTCGCCTAGGCTCGGTGTGCCCGTAATCCGACAGGTATTTGGGGGGCCGCCGCCACGCGCCATCCATGGCGCGGGGCGGCTAAACCGGCATCCCTGCCGGTTTACCCCCCAAATCCCTGCCGAATTCCGGCCAGCGTGTTTGATGGGGCGCCTGAGATCAAAATCAACAGCAGATCAACAGCCTAGTCCTGCGGTTAGCTTGCGTTCGCGGGTTTGTTGAATTCAGCCGCTTCACTCACTTCTTTCATCTGTTTACGGCCCATCAACAACACCATCACGGCGCCCGCCGTGCACAGCGCGGCGAGTGGCAGCAGCGCAATGGCGTAGCTGCCTGTAGCGTGATGAATTGTGCCGTAGACGTTGACCATGATCCCGCCACCTATCAGGTTGGCCATCGCGCCGACGGCGGCCAGGCCAGCGGCGGCGGTGGAGGAGGACAGCCAGGTGGAGACCAGCGCCCAGAACGGGCCCTTCATGGAGTACGCACCGATCAGCACCATCGACAGCATCAGCACGGTGGCGACCAAAGACGATGTCACCAGCGCCATCAGCAAGCCGGCGGTGATCAGTAGCAAGGTGGTCGCGGTGTGCCAGCGGCGTTCACCGGTTTTGTCGGAGCTGCGGCCCCACACGATCATCAGGATTGAGGCCAAGCCGTAGGGGATGGCGTTGACCAGGCCGATTTCCAGGTTGTTCAGGCCAAAGGTCTTGAGCAACTGCGGCGCCCACACGCTCATGGTGCTACCCGCTGCCGAGGCGCCGGAGTAGATCAGGGCCAATACCCAGATGTGTTTGTGGCGCAGCAGTTTCCACAGCGAGATATGCCCGATTGCGGTTTTGCGGCTGCGCTCTTCATTCAGTCGGCTGGTCAGCCAATGACGTTGTTCGTTGCTCAACCAGGTGGCGTGTTCAGGGCGGTCGGTGAGCACGAACAGGCAAGCGATACCCAGCAGTACAGCCGGAATACCTTCAATAATGAACAGCCAATGCCAGCCGCGCATGCCGAACCAGCCGTCCAGGCTCAGCAATAATCCCGACAGGGGCGAGCCGATGAAGTTGGCGCCGGGAATGGCCACCATGAAGATCGCGACCATGCGTCCACGGTAGGCCGCCGGCAGCCAGTAGGTGAGGTAAAGCAGTACGCCTGGAAAGAAGCCCGCCTCAGCCGCGCCCAACAGGAATCGCATGACGTACAGGGAGTTGGCGCCTGTGACAAAGGCGGTGCCGGCGGAGATCAGCCCCCAGGTGATCATGATCCGCGCAATCCACACCCGCGCGCCGAAGCGTTGCAGGGCCAGGTTGCTCGGCACCTCCACCAGGAAGTACGAGACAAAGAACAAGCTGCTGGCAAAGCCGAAGATCGCCGGGGTTAGGCCCAGGTCCTGATTCATCTGCAGGGAGGCCATGCCGATATTGCCGCGGTCGATGATCGCGAGCAGGTAACAAACGATCAGGAACGGCAACAGTCGCCACGCCACCTTGCGCATGGTTGCGCGCTCGAGCGCGCTGATTTCGGTAGAACGGATAGGCATGACTCTCTCCCGTGTTGTTTTTTTTGGAGATAGGTAATGAACCCGCACCCAAAGTGCGGGCGATGTCAGTGTGCGTAGAGGTGGCGGTTGACCACCGCTCGCGGCTCCGGTGCGGTGCCATCCCAGAAATCGATGATTTGTTGCAGCGCCAGCAGACCCACGCGGTCCCGTGCTTCGGCGGTGTTGGCGCCGACATGCGGCGTCGCCACCAGGGTCGGCAAACCCCACAGCGCCGAGTCCGCAGGCGGCGGTTCGGGGTTGAAGGTATCAAGGCCGGCGCCGGCGATCTGGCCGGTGCTCAGGGCGTGCACGAGGGCGTCGGTGTCGATCAACTCACCGCGCGCCGTGTTGATCAGAATGCTGCCCGGGCGCATACGCTTGAACTGCGCCGGACCAAAGAGGTTGCGGTTCTGTTCGGTCAGCGGGCAATGCAGGCTGATGATATCGCAGCTCGTCAGCAGCTCATCAACGCTGTCGACACGCTGCACATTGGGCAGGTCTGCGAGATACGGGTCGAACACCTTGACGGTCATGCGCAGCGGGGCCACCAGCTCCATCAGGATCCGGCCAATGGCGCCGAGGCCCACCAGGCCGAGTGTCTTGCCCGACAGCTCGATGCCCACCGACGTCGCCTTGTCCCAATGCCCATCACGCATGCGCGCATCGAGCAGGGCGGTCTGGCGGGCGACGCTGAACATCAGCGCCAGTGCGTGCTCGGCCACGGACTGGGCGTTGGCGCCCAGGGCGATGGTTACAGGGATGCGGCGCTCGGCGGCGGCGGCAATGTCGATGGTGTCGTAGCCCACGCCGTGTTTGGCAATGATCTTCAGCGAGGTCGATGCGTTGATCATCTCCCGGGTCAATTTGCCCTGGCGCACGATGATCGCGTCGGGCTGTTCGCGGGCAATGATCGCGGTGAGTTCCTCGGCGGGTGCGTAGGGCGTCGTGGGGATGGCACGCACGCCATGGGCGGCGGCGTGGGCCATGGCTTCGACGGTCAGTTCCGGGCCGGTCAGCAGCAGGGTTCGGGTCATTTTGTGCACCTTGGTGTTCTTATCGGTGTGCAGTTGGAGCGCGTTGCAGCGTTCAACAGTGGTTGAAACCTATCATAATGAAATGGCGTTGCAATAAATAAATTTTTAGAACAGCACCGGAATACACGCGATATTTTTGGTTAAGTCTTTTGCCCACTGAGATTTAAGGGCTTTTTGGCGTTTGTTTACCGTTGGTGGCAAGCGATCTGACGTCAGCCTGGAGTCTTGTTGATTTCAATTCATGATGTTAATTTTGAAATGGCGTTTCGAAATTAAATAAAAATTAGCAGAGGAATACCCCATGTCCATTGGATTCAGAGTGCTCAAGCAGCAACGCAAAGTCGCTGCCGAATGGGTCGAACGTTATCGGGCCGTGCCTGTTGCCAATGTCAGCGACTCGATGAACCGCATGACCGCGGGCGGCGCCAGCCTGCAACCGATGCATCGCTCTGGTGTGCTGGCGGGGCCTGCACTCACGGTCAAGGCGCGTCCCGGGGACAACCTCATGCTGCACCACGCGCTGGATATCGCAGAACCCGGCGACGTGATTGTGGTGGACGCCGGCGGTGACCTCAGCAATGCGTTGATCGGCGAAATGATGGTGGCTTACGCGATCAAGAAAGGCGTGGCGGGCATTGTCATCAATGGCGCCATCCGTGATGCAGCCAGCATTGGCGCGGGTGAGTTTCCGGTGTTCGCCGCCGGCGTGACCCATCGCGGCCCTTACAAAGACGGCCCGGGCGAGGTCAATGTGCCGATTGCCCTGGGTGGCATGGTGATCGAACCGGGCGACCTGATCATCGGTGACGAGGATGGTTTGCTCTGCGTGCCGTTCGAACAGGTCGGCGAGGTGTATGATCGCGCCTACGCCAAACATGCCGCCGAGCAGAAGCAACTGGAACAGATTGCGCTGGGCGAAAACGACCGCTCCTGGGTCCTGAAATCCCTTGTACAAAAGGGCTGCGAGTTTATTTGAACCCTGCTTCTACCTCCCGCTGGCCCGCGCCTATCCGCGCGCTGAGCCATCGCAATTTCCAGATCTACTTTGTCGGCCAGGGCCTCTCCACCCTGGGCAAGTGGGTGCAACAGGTCGCGCTGTCCTGGCTCGCCTACCACCTGACGGGCTCGGCCGTGTTGCTGGGGGCGATTGCGTTTCTGACGCTGTTGCCTCAATTGCTGGTCGGGCCATTGGCGGGTGCCTGGTCCGACCGGCATGACAAGCGCCGCCTGTTGATGGGGGTACAAGCCATACTGGCGCTGCAATCGCTGGCCCTGGCGGTGCTCACCTGGCAGCACCTGATGGGGCGTGAAGTGATCATCGCGATGGCGCTGCTGCTGGGCTTGCTCAACGCGTTGGAAACGCCCTTGCGGCAAGCCTTGATTGGCAGTTTTGTCGACGACCCCAAGGACCTGCCCAACGCGCTCGTGCTCAATGCCATGTTGATCAACGCGGCACGCTTTATTGGCCCGCCCTTGGCGGGTTTGTTGATTAACTGGAGTGGCGAGGCCGGCTGCTTTTTGCTGACCGCCTTCGCGTTCGGCATGTTGCTGATTGGCCTGGGCAAGGTGCAAAGTCGCGCCCAGGCGCGAGCCCAAGGTTCGACCGGCGAGATCTTCCGTGAAGGGTTGCGTTACCTGTGGGGCACGCGGTCCATTCGGCAGCTGCTCATCAGCGTGGTGATGGTCAACCTCCTGGCGTCTTGCTACACGGTGCTGCTGCCGATTCTGGCCAAGCACGTGTTCAGCGGTGACGCACAAACCCTGGGCTGGTTATGGGGCGCTGCCGGTGCGGGTGCGTTTGTGGCCACGATCTTCCTGGCATTCGCCGGCAGTTCGTCGAACCTGAGCCGTATCATCGCGGCGGGCACGGTTGTCTGTGCGGTTTCATTGTGCGCAGTGGCGGCCGACCCGCCGTTGTGGTTCACCCTGGCGGCGCTCGCCGGGCTGGGCTTCGGGATCACCGTGAGTAATGTCAGCAGCAACATGACCCTGCAAAGTGCCGCACCGGAAACGCTGCGGGGCAGGGTGATCGCCTTCTACATCGCCATGCGTTTCGGTTTTGAAGCCATCGGCGGCTTATTGGCCGGCCTGCTGGCGGCGGCGTTGAGCGTGCAATGGACATTGCTGCTGGCGGGGAGCTTGCTCGGGTTCTATCAGCTAGTCAGTTGGCACCTCAGCCGTGGGCGCGGCTGAAAACAACCACCGGCCCACGGCGCCTTGTCAGCGGAGCGCGGGTTCTACCTGCTGCAGAAACTGCCCCACACACGCCATGCACGCCTCGCGCTCTTCCACGTGAGGCATGTGGCTGGACTGCTCGAAAATCTGCCAGCGTACGTCAGCGATGCCGTCGGCGAACGGCTGCACGGTCGCCGGGGTGGCTTCATCGTAGCGCCCGGAAATCAGCAGCGTCGGCACCTGAATGCGCGACAGGCGATCGATGATGCTCCAGTGACGCATGCTGCCGATCACGTGGAACTCGTTGGGGCCATTCATGGTGTGGTAGACGGTGGGGTCGTCTTCGATGGCTGCGTCGGTGCGCGCCACCTCGTCGGGCACCGGGTTGAGGCGGCACACATGGCGCGCGTAATACACGTCCGAGGCGGTGCGGTATTCAGCGCTGTCGGTGGTGCCGGCAGCTTCATGCCGTTGCAGAGTGGCCTGCACTTCGGCCGGCAGCGCCCGACGCAGCTCGTCGGCCGCCTCGCACCACAGGCCCATGGAGGCGGGTGAGTTGGCGATGATCAGTGCTTTGAGGCCGGCCGGTTGGCGCACCGCGTGTTCGGCGCCGAGCATGCCGCCCCAGGATTGGCCCAGCAACACGTAGTCGCGGATGCCCAGGTGAGCGATCAGGTTGTTCAGTTCGGCAAGGAACAGCTCCACCGTCCAGAAATCGCGGGTCGCTTCGCGCAGGTGGGTCGAGCGGCCATTGCCGAGTTGGTCGTAGTGCACCACGGCGCGGCCGGTGCTGGCCAAGTCCTTGAAGCTGTCGACGTAGTCATGGGTGCAGCCGGGGCCGCCGTGGGCAATGATCAAGGGCAGGCGCCCTGAATCCAGGTCGCCCGTGACCCGGAACCACGTCCGATGGCCACGGAAATCGGCATAACCTTCACGGACTTGCATGTTCTGTACCTCCTTGGTGAGCAATGAGGTACAGGCTAGCCAAAAGTGCGCGAGAAGGGCACTGGCAAAAATGATAGGTTCTGTAGGCGCCCTTAAGATCGCTATCGCCGGTAAGCCAGCTCTTACACAAGCAGAATGGGGTGCGCCGCGAACCTGTAGGAGCCGGCTTGCCGGCGATGGCGTCCGCAAAATGGCTATCGCCGGCAAGCCAGCTCCTACACATCGATGGCGTCTGCAAGGTCGCCACCGCCGGCCAAGTCAGAACTTGAAGCGGCCCACCAACCCCTTGAGCTGACCGGATATATCCGTCAACCGCCCGGAACCGGTCTGCGCCGAATGGGCAAAGCCTTCGACCAACTGCGCATCCGCATGGATCTGCGCGATGTGGCGGTTGATCTCCTCGGCCACCTGGTGCTGCTCTTCGGCGGCGGTGGCGATCTGGGTGTTCTGGTCGCGGATCGAATCCACCGACCCGCGGATCTTGTCGAAACTGTCGCGGGCCTGTTGGATGCGTTCCACGCTGGTGTGGGACACCAGCAGGCTGCCCTGCATCTGCTGCGTGACTTCCTGGGTGCGGCGGGCGAGGTTGCCCAGCAGGCTGTCAATCTCGCCGGTGGAGTCGGCGGTACGGCGGGCGAGGGCGCGCACTTCGTCAGCCACCACCGCAAAACCACGGCCCTGGTCACCGGCGCGGGCCGCCTCGATTGCCGCGTTGAGCGCCAGCAGGTTGGTCTGTTCGGCAATCGAGCGGATGGTGTCGAGGATGGTGTTGATGTTTTTGCTGTCCTGCTCTAGCTGCTGCATGGTCTGGGTCGAGCGCTGCAGGTCTTCACTCAACTTGAGCACGCTGCCGGTGGCTTCGCCGATGTGCTGCTGGCCGTCATGCACGTCGCGGTAGCCTTCGTCGGCACTCGACGCGGCAGCGCTGCAGGAGCGGGCCACTTCGTTGGCGGTGGCGACCATCTCGTTGAACGCGGTGCTCACCAGTTCCACGGCTTCCCGCTGGCGCCCGGCCGCCTGGTTCATGTTGTGCGCCACCTCGCTGGTGTCGGCAGCGGCGGTCTGCAGGTCGGAGGACGCGTTGCCGATGCGCTGCACCAGCTGGGCAATCATGCTCAGGAACTGGTTGAACCAGCCCGCCAGGCTCGCGGTTTCGTCCTTGCCCTCGACCTTGAGCTGGCGCGTCAGGTCACCTTCACCTTCGGCAATCTCCTGCAGGCCGTCGGCAACCCCGCGGATCGGACGCACGATCACCCGGGCAAAACTGGCACCGACAATCGCAAAGATTACCGCCAGCACCGCCGCGATGGCGGCGATCAACCAGGTGAGGCTAGCGGCCTGGGCCATGACCTCATCGCGCTTGATCAGGCCGATAAAGCGCCAGCCCAGGTCTTTGGAACTGACCACGTTGGCCATGTAGGTCACGCCGTTGATGTCGATCTGGGTCACACCGTCGCCGCGTTTGGCCAGCTCGGCGTAATTGGCGCCCAGGTCAGCCAAGGGCTTGAAGTTGTGCTTGGCATCGCTGGGGTCCACCAGCACGTTGCCGTTAGCTTCGACCAGCATCAAGTAGCCGCTGTCGCCGAGCTTGATGTTGCGCACCAACTCAGTGAGCTGCTTGAGCGACACGTCCAGGCCGACCACGCCAAGGATATTGCCGCTGGCATCGGCCACGGTGTGCACGGTGCCGATCAGCGTCACGTCGTCCGGCGCCCAATAATAGGCGCCGGTGCGCACGGTCTTGCCCGGCGCGGCGATGGCCGCCTGGTACCAGGGGCGCACGCGTGGGTCGTAGTTGTTCAGCTTGGTGTCGTCGGGCCAGCTGGCGTAGCCGCCATCCTTCAAACCCAGGGACAGGTAGGCGGTGCTCGGGTGGCTCTTGGCGAACTGGTCGAAAATCTCCAGCAGCGTCTTGTTGGTCGGGGTGAGGGGGATTTGCGCGGCGTCGGCGCCGGCGTAGCTCTTGAGGTCCTTGGCCGCGACAACGCGCGGGTCCTTGGCCACGTAGTCGACGTTCTGGCTGATGCCGTCGAAGAACTGCTTCATGCCATTGTCGATCTGGCGGATCTCGCGGCCGCTGCTGTCGAGGAAATTGGCCAGGGCCCCCTCGCGCAGGTTCAGCACAACCAGCACCGCGACCAAAATAACCGGGACGCACGCGATGGCGGCAAACGCCCAGGTCAGCTTTTGCTTGATATTCATGACTTCACCTGCGGGTATTTATAATTTTGGCAAGGAGAAAACAGTAGCGTCGAGCGTCGCATGTGTTGTTTTGAGGGGATAGGGCCCATGCGTACCCCCTGTATATCGACTGCGGGGGAACGCACTTTAGGCCGTAAGGCGGGTTTAAACGATACGCTCGCCGCCCAGCGCATCACGCTGCATCGACTGCAGGTTTTTCTCGATGGTTTCGCAGATCGTTTCCATCTGGATCTGGTGTTCGCTGGAATGAAACGGGCTTTGCAGGTCGGTGCCGATGCGCTCGATGGCCAGCAGCATGAAGCCCACCACCGTGGAGGCCAGCGGGGTGAACCAGCCCAGGGATTCCACCAGACCCACCGGCACGATCAGGCAGAACAGCGAAATGAACAGGCGCGGGAAATACACGTAGGGGTAGGGCAGTGGCGTATTGGCGATGCGCTCCATGCCGCCCTGGGCGTTGGACAAGTCCACCAGCGTCGACTCCAGCCGCGCCAGGCGGATGCTGTCCAGGTGGCCGGCCTTGTATTCCTTGGCGAGCAACGCGGCGGAGCCGGTGAGGATGTCATTGGCAAAGTTGTTGGTCGCGCCGCTGCGGGCGAACTCCTCTGGCGGGATAAACGCACGCACTTCGTCGGGGCACGGCTGGCCCTTGAGGTGGGCGGCCAGGCAATTCACATAGGCCACATGGCGGCGCAGCAAGGTGGCCTTGACCGGGTTGGCCTCGCTGCCGTGATCGTCCAGCAGCGTCAGCACCTGGCGCGCAAAGCTGCGCGAGTTGTTGACCATCGCGCCCCACAGCGTGCGTGCCTCCCACCAACGGTTGTAGGCGCTGCTGTTGCGAAAACTGATCAGCACCACCAGGGCCGAACCCAGCAGGGTCAGTGGCATCAGCGGCAGGTTGATCTTGGCGTTGAGGAACAGCATGAAATCCACCGTCACGGCGATGTCCCACAACAACAGCCAGAACAGGGCCCAGCCCACGTAGCCCATGGTCTTGATGATCAGGCGGTACTTCTTGAGGATGGCGGCTTTCAAACGAGAACCTCGCGGCGGTTGGCAACAGTGCCTTAGCTCGGACGCAGGTTCATGCACAAAGGTTCGACGCCGCTGAATCGTTTCTACTGCCCGGCCGCCAAGGGTTCGATGATATGCGGCCCCTCGTGGCGCGGGTTGCCCACCGCACAGTCCACCTTGAACCACTCAAAAACGTCCGAGGGCTCGCCCTGCAACAACACCATCTGCTCGGCGCGGCCGCGCGGCGTCGCCGGGTCCAGCCATTCCCGTGCAAGCGTGGGGTTCAACACCACGGGGCGGCGATCATGGATGTCGACCATACCGCCGGCGCTGTCGGCGGTGATGATCACAAACCCGTCGTGTTCGCCCGCGCCCTCATCGGCGTCGGGCAATTGGCCGATGGCCGCGCAGAGCACGGGCGCGCCATCGCGTCGACGAACCAGGTAGGGCTGTTTTTTCGGGCCGCCTTCATCCACCCATTCGAACCAGTTGTCGACCGGGGCGATGGCCCGGTGTGGCCAGATCGCCCGAAAGAACGCGCCATTCGCGACTTTTTCCACACGGGCATTGATCGGCGGCGCGCGGTCCTTGGCCCAATGCGGGCGCCAGCCCCAGCGCACACGGTCGGCATGCAACACCGCCTGCTCCAGGTGCAACAGGGCAACCCCTGTCGAGGGCGCCACGTTGTAGCGCCCAAGCGGTTGCTCGCCCACGCTGTTGACCAGGGCATTGGGCATGCTCAAGGCCGCCACGAAGTCATGGATACCGCGGTACTGCGAGAGTCGTCCGCACATGGCCGCTTCCTCCGGCTGAACCCTGAGCGTAGACGCTGTTGCAGTGGCCGTTATTCGATGGGGTATTTCCTAAACGCCGGGTGCTCCTCCAGCCGCTCGGCATGGCGCTTCAGGTGGGGGAACGCATCCGCCTTGACCACCGACGCCACGGTGAACTGGCTGAACGACCAGGCGACGGCGGCCGTAATCGACGCCTGGGTCAGTGCCTCGCTGTCAGGCAGTTGTTTTTCCAGCAGCGAGTAGGCCGCCAGCAATTGGCCGCTGACCCGATCCAGCCACGGTGCATGCTGTTTCTCGGCCGGGCGCAGGTTGTGTTCATAGACGATCTGCACGCTTTTTTCGCAGGCCGCCAGGGCCAGGCCCAACAACTGCAAGTCACGAGCGCGGGCGGCGGGCGCCTGGGGCAGCAGCTTTTTGTCGGCCGGGGCGAGGGTTTCCAGGTAGTCGAGGATCAGGCTGGAATCCATCAGCACCATGCCGTCGTCCAGCACCAGGGTCGGGGCCTTGACCACCGGGTTGATCTGGGCGAACTCATTGAAGGTGCGAAACACCGACAGCGGTTCATGCACGAATTCCACGCCGTACAGCTCCAGGGAAATGGCCACGCGGCGTACGTAAGGCGAGTCCAGCATGCCGATCAGTTTCATGAAGCCTCCATTGCTTACAGTGACGGGCTCAAGAGAGTAAGGGCTCAGGATCGGCGTGCGCAATGGCCTCGTGCAGGGCTTGATAAGCCTCCACCAACTGCTCCAGATTGAACGCCAGGTTGCGCCCGCTGGGGTTGGGCAGCACCCACACCGCTGCGCCGCCGAAAGCCTGTGGCTGCAAACCCCAGGCGATGTCGCGCTGGCCTGACAGCGCGCTGTAGCCGGCCTTGCCCAGGAACGCCACGAAGCGGGGCGCGCAACGGCGGATTTTCTGTTCGAACGCGGCTGCTGCATCCTTGAATTCATGCCGCGCCAACTCGCCCGCGCTTGTTGTGGGGCGTTCCACCACGGTGGTGAGGCCGCAGCCGTAGTGCAACAGCGTGGGGCCATCCTCCGGGCGCAACTCATGGGGCGTGAAGCCGGCCAGGTGCAAGGTGCGCCAGAAGCGGTTGCTGCGATTGGCAAAATGCAGGCCGAGGGCGGCGGAGCCTTTGCCGGGGTTGATGCCGCAGAACAGCACGTCCAGGTGGTCGGCGAGGATATCGTCGAGGCGGTCGTTCATGTCGGGCTCCTGCTGCGCTGACGGCTGGCCCCCGGTGGTTGGCCGGTAATGCGTTTGAACGCACGGCTGAAAGCTGCCTGCGAGGTATAACCCAGCCGCAGCGCCACTTCTTCGATAGGCAAACGCTCCAGGGTCAGCCATTGGCTCGCCAGGCGCATGCGCAACTCTGTGACGTAGCGCAGGGGCGGGATGCCCAGGGTGGCCTGGAAGCGCTCGGCGAACACCGAGCGGGAGGTGTGACAGTGCGCAGCCAATTCGTCCACGCGCCAATCGCGACCCGGTTGCTGATGCAGCGCGAGCAGGGCACCGGCCAATCGCGTGTCGCGCAGCGCCGCCACCAACCCGGATGCATTACCGCAGGCGCATTCCACCCAGCCTCGCACGATCATGGCGGCAACCACATCGGCCAGCCGCGCGAGGATGCCCGAGTAGCCCATACGGGCAGCGGACACCTCACGTTCCATCACCGCCAGGATCGGCATCAGGCCGGGGTAACGCTGGCCCTGGGCATCGATCAGCATCAAGGCTGGCATCAGGCTGCCAAGCCCCTGGAGGCTGCCCAGTTCGAACGCCATGCAGGCGCTGAATAGCAAGGTATTGGGGGGCGTATCGGGAGATGCATCCACGGCACACACGGTATCGCCCAACGGGGTCGCGCCAAAGCCGCCAATGTCTTGCACAGGCGCGTTTGCGTCGGAGGACAGTGCATGGGCGCCGCCATGGGAGATGAACACGGCATTACCCGCCGACAACTCAAACAGGCTGCCGTCGTCGGTGCGCAGGGTGGCCGTTCCCGCTGCCAGGAAGTGGAAGTAGGCGTGTCCGGGTTTGGCCTCAAAGCCCATGCCGAACCTCGGCCCGGCCTGGATGCGCCGGTACTGCACCCCGCTCAGGCGCATGCCGCGCAGCAGTTCGTCGATCAGGTCGGAAGACAGATTGAAAGGGGCCAATGCGCTCATATTCGGGGTTTTGGTCAAAAACTCAAGGGTATGCATCATAGATCATCCGGATGGGCGAACCTAGACTGGCCGTCGCGCTAATTTACCGAGGATGTCGTGTGATGAATGATTGTGTCGCTCAAGCCGCTAACCCTGCCCACGTGGAGCCTGATGCGCCTGCCTGGATGGCGGTGTTTTCCCTGGCCATGGGGGTGTTCGGGCTGTTGACGGCGGAGTACCTGCCGGCCAGCTTGTTGACGCCAATGGCGATGGACCTGGGCGTGTCCGAGGCGCTGGCGGGCCAGGCCGTGACCGTAACGGCAGTGGTGGCGCTGTTTGCCGGGCTGCTGGTGCCCGGCCTCACGCGGGGGATCGACCGGCGCGTGGTGCTGCTGGGCTTCTCCGTGTTGATGATTGCCTCAAACCTGTTGGTGGCGTTCTCTTCAAGCCTGGCGGTGTTGCTGCTGATGCGCATCTTGCTGGGCATCGCCCTGGGCGGTTTCTGGAGCATGGCGGCCGCGGTGGCCATGCGCTTGGTGCCGGCGGCACTGCTGCCCCGTGCGCTGTCGATCATCTTCAGTGGTATTGCGGTGGGCACGGTGGTCGCCGTGCCGCTGGGCAGCTACCTCGGGGGGCTGTATGGCTGGCGCAGTGCGTTCGTTGCCGCCGCCGCCGTCGGTGGCGTGACGCTGGCGTTCCAGCTGTTCACGCTGCCACGCCTGGCGCCCACGGGTGCCGCACGTCTGCGCACGGTACTGGAGGTGTTGCTGCGCCCGGGTATCGCCATCGGCATGTTTGGCTGCGTGCTGGTACACACCGGGCACTTTGCGCTGTTCACCTACATCCGGCCATTCCTGGAAAGCACCACGGGCGTGGGCACCGAAGGGCTTGCCCTGATGCTGCTGGGGTTCGGTGCAGCCAACTTCGTTGGCACGCTGTTGGCCGGTTGGATGCTGGTGCGTTATCCGCGTGGCACCCTGGTGTTGATGCCGGTGGTGGTGGGCGTCGCGGCACTCGCCCTGGTGGTGTTGCCTGCGTCCCTGCCAGGGCAGGCAGCGCTGCTGATGCTGTGGGGCATGGCCTTTGGCGCAGTGCCCGTGGCGTGGTCGAACTGGGTAGCCCGCGCCGTGCCGGATCAAGCTGAAAGTGCCGGTGGCATGGTCGTGGCTTCGGTGCAGTCGGCCATCGCGGCAGGAGCGGCCGGTGGGGGCGCGATGTTCAGTCTCAGCGGCATAAGCGGGGTGTTTCTGGGGGCGGGGGTACTCATGTTGTTGGCTGCCTTGTTGATCGCACTGCGCGTGCAAGTACCACGCGCCGAAGCAGGCGTGGGCGTGGCGCTGCACCTGTGAGCTAGCTGGTCAGGTTGGCCAGCAGCCACGCCGTGAAACTGCGCGCCAGCGGGTCGTGCTCGCTGTCGCGATGGGTCAGCAGCGCCCAGCTCGGCCCGCGGATTGTCGCTTCCACCAAGGGCACGAGCAGGCCGTCTTGCTGCGCTTGGCGGCACAGCAACTGGCTGACCAAGCCAATCCCCAGGCCGGTGCACACGGCGTCCAACAACAGGCCAGGGTCGGAGAAGTTCAGTCCCTGGTCTTGTTGGCCCACATCAATCCCGGCTTCCACCGCCCAGTGGCTCCAATCCATTTCGCGCTCGCCGTGCAGGGTGGTGCGTTGCTCTTTGGGCTGCTCCAGCACGCGCGGGTGGCAGGCGGGAAACAAGCGATCGGCATGCAGCACCCTGAAGCTGCATTCGGCCTGGGAGCTGATGTCGTCGCGCACCGCCAAGTCGATGGTCTGGCTGGCCATGTCGGGCACTTCGTCTGTGCTGAAGATCCACAGGTCGACTTCCGGGTGTTGCCGGCGAAAATCCGCAAGCCGTGGCAACAGCCAATGGCGCGCAAAGGTGGGCGTGGTGTTGAGCACCAGCTGGTTGGGTTTGCGGTACTGGCCCAGGCGCCGCACGCCCACCGCCAGTTGCTGCAACAGGGCCTGGGTGGTGCTGAGGAAATCGTGACCGGCGTCGGTCAAGGCCACGCTGCGCCCGCTGCGAAAAAACAGCGGCTGTTCCAGGTACGCCTCAAGGCTGCGGATCTGCTGGCTGATCGCCGATTGGGTCAGGTGCAGTTCTTCGGCAGCCTTGTGGAAACTGCCCAGCCGGGCCGCGGCTTCGAAGCCGCGCAGGGTGCCGAGGGGCGGCCAGTGGTTGAGCATGCTGATAAGTTCCTCTAATCAGTTTTCTACAAAATCCATCGTTTGTCCGGCTTTGCAGCCCGCCATAGCATGTACGCCAAGACTCCGTGGGCAGTTTTGACTGAACACAATGACTTAACTGAAGGGTACTTGTCATGCAGCAGAATGCAATGCAAAGCAATGGTTGGTGGATGCCTGCGGAGTGGGCTCGGCACGCGGCGACCTGGATGGTCTGGCCGCATAACCGCGCCTTGTGGGAAACCACCTGGGGCGTGACCCTGGCGCAGGTGCAGCAGGATTTCGCACGGGTCGCCAATGCGATCGCCCGCTTTGAACCGGTGAAGATGCTGGTCGATCCGTCCGCAGTCGCGGGCGCCAAGGCCCTGTGCGGTCCCGGCATTGAACTGATCGAGCAGGCCGTCAACGACAGCTGGTGCCGCGACTCCGGCCCGAGCTTTGTCTGCCACCCGCAGCTGGGTACGGCCGGGGTGAGCTGGCGCTTCAATGCCTGGGGCGGCAAGTCGGCCCATGACCTGGACGAAAGCCTGGCGCGCCGGGTGCTCAATCACCTGGGCCTGGAGTGCTTCGGTACGCCGCTGAGTAACGAAGGCGGGGCGATCCATGTGGACGGCGAGGGCACCTTGATCACCACCGAATCGGTGCTGCTCAACCCCAACCGCAACCCCGGCGTGACCAAGGCCGAGATGGAGGCGATTTTTGCGCGGCTACTGGGCATCAAGAAGATCATTTGGCTGCCCGGCGACCCGGACTACGTCACGGGCGACATGACCGACGGCCATGTCGACGGTGTCTGCGCATTCGCCCGTCCCGGAGTGTTGCTGGTCGATGCGACCCATGATCAGGGCTCTGTCTACGCCGAGGTGGTACGGGAAAACCGCCGCGCCCTGCAACTCGCCACCGATGCCCAAGGCCGGCGTTTCGAGCTGATCGACTTGTATGAAGCCACCGACGCGGTCGACACCGCGGCCGAGGTGTTCTGCGCGTCCTATACCAATTTCTACATCGCCAACGGCGCAATCATCATGCCGGCCTATGGCATTGCCGCCGATCAGGTGGCGGCCGAGATCCTGGCCGGGGCGTTCCCGGGGCGCGAAATCGTGCCGGTGCAGATCAACCACCTGGCCCATGGCGGCGGTGGCGTGCACTGCATCACCCAACAACAACCTGCGTGGGTGCAGCCATGAGCCTCCTGACGATTGCGACGACTCAGATGCCTTGCACCTGGGACTTGCCGGGCAACCTCGACCGTGCCGAGCAGTTGGTGCGAGAGGCGGCGGCGCAGGGCGCCCAGGTGATCCTGTTGCAGGAGCTGTTCGCCACGCCGTATTTCTGCATCGAACAGCATCACAAACACCTGGCGCTGGCCGAGGAATACCAGCACAGCGGCGTGCTCAAGCGCTTCGCCGAATTGGCCAAGGAACTGGGCGTGGTGCTGCCGCTGAGCTGGTTCGAACAAGCCGGCAATGCGTTCTTCAATTCCCTGAGCGTGGCCGATGCCGACGGGCGATTGCTCGGCGTGTACCGCAAGACTCATATTCCGAATGCCATCGGCTATCAGGAGAAGGAGTATTTCAGCCCCGGCGATACGGGTTTTCGCGTGTGGGACACGGCCTTCGGACGCCTCGGCGTGGGTATCTGCTGGGACCAATGGTTTCCCGAAACCGCTCGTTGCCTGGCCTTGCAGGGTGCCGAGGTGCTGCTGTTTCCCACGGCCATCGGCTCGGAACCGGGCTGCGCGACCCTCGATTCCCGCGACCATTGGCAGATGACCATGCGCGGCCACGCGGCGGCGAACCTGTTGCCAGTGGTGGCGGCCAACCGCGTCGGGCGTGAAGTGGCGACCACAGATCCTGCCTTGCAAATGGACTTCTACGGCTCGTCGTTCATCTGCAACCACAAGGGCAAGCTGCTGGCCGAGGCCGACCGCGACAGCACCGGCGTGCTCGTGCACAGCCTGGACCTGTCTGCCATGCGCGAAGACCGCCTGACCTGGGGCATCTTCCGCGACCGCCGCCCGGAAATGTACGGCGGCCTACTCACCCTGGATGGGCGCCCATCATGAAACGTCTATTGAGTTGCGTACTGATGCTCACGAGTGCCTGCGCCCTGGCCGACGACAAAACCCTGAGGCTCTACAACTGGGCCGACTATTTTGCCGCCGACACCTTGGCCAAGTTCACGGCCGAGACTGGTATCCAGGTGATCTACGACGTGATGGATGGCAGCGAAACCCTGGAAGCCAAGTTGATGGCGGGCGGCAGCGGTTACGACTTGATCTTCCCCGGTGACACCGTGGCCGAGCGCCTGATGCGGGCGGGCAGCCTGCAGGCACTGGACCCTGCCAAGCTCACCGCGTTGAACGATATCGAACCGGGTCTGCAAACGCTGCGCACCCATTACGTCAATTCGAACAAGGCCACGGTGCCCTACACCTGGGGCACCATCGGCCTGACCTACAACACGCGGCAGATCGAGCAGCGCTTGCCAAATGCGCCGGTCAACAGCCTGGACCTGCTGTTCAAGCCTGAGCTGGCGGCTAAATTTGCCGATTGCGGCATCTCGCTGATCGATTCGCCGGACGAGGTGTTGGCCGTGGTGCTCAACTACCTGGGCCGCGACCCGCGCAGTGCCAAGCGTGAAGACCTGGCCGCTGCCAGCGACGTGTTACTCAAGCTGCGCCCGTACATCCGCAAGTTCCAGTCGCAACCGGTGACCGATCTGGTCAACGGCAACCTCTGCCTGTCCCTGGGCTACAGTGGCGACATGACCCAGGCCCAGCGCGCCGCCGATGCCGCCGGCAAGTCGGTGATCTTTGGTTATCACATCCCCCGCGAGGGCACGACGGTGTGGATGGACACCATGGCCATTCCCGTCGACGCCAAGCACCCGGAATACGCCTACGCGTTTATCAACTTCGTGATGCGCCCGGAAAACATGGCCGCCATCACCAACTTCACCGGTTACCCCACGGCCAACGCCAAGGCCCGGCCGGAGGTGGAGGCCAGCATGCGCGACAACCCCGACATCTACCCGGACGCGGCCACGTTCGAACGGTTGATCGCCGGCAAGGACATCCCCCAGGCGGACATGCGTGCACGGATGCGCGTGTGGACTAAATTCAAAACCCAACAATGAACGTTTTTCAATTCAATACCGTATGCAGGAACCACCATGCCAACCCGTCGTACCTTCATCAAACAAGCCAGCGTGGTCTGCGCCATGACATTGCTCACTACCCACGTGCGAGCTGCCGTCAAAGGCCGCTTCTACATGCCCGACGAGGGTGAAAAACACCGCCAGGCGTTCATTGCCTTTGGCGCCCAGGATGCCATCTGGGAAGACTTCACCGCCGACGTGCAGGCCGCGTTGGGCCGTATCGCCCGGGCGATTGCCCAATACGAACCGGTCACCGTATTCTGCCGCGAAGACGAGCGCGCCCTCGCCGAGCAGCACTGCGGCACGCGCAACATCACCTTTGTGGAAACCGAGCTGGACGACATCTGGATGCGCGACACCGGCGCCAATTTTGTCATCGACGGCACGGGCGGCCAGGCGGCGGTGGACTTCAATTTCAACGGCTGGGGCAACAAGCAGCAGCACGCAGACGACGCGCACGTGGCGGCCCTGGTCGCCGAAGAAACCGGCGCGCGCCACATTCGCAGCGAACTGGTGGGCGAGGGCGGTGCCATCGAGGTGGATGGCCTGGGCACCGGCATCATGACCGAAAGCAGCTGGATCAACCGCAATCGCAACCCCGACTGGAGCAAGGCCGACGTCGAAGCCGAACTCAAGGAGCGCCTGGGCTTGCGCAAGATCATCTGGCTGCCCGGCATCAAGGGCAAGGACATCACCGACGCCCACGTGGATTTCTACGCGCGCTTCGTCGCCCCGGGCGTAGTGCTGGCCAACCTCGACACCGACCCTGAGTCCTACGACCACAAGGTCACCCTGGCACACCTGGACATCCTCAAAAACGCCACCGACGCCGACGGCCGGCCGCTGACCGTGCACACCGTGTCGCCACCGCTGAACCCACGCAAAAGCAAGTTCAGCCGGGGCAATGAGGATTTCGCGGCGGGGTACATCAACTACTTCGTGATCAACGGCGCGGTGATTGCGCCTGAGTTTGGTGATGCAGTGGCTGACCGCAAGGCGCTGGACCTGCTCTCACAGCTCTACCCGAACCGCAGGGTGGTACAGCTCAATATCGACGCGATCGCGGCGGGTGGCGGTGGCATTCACTGCGTGACCAACCACCAGCCGATGGCTTAGTCGTCCTTGGCCAGCAGTACCTTGGCAAATTCGTCGGAGGCGATGAAGTCCAGGGTCTGGCGTAACTGCGCCGCGGCTTCGCGGCCGAACGCCTGATCGAAGCGTTCGGCCATTTTCAGCGACACCTGCCGGGCCACCGCGTGGGTCTGCACACCGGCTTCGGTCAGCAGCACGCGGCGGGTGCGGCGGTCCAGTTCGTCCACGCGCAACTCCACCAGCCCGTCACGCACCAGCGGCTTGAGCGTGTGGCCCAGGGCCGACAGGTCCATCACCAGGTTTTGCGCCAACTCACCCATCTTCGGCGTGCTGGCCTTGGCAATCTGATTGAGCACTGCGTACTGGGTGGCTTTCAAACCGCAGGGGGCATACGCCTCGTCATAGATCTGGCCCAGGCGGCGGGACGTGCGACGCACGGCACCGTTCACGCAGGCGCTGGGGCTCTCGGAGCAAGGCTTTGCAGCTTTCAAGGGCGGATACTCTCTGATACAAAAAACGACGTGGCAATTATGCCGTTCGAACCCTTCAGGACAAGGCTTTTCGGCCGGAAATACCCTTCCAGATGAAGACTGAGACAGCTTGAAACAAATTAGTTGCGTACGCCACTAAATTCGATATCGTGGCGTATGCCTCTTTGTGACTCGGATGTCGTTGCAAATTCCCCAGGAAGCGCATGGGGTGAGGCGGAAAAAAGGCGCGGCCCTGCCGGCTTGAACATCCAACCCCCTGTCTGGATCACCTCCTATGCTGAGCCTCGTGCGCATCGCGTTGCGGCGCCCCTATACCTTTCTGGTATTGGCCATTTTCATTCTGATCATCGGCCCGCTGGCGGCCTGGCGAACACCCACCGACATCTTCCCTGAAATCCGCATCCCGGTGATTGCCGTGATCTGGCAGTACACCGGTTTGCCGCCAGACCAGATGGCGGGGCGCATCACCTCACCGTTCGAGCGGGTGCTGACCACCACCGTCAACGACATCCGGCACATCGAAGCGCAGTCGATGAACGGCTACGGCATCGTGAAGATCTTCTTCCAGCCCGGGGTCAACATCAGTACCGCCAACGCCCAGGTGACCTCGGTGTCCCAGGCGATCCTGCGCCAACTGCCGCCGGGTACGGTGCCGCCGCTGGTGCTCAATTACAGCGCGTCCACCGTGCCTATCGTGCAGCTGGCCTTGTCGGGCTCAGGCCTGAGCGAGCAGCAGCTGGGCGATATCGGCATCAACTCCGTGCGCTTGATGCTCACCACCGTGCCGGGCGCGGCGCTGCCGTACCCGTTCGGCGGCAAAAGCCGGCAGGTGCAGATCGATCTCGACTCGGCGCGCATGCAAGCCCGTGGCCTGTCGGCGCAGGACGTCGCCACCGCCCTGGCCACGCAGAACCTGATCACCCCGGTGGGCACGCAAAAGATCGGCAGCTACGAATTCAACCTGCAGTTGAACAACTCGCCGTCGGACTTCCATGACCTGGAAAACCTGCCGATCAAGACTGCCGACGGCACCACCGTGCTGATCCGCGACGTGGCCACGGTGCGCGACGGCAACCCGCCGCAAACCAACATCGTGCACGTGAACGGTAACCGCTCGGTGCTGCTGACCGTGCTCAAGACCGGTTCGGCCTCCACCCTGGGCGTGATCGCCGGGGTCAAGGACAAGCTGGCCGACAACAAGGCCGCCTTGCCGCCCAACCTGAACATCGACCTGATCGGTGACCAATCGCTGTTCGTGCGCTCGGCCATCGGCGGCGTGGCCCGTGAAGGCTTGATCGCAGCGGCGCTGACCAGTCTGATGATCCTGTTGTTCCTCGGCAGTTGGCGTTCCACCGTGATCATCGCCACCTCGATTCCCCTGGCGATCCTGGCCTCGATTGCCACGCTCTCGGCCCTGGGCGAAACCCTCAACATCATGACCCTCGGCGGCCTGGCGCTGGCCGTGGGGATCCTGGTGGACGACGCCACGGTAACCATCGAAAACATCAACTGGCACCTGGAGCAGGGCAAGCCGGTGGAGACGGCGATTCTTGACGGCGCGGCGCAGATCGTGACCCCGGCGTTCGTCTCGCTGCTGTGCATCTGCATCGTGTTCGTGCCGATGTTCTTCCTCGACGGCGTGGCGCGCTTCCTGTTCGTGCCGATGGCCGAAGCGGTGATCTTCGCGATGATCGCCTCGTTCATCCTGTCGCGGACCCTGGTGCCGACCCTCGCCAACTACCTGCTCAAGCCCCATGTGCACGGCGAAGACGGGCATGCACCGTCGCGCAATCCACTGGTGAAATTCCAGCGCGGGTTCGAGCGGCACTTTGAAGCGTTCCGCGAGCGCTACCACGGCGTGCTCGACACGGCCTTGCATCATCGCCGCGCAGTGGTGGTGGGCTTGCTGGCGTTTGTCGCGGTGTCGTTTGCGCTGGTGCCGTTTTTGGGCCGCAACTTTTTCCCCGAGGTCGACTCCGGGCTGATCCTGTTGCACGTGCGTGCCCCGGTGGGCACACGAGTGGAAAGCAATGCGCACCTGATCGCCGACATCGAGAATTCGATCCGCCGCAAGATCCCGGGCGAAGACCTCAAGGCCTTGGTGGACAACATTGGCCTGTCCATCAGCGGTATCAACGTGGTGTACAACAACACCGGCACCGTGGGCTCCCAGGACAGCGACATCCAGATCAGCCTCAACGAAGGCCATCGTCCGACCGCCGAATACATGCGTGAGCTGCGCGAAAGCCTGCCACGGGAATTCCCGAGCGCGGTGTTCTCGTTCCCGGCGTCGGACATCGTCGGGCAGATCCTCAACTTCGGTTCATCGGCGCCGGTGGACGTGCAAGTCACAGGGAACAACCTGGCGGCCAACTTCACTTATGCCAGCGCGTTGCTACGGGATATCCGCCGCGTGCCCGGGGTGGTGGACGCGCGTATCCAGCAGTCGCGGCAGTTGCCCACGTTCAACATCGACGTGGACCGCACCCGTGCGCAACTGGTTGGCCTGACCGAGCGTGATGTGACCAACAGCCTGGTGGTCAACCTGGCTGGTTCCAGCCAAGTGGCGCCGACGTTCTGGTTGAACCCGGCCAACGGCATTTCCTACCCTATCGTCATGCAAACCCCGCAGTACAGCCTGGAAAGCCTGGCGGCCCTGCATAACCTGCCACTCAGTGGCAGCGCCGGCGCGGCCACCGATCAGACCCTGGGCGGCCTGGCCACTATCCAGCGCAGCCACAGCAACTCGGTGATCACCCAGTCGGATATCCAGCCGGTGGTGGAAGTGCTCACTGCGATCCAGGGTCGTGACCTCGGCGCCGTGGCGGCCGATATCCAGAAGATCATCGCCGCCCACGCCAGTGAAGTGCCCACTGGCTCCAAGGTGCTGTTGCAGGGCCAGGTGCAGACCATGAACGCCGCGTTCAGCGGCTTGTTGTTCGGCCTGCTGGGGGCGGTGGTGCTGATCTACCTGTTGATCGTGGTCAACTTCCAGTCGTGGAGCGACCCGTTCGTGATCATCACCGCCTTGCCGGCCGCATTGGCGGGGATCGTGTGGATGCTGTTCGTCACCCATACACCGCTGTCGGTGCCGGCGCTGACAGGGGCGATCATGTGCATGGGCGTGGCCACTGCCAACGCCATCCTGGTGGTGAGCTTCTGTCGCGAGCGCCTGGCGGTGCATGGCGATGCCGTGCAGGCCGCATTGGAAGCCGGCTTTACCCGGCTGCGGCCGGTGTTGATGACCGCCATTTCGATGATTATCGGCATGGCGCCCATGGCCCTGGGCCTGGGGGAGGGCGGCGAGCAGAACGCGCCGCTCGGCCGTGCGGTGATTGGCGGCCTGGCGTTTGCCACCATCGCCACGCTGATTCTGGTTCCGCTGATTTTCAGTCTTGTCCACGGGCGTCGCCAGCACGCCACGCTGGCGACCACCGTTACCCAAGGGGTTTGACATGTCCGTTTCTCTTTCTAAACCGAAGTCTTCCCGTGGGCTGCTCTGGCTGGTCGTTGGCGGGGTGGTGGTGGTTGCCATCGTGGGCGTGGGCATCGGCGTGCGCGCCAATGAGTCCCGTGACCTCAAGACCTGGACCGACGCCCAGGCGCTGCCGAGCGTCAAGCTGATCAAGCCGTTGGTGCAGGCTCAGGGCCCTGTGCTCAACCTGCCGGGACGCATGGAAGCTTATTCCCGTGCGTCGATCTTTGCGCGGGTCAACGGCTACCTCAAATCCTGGAACGTCGACATCGGCACCCGGGTGAAAGCTGGCCAGGTGCTGGCTGAAATCGACACCCCGGAACTCGACCAGCAATTGCTGCAGGCCCGCGCCACGCTGGCCTCGGCCCAGGCCGATGCGCACCTTGCCGAAACCACCGCCAAGCGTTGGCAGGCGATGCTGGCGACCGACTCGGTGTCGCGCCAGGACGTGGACGAGCGCACCGGCGACCTGACCGCCAAGCAAGCCAAGGTGGCGGCGGCCAAGGCCAATGTCGACCAGTTGGTAGCGACCAAGGGCTTCCAGCGCCTGGTGGCGCCGTTTGCCGGCGTGGTCACCGCGCGCAGCACCGACGTGGGTGCGCTGATCAGTGCCGGTGGCGCTGCCGGCAAAGAGCTGTTCGCAGTAGCCGACGTCAGCCGCCTGCGCGTGTACGTGCAGGTGCCGCAGACCTTTTCGCCGCAGATCCGCGAAGGCACCACGGCGCGCCTGAGCGTGCCGGAATACCGCGGCGAAACCTTCACCGGCAAGGTGATCGCCACTGCCGACGCGGTCAATGCCGCCTCCGGCAGCACCCTGGTGCAACTGCTGGTGGACAACCCGGGCGGGCGCCTGCTGCCGGGCGGCTACACCAGCGTGCAATTCGACTTGCCGGTGCAGGCCGATGTGCTGCGGGTGCCTTCCAGCGCCCTGGTGTTCGATGACCACGGCATGCGCGTCGCCACCCTCGACAGCACGGATCACGTGCGCTTCAAGACCGTCAGCATTGCCCGCGACTTTGGCGACAGTGTGGAAATTGCCAGCGGCCTGCAGGCCGACGAACGTGTGATCGACACACCGCCCGATGGCCTGGCCGACAACGACGCGGTGCAATTGGCGGCCGCTCCCGCCGAGGTCAAACCCCATGGCTAAGCGCACTTTCTTCGGCCTGGTCGCCACCTTGAGCCTGGGGGCGTGCTCGTTGGCGCCGCCGCTCAAGGTGCCCGAAACCCCGGTCGCGGCACAGTTTCACACCCAGGGCCCGTGGACCGTCGGCACACCGAACGACCAAGCCAGCCGCGACGGCTGGTGGCACATCTACAACGACCCGCAGCTGGACGCGATGCAACAGCAGTTGCTGAAAAACAACCCCGACCTGAGTGCGGCATTGGCCCACTACGAGCAGTCCCAGGGCTATGTGGCCCAGGCGCGTTCGGGGCTGTTCCCGACGGTGTCGGCCATCGGCAACGGCCAGCGTATTCGCCAGTCCGACACCAAGCCGCTGCGTTCGGCCACCTCGCCAAATGTCTACAACTCGGCCACCCTGGGCCTGGAAGTCGACTATGAAGTGGACTTGTGGGGCCGCGTGCGCGACACCGTCGCGGCCGGCACCAGCGACTCCGAAGCGGCCAAGGCCGACCTCGCGTCGGTGCGCCTGAGCCTGCAGGCGCAATTGGCCGACAGCTACATTCGACTGCGCGGCATCGACTGGCAGAACCAACTGCTGGAACAGACCCGCGACGCCTACGCCAAAGCGTTGGGCCTGACCGAAGGCCTGCACGGCGGCGGGATTGTCTCCGGCCTCGACGTGGCACGGGCGCGCACGCAGCTGTCCACGGTCAAGTCGCAGTTGAGCCAAAGCCTGGTACAGCGCGCAGTGCTGGAGCATTCGATTGCGGCGATGCTGGGGGAGTCGGCGTCGACCTACTCGGTGGCGGTCAACGTTGCGCCGATTGCCTTGCCGAACGTGCCCACCGGTGTGCCGTCGAACCTGCTGCAACGCCGGCCGGACATCGCCGCCGCCGAGCGCCGCATCGCCGCAGCCAACGCACGTATCGGCGTGGCCAGGGCCGCGTGGTTTCCGCAGATCACCTTGAGCGCCCAGGGCGGCTATCAGAGCGATGAGTTTGCGCGGCTGCTCAGCGCGCCCAACCTGTTCTGGGCCATCGGCCCGTCATTGGTGGGCACGCTGTTCGACGGCGGTGCGCGCCAGGCGCAGGTCGACATTGCCAAGGCCGCCACCGATGAAGCCGCCGCCAAATACCGGGGCGTGGTGTTGGGGGCGTTCGAACAGGTGGAAGACAACCTCTCGCAGATCGCCGGGCTGGGCAGCGCCCTGGACGACCAGCGTGATGCAGCGGCCGCTGCGCAGTACGCCGAGGACCTTTCCACCGCGCGTTATCGCCAGGGCGCCGTGGCCTACCTCGATGTGGTGACCGCCCAAGTGGCTGCGCTGGAAGCCAAGCGCACGGTATTGCAACTGCAAACCCAGCAATTGAGCGCTAATGTGGGCCTGATCAAGGCACTGGGTGGCGGCTGGAACGTGGCGCAACTGGCGGCGTCGAACCCTATTCAACCCAAGGAGCAGTAACGATGACTGACTACGTACCCCCGAAAGTCTGGACCTGGGACACCGAAAGCGGCGGCACTTTCGCCAGCATCAACCGGCCCATCGCCGGAGCGACCCACGAGCAGGAATTGCCGGTGGGCAAGCACCCGCTGCAACTGTATTCACTGGCCACGCCCAACGGGCAAAAGGTCACCATCCTGCTTGAAGAACTGTTGGCCCTGGGGCACAGCGGCGCGGAATACGACGCCTGGCTGATCAAGATCGGCGATGGCGACCAGTTCGGCAGCGGCTTTGTGGGTGTCAACCCGAACTCCAAGATTCCCGCATTGCTGGACCGCAGCGGCGCCACGCCGATCCGGGTGTTCGAGTCGGGAGCGATCCTGCAATACCTCGCGGAGAAGTTCGGTGCGTTCTTCCCCACCGAGCCGGCGGCACGTGCTGAATGCCTGTCGTGGCTGTTCTGGCAAATGGGCAGCGCGCCGTACCTGGGCGGTGGTTTCGGGCATTTCTATGCGTATGCGCCGAGCAAGATGGAATACGCGATCAACCGCTTTGCCATGGAGACCAAGCGCCAACTCGATGTGCTCGACCAGCGTTTGGCCGTGAGCGAATACATTGCCGGGGATGAATACACCATTGCCGACATCGCGATCTGGCCTTGGTACGGCGGCCTGGTGAAGGGCCGGTTGTACGGCGCGGCGGAGTTCCTGTCGGTGCATGAATACAAGCATGTGCTGCGCTGGGCGGACGCCATCGAGGCCCGGCCTGCGGTACAGCGTGGACGCCGGGTGAACCGCGTGTCCGGCGAGCCGCACGAGCAACTGCGCGAGCGCCACGACGCCAGCGACCTGGATTGAATATCTGCCTGCAGGCGCCTCGGTGCATCAGGTACACCGGGTAGAGGCCATCGCCGGCAAGCCGGCTCCTACAGGTGACTGCGCTCGGCCGCCTTTTTGTAGGAGCCCGGCTTGCCGGCGATGCAGGCGGCTCGGTGTATCAGGCAAAATCGGTTGCGCGGGAAACGCTTTCCCAGGCGCTGATCTCGGCTTGCAACGCCGTGAGCTTGGCCGTCACATGCTCCACCGCGTCATTGCCCAGCAGCAAATGCGCCGGTGGCTCGGCGCTTGCCACTACCTGCATCATCGCCAGGGCGGCTTTTGCCGGGTCGCCGTCCTGCCGTCCGCTGCGGGCGTGTCGTGCTGCTCGCACGGCATCAAACGAGGCGTCGTAGTCGGCGATGCTGCGTTCGGCCCTGACCATCGAGCGCCCCGCCCAATCGGTGCGAAAGCCCCCCGGCTCAATCGCGGTGACGTGAATGCCGAACGGTTTCACCTCCTTGCCCAGCGCTTCGGAGATACCTTCCAGCGCAAATTTGCTGCCGTGGTACACGCCCAGGCCGGGGAAGGTGGTCAGGCCGCCCATCGAGGTGATGTTGAGAATATGCCCACGGCGGCGCTTGCGCATAAACGGCAGCACCGCCTGGATCATCGCCACCGCGCCGAACACGTTGACTTCAAATTGCTGGCGTACATCGTCCAGGGACGACTCTTCCAGCACGCCCTCAAAACCGTAGCCGGCGTTGTTGACCAGCACATCAATCGCGCCAACGTTCTTTTCGATCTCCGCCACCACGGCCGGGACAAACAGGCTGTCGGTGACATCCAGCAAGCGCGCAAAGGAGTAGCCGGGTTTGATGCGGTCGAACGCGTCGATGGCCTCCGGCGTGCGCACGGTGCCGACGACGCGCTCGCCGGCAGCCAACAGGGTCTCGGCCAGGGCTTTGCCGAAGCCGGAACTGATACCGGTGATAAGCCAGGTTTTCTGGGGTTGTGCAGGCATGGTGATCTCCCGTGAGTGTGCCTGGGATCTTTCTCCGTTAAGGCCAGGCACACAATCGGGCAGACGCTGCTCAGGCTTTGAAGCCGTGCTTCACAATGCCTGCTTGTAGCGCTGCTCAAACACCGCCACTTGCTCGGGTTTGATCAGCTCGAAGGGCACCCAGACTTCTGGCTCGATGGGCTCACCCTTGATCATCCGGATGGCCGCCTGCACGGCCTGGGTCGCCTGAGCCTTGGGGTCCTGGAACACCGAGGCGGTCAGCAGGCCACGCTTGATGGCCGCGAGGCCATCCGGCAAGCCATCGATGCCGATAATCGCCACCTCGCCCTTGGCCTTACCGGACTGTTGCAGCGCCATGGCGGCGCCGATGGCCATTTCATCGTTGTTAGCGACGATCGCATCGAACTGCGTACCCGCCAGCAGCCAGTTGCTGGTCAGGTCCATGCCCTTGCTGCGCTGCCATTCGGCGCTTTGCTGCTCCACCACCTTGATCCCGGGGAATTCCTTGAGCACCTGCCTGGCGCCTTCGGTGCGGTCATGGGTGGCGTTTTGCGCGAGGTCGCCCATGATGATCGCCACGTTGCCTTTGCCACCGAGCTTTTCTGCGAGGTAGCGCATTTGTAACTGCCCGGCCTCGATGTCGTTGGAGGCCACGGTGACCACGCCCTTGGGCAGGGTGCGTTCATCCGGGTGACGGTTGACGTACACCAGCGGCGTCTTCGCGGCGACGGCGGCGCGGGTCATGTTGGCGGTGGCGGCGGTGTCCACCGGCAACACGATCACGGCGTCGACCTTCTGGTTGAGAAAGCCTTCGACCTGATTGAGTTGGCGCACCATGTCGCCCTGGGCGTCTTCGAACTGGATCTGCACATCTTGCTGTTTGGCGGCGGCTTCGAGGCCGGTGCGCACATAGGTCATGAAGTTATCGTCGACTCGGGCGATGCTCACGCCAATGCGGTAGGCGGCGAAGGTCCATTGGCTGAACAGCAGCAACAGCGTGGCAACGAGCAATGAATAGCGATGCATGAGGATGGTCCTTTTATTGTTATAGGGTGAAGGCCTGGCGGAATCGCTCCAGGGCCAACTCGCTGTCGCCACTGGCCCAGCCTTCCAGCCCGACCACGCCGGTATAGCCCATGGCGTGCAGGGCCCTGGCAATGGCCGGGTAGTGGATTTCTCCGGTGCCGGGCTCCTTGCGGCCCGGCACATCGGCCACCTGGATTTCACCGATGGAACCGCCGGCGCGCTGGATCAGTTCGATCAGGTTTCCTTCGCCAATCTGCGCGTGGTACAGGTCCAGGTTCATCTTCAGGTGCGGGCTGCCCACGGCTTCGATGAGCGCCAGGGTGTCGTCGGCGCGGGCGAAGGGCGTGCCGGGGTGGTCGACCTCGGTGTTGAGGTTTTCCAGCAGGAACACGCGACCGGCGTCCTCTCCCAGGCGGGCGATTTTTTCCAGGGTCTTGCAGGCGCTCAGCCACATGCGTCCGGTGGTCTGGCTGACCGGTTGCACGGGCAGGCCGCCTTCACCCAGGCCGGTGCCGTGCAGGTTGAGGCTGGGGCAGTCGAGTTGCTCGGCGATGCCGATGGATTCGCGGGCGCTGTCGAGCAATTGGCGGACGCCGTCGGGGTCGGTGAGGGTGCCGCTGATGTAGCCGGTCATGGAGGTGAAGTCAGCACCGGTGGCGGCGAGGGCGCTGATGTCCTTGTCGGTCCAGTTCCAGATTTCCGCACTGAACCCCAATTGATGAATGCGCTTCACGCGCTCGATGAAGGGCAGGTCGAGAAAGACCATTTCGGCGCTGACCGCCAGCTTGAAAGGGATCATGGGCGGGTTCCCTGTACAGCCACGGCCTTGCCGGTTTCGAACGACTCGATACAGGCGCGAGCAATTGCCAGGGCGGCGCGGGCGTCTTCGCCGCTGGCCATCGGCTTGGCGCCCGTGCGCAGGCAGTCGGCGAAATGGTTGAGTTCGGCGATGTAGGCGTCGCGCAGCAGGTCGGTGTCCATGCGTTGGGTGTCGGCCTGGATGCCCTGGGCCAGGTAGCGCACCAGGTCGGAATCGTTGAGGCTGCCCATGCTCAACATGCCCTCGCTGCCGAACACTTCGCCGCGCACGTCGTAGCCGTACACCGCCTGGAAGTTGGCTTCGGCGGTGGCGATGGCGCCGTTGTCGAAGCGGATCGCGACCACGGCAGTGTCGAGGAAGCCTTTGCTTTTGAAGGCCGGGGCGATCAAGGCGTCGGCCATCACATAGACCTGCACCGCCTCGGCCCCGGGGTTGAGGTAGCGCAGGGTGTCGAAGTCGTGGATCAGGGTTTCCAGGAAGATCACCCACTGCGGCGAAGCGGCCGGGTTGTTCAGCGCCGGGTCGCGGGTCAGCGAACGCAGCAACTGCGGGGTGCCGATACGGCCGGCAGCGACATCCAGGTGAGCGGTGCGAAAGCTCTTGGCGAAGCGCCGGTTGAAGCCCACCTGCAACGGCACCCGCGCATCGGCCGCAGCCGCTATGGCACGGTCGGCTTCGTCGAGGGTGATGGCCATGGGTTTTTCGCAGAAGATGCCCTTGCCGGCGCGGGCGGCGCTAATCACCAGTTCGGCGTGGCTGCGGGCGGGGGCGGCGATGATCACGCCGTCGATGTCCGGGTCGTCGAGCAGCTGTTGCGGGTCGGTGTAGACCTTGGCTACCCCCAATTCAGCGGCGAGGCGCGCGGCCTGGCCTGGCGTCGGGTCGGCAATCGCCATCAGGCTGGCGCCGGGGATGTGCCGCGCAGCGGTCAGACCGTGGAAGCTGCCCATGCGACCGGCACCGATCAGACCCAGGCGGATGTTCTGTGTATTCATGAATTGACCCCTTCTTATTGTTGGCCTCAGGACGGTCCTGATGGGCAATGAGATAGGAGCAAGGGCTGTGCCAATTCATAAGCTGCTGATATTTATCGATTAATTAATCTTTATAAACAAAAAGTGTTCATTTAAATGACATGTCTATACTGACATGTCGAAAATATGAACATGGGCACCCCTGATGAGCATGGCGTTCAGCGTACAAGACCTCGATTACCTCACGGCCCTGGGGCCTGCGGCGCTGAATGACGGCCCCGTTCCAGCCCTGGAGCAGGCCTGGCGAGCATGCCTGTCGGGTGAGATCGAGCGCCCGGCCGGGGTGCGGCAGGTCATCTGGGATTCGTGGCGGCGCAGCGTAGAGGCGGGGCTCGACCCGGCTGACAGCGCGTATCGCTTTGTCGCCGACGAAGCACTGGCCGCCACCCTGGCCGCTCACCGCGTCCTGATCGCCGCCGCCGCGCACGTCATGCACGGCCTGCTGGCCTATAACCCGCGCGGGCATATCAACCTCACCGATGCTCACGGCACCACCTTGTACTTCTGCGGGCTGGATATCACGCCGGTCGGCAGCCGCCTGCTGGAGTCGGTGCAGGGCACCAATTGCACCGGCCTGGCCCTGGCCGAAGACCGCCTGGTGTATGTGCTGGCCGAAGAAAACTTCGCCACGGGCTTGCGCCAACGCCGCATGCACTGCGCCGCCGCGCCGATCAAAAACACCCAGGGCCAGACCCTGGCGATGCTGACCCTCACGGCCGAGCCTGGCTGGTTTCATTTCCATACCCTGGGCACCGTGCAGGCCGCAGCCGAAGCGGTGTCGCGGCAGATGGCGCTGCACGGTTTGCTGGAAGAGCAGCAAGCCGTGCTCGAAGTGCTCAACGAAGGCCTGGTGGTGCTGGATGAGCGCGGTTGCATCAAGGCGCTCAACCGTTATGCGCGGCAATTGTTCGGCGTGGGCCTGGAGCTGGTCGGCAGCCCGTTCCAGCGTTTGGGCCGCAGCGAGTTGAGCGGCGTGCTGGGCGAGCCGGTACGCGACCTCGATTGCACCTTTCACCTGCAGGACCGCAGCCAGCTCGCCTGCCTGGTCTCGGTGTGCCCGCTGGAGCAGGGTGGGGTGATCGTCTCGCTGCGCGAGAACCGGCGTATCCGCGAGATTACCCGGCGCATCATCGGCACCCAGGCCCGCTACACCTTTGAGACGATCCAGGGCGGTTCGCGGGCCATTCACGACGCGTTGCACCTGGGGCGCATCGCCAGTCGCAGCGATTCCACCACCTTGATCCTCGGCGAAAGCGGCACCGGCAAGGAGCTGTTCGCCCAGGCGATCCACAACGGCAGCGACCGTCATAAAGGCCCATTCGTGGCGGTCAACTGCGGCGCGATCCCGCGGGACCTGGTGCAAAGCGAGCTGTTCGGGCATGTGGAGGGCGCGTTCACCGGTGCCACCCGTGGCGGTTCGGCGGGCAAGTTTGAATTGGCGGATGGCGGCACGATCTTCCTGGATGAGATTGGTGACATGTCCTTCGATGCCCAAGTGAGCTTGCTGCGGGTGTTGCAGGAGGGTGAAGTCACCCGCGTGGGTGCGAAAAACTCGCGGCGGGTGGATGTGCGCATCATTGCGGCCACCCATCGCAACCTGAGCCAGGCGGTGGCGGAGGGCGCCTTTCGCGAAGACCTTTATTACCGTCTCAATGTGCTGAACTTGACGGTGCCGCCGCTGCGTATGCGCCGCGAAGACATCCCGTTGCTGGCGCGGCATTTTCTTGCGCGCTTTGCCCGCTCACTGCGCAAATCGGTACAGGGTTTTGCGCCGGAGGCGCTGGCATTGCTGTCGGCCTACGGTTGGCCGGGCAATGTGCGCGAGTTGGAAAACAGCATCGAACGGGCAACCAACCTGGCCACGGGTGAGTTGATCCAGGCGAGCGACCTGCCGCTGGAGACCCGCCACCGAGCGCCGGCACGCGCTTATGAGCCGCAGCCTGCCCAAGACCTGAGCAGTCATGAAATGCAGGCGATTGCGGCGGCTTTGCAGAACACCGGAGGCAATATCCGCCTGGCTGCGCGGCAGCTCAACGTGTCGCGGGGCGGGCTGTACAACAAGATGAGCCGCTTGGGCCTGAATGCCGCCGATTTCCGAACAAGCACCCCAGCCCCGTAGGAGCCGGCTTGCCGGCGATGAGGCCATTGTTTTCAGCACATACCTTGAGGCCGCCATCGCCGGCAAGCCGGCTCCTACAAGGGTTTGAGTTGCTTCCAGTCGATGCCGAAGCGCGCCAGGTATTTGCGCAGGCGGTCTGCGTCGTTCGGCTGGGCCTTGGCTTGGCGCGAGACGCCGAACAGGCGGCGGCCGGCGTCGGAGAGGCTGTCGGCCTGCAGGCACACATCGATCACCGCCTTGAGTTGCAGCTGGTCGAACAGGTCCAGGTCGTCGGGCAGAAAGGCCTGCGGTTCGGACAGTCCCCAGGCGTAGCGCAGGCGTCGGATCTCTTCTTCGACTTGGGTTTCATCAATGCGCCCGCTGTCGGCCAGCGTGGCCATGCGGGTGATCGACGCGGACAGTTCGCGAAAGTTACCCAGCCACGCCGCTTCGCTGGAGCTGGCGAACGCCAGGTAGCGGCGGCGCGCTTCCAGGTTGAAGCGCACGCGGCGACCTTGTTCGCGGGCATGGCGTTCCAGTTCGAAGTCGATGTTGGGCTCGATGTCTTCCCGTCGGCCCGCCAGGCCGGGCAGGTCGAATGTCCACAGGTTGATCCGCGCGTACAGGTCTTCACGAAACAACCCCTCGGCCACGCGCCCGCGCAGGTCGCGGTGGGTGCCGGCGATGATCAGGAAGTCGCTGGCCACTTCGCGGTCGGCACCCATGGGATAGAAGCGTTTTTCTTCGATGGCCTTGAGCAGCATCGCCTGTTCGTCCAGGCCCAGCTCGCCGATTTCATCAAGGAACAGCATGCCGCCGTCCGCCGCGCGCAGTAGGCCGTCGCGGGCGTTTTGCGCGCCAGTGAAGGCGCCTTTGATATGCCCGAACAATGCCGACATCGCGCCGTCGCCGCGTAGGGTGGCGCAGTTCACTTCGACGAAACGCCCCTGTACTTGATGGCGGCTGCGCTTGAGTTCAAAGATGCGCCGGGCCAGGAAGGATTTGCCGGCGCCCGTGGGGCCGATCAACAGCATGGGCGCGGTGGAGCGCACGGCCACCCGTTCGATTTGTTCGATGGACGCATTGAACGCGCTGTTGCGCGTGGCGATCCCGGATTTCAGGAAGGCCAGGCCCTCCAGGCGCTGATGGGCAAAACGCGAGGCGATGCGGTCGTAGCGCGACAGGTCGAGGTCGATCAGGGTATGGGTGCCGGTGGCGGGCGCCGTTTCGTCCAGGCGGCGCGTGGGGGAGGTCTGGACCAGTCGCGCTGGCAGGTTGCGCGCCTCGGTCAGCAGGAACCAGCAGATCTGCGCCACGTGGGTGCCGGTGGTGATGTGGACCAGGTAGTCCTCGTGCTCGGTGTCGAAGCGGTAGTTGGCGGTGAAGTCGTGCAGCGCGCCGTACACTTCTTCGAAATCCCAGGGGTTGTTCAGCGGCATCGGGTGCAGGCGCACGTCGGTGTGCGGCGAGACTTGTCCGATGTCGGCGCGTATCCGCTCGGCAATGCTGACGTCGCGGGCGTCGATGTCGTGGATCAGCTCCAGGCGATCAATTTGCAGGTTGTCCTGCTGGCACAAGCCGACGCTGGGGCGCCAATGGTTCCAGCGATTGGCGCCCTTGCCGATGCGATCCAGTTTGGAGCCGATAAACCCGATGGCGACCGTGCGCTTGTGTTTCATGGATAGACCAAAATATAAATGACGATAGGTAAGGATATGGGTGTGATGAAAGGGCTGTCATGGTTTTTTCGTAGAGATTTCTTGATTATAAAAAATACCTATTAAAAACAATTGGTTAAAAATTTTATGTGAGCTTTCTGAATATCTGGCATGACCGCTGCTATATCCCAGCCAACGCCGCAGTGACGGCTTTCAAGAAAAGAATCGAGATCATGCAAGAGAAGACCTACCAACTGCTGGAAGTGGCCAACGGCAAGCCGATCAAACTCTGGACCCAGGGCGTGCCTGTTGAACCCGAAGCCCGCCAGCAATTGATGAACACCGCCCAGATGCCGTTCATCTTCAAACACCTGGCAGTAATGCCGGATGTGCACCTGGGCAAGGGGTCGACCATTGGCAGTGTGATCCCCACCGTGGGCGCAATCATCCCGGCAGCGGTGGGGGTGGACATCGGTTGCGGCATGATCGCCGCCCGCACCACGTTGATGGCCGGTGACTTGCCCGACAACCTGTTTGGCTTGCGCTGCGCCATCGAGGCCGCCGTGCCCCATGGCCGCACCCGCAGCCGAAAAGGCCGTGACAAAGGCGCCTGGGAAGATGTACCGGCCGAGGCGGATCAGGTGTGGGCGGCGTTGCACCCGCGCTTCAAGGCGATCACCGACAAGTACCCGCAACTGGAACGCGCCAACCACCGCCAGCACCTGGGTACGTTGGGCACCGGCAACCACTTTGTCGAGGTGTGCCTGGATGAAGCCAACCGTGTCTGGTTCATGTTGCACAGCGGCTCCCGGGGCGTCGGTAACGCGATCGGCAACCTGTTTATCCAGCTGGCCCAGGCCGATATGCGCCAGCACATCGCCAACTTGCCGGACCGTGACCTGGCGTATTTCGAAGAGGGCAGCCAGCACTTCGATGACTACGTAGAAGCGGTGGGCTGGGCCCAGGATTTTGCCCGGCAGAACCGCGAGTTGATGATGCGCGCCGTGGTGCAGGCCACGCGCCAGGTGATCAAGAAACCGTTTGAAGTGGCGTTGGAAGCCGTGAACTGTCATCACAACTATGTGCAGAAAGAGCGGCATTTTGGCGAAGAGGTGCTGGTCACGCGCAAAGGCGCGGTGTCGGCGAAGAAGGGCGAGCTGGGGATTATCCCGGGCTCCATGGGCGCCAAGAGCTTCATCGTGCGCGGCCTGGGTAACGAAGAGTCGTTCTGCTCCTGCAGCCACGGTGCCGGCCGCACCATGAGCCGCACCAAGGCGAAGAACACCTTCACCGTGGCCGACCAGGTGCGTGCGACGGCCCACGTGGAATGCCGCAAGGACGCCGATGTGATCGATGAAATACCGATGGCCTACAAGGACATCGACCAGGTCATGCACGCCCAGCGCGAGCTGGTGGAAGTGCTGCACACCTTACGCCAAGTGGTGTGTGTCAAAGGATAGGAGGAGGGGAATCAGGATGGAAAGGGAAGAGCGTCACCCACTCTGCGACGCCATGCGTGCGCGGGTGTTGCAAGAGCTGGAAAGGATCGAGCGCGAGCGCAATGTCACGGTGTTGTACGCCTGTGAGTCCGGCAGCCGGGCCTGGGGCTTTGCCTCCACCGACAGTGACTACGATGTGCGCTTCGTCTACGTGGAGAAGCCCGATTGGTTCATGCAGGTGGACACGCCACGGGACGTGATCGAGCGCCCGCTGGATGACGAGCTGGACATCAGCGGTTGGGAACTGCGCAAAACCCTGGGGCTGCTGCGCAAATCCAATCCCACGTTGCTGGAGTGGCTGGATTCGCCGCTGGTGTATCGCCAGGACGCTACCGCCACTGCGCAATTGCGTGGGTTAGCCGAGGCGTTCTACAGCCCGCCGGCTGCGCGCAGTCATTACTTGTCGATGGCCAAGAAGAATTTTCGCGGTTACCTGCAAGGCGATTCGGTGCGTTTCAAGAAGTACTTCTACGTGCTGCGACCGTTACTCGCGGTGCGTTGGATTGACCTGGGCCTGGGCCGCCCGCCGATGACCTTTGCCGACCTCCTGGGGACGGTGGATGACGCGCAACTGTTGGATGAAGTAGCGGCCCTGCTGGTATTGAAGCGCAATGCCGACGAGGCGGCCTACGGGCCACGGCGCCCTGCATTGCATGCCTATATCCAGCGTGAACTGGAGCGCCAAGTGCCGTCATTGCCACGCACCCACGCAGACTCACAACAACTGGATGACTACCTGCGCAGCACCGTCAAACACTTTGCATAAGGAAATACGAAATGATTGAACTTGACGGCGCCATGGGCGGTGGCCAGGTACTGCGCAGCGGCTTGAGCCTGGCGATGGTCACAGGGCAAAACCTGCACATCCGCAACATCCGCGCCAAGCGCAGCCGGCCAGGGTTGATGCGTCAACACCTGACGGCTGTGCTGGCGGCGGCCCAGGTGTGCGGGGCCAAGGTGGAAGGGGCCGAGTTGGGCTCCCAGACGCTGCGCTTTGAACCGGGCGCGATTCAGGGCGGTGAATACCGCTTCAGTATCGGCACTGCCGGCAGTTGCACCCTGGTGCTGCAAACGTTGCTGCCGGCGCTGCTGCGCGCACCGACCGCCAGCCGCGTGACGATCTGCGGCGGCACTCACAACCCGCTGGCGCCGCCGGTGGACTTCCTGCAACGCGCCTGGCTGCCGTTGTTGCGCCGCATGGGTGCGCGCATTGAACTGAGCCTGAATCGGTATGGGTTTGCCCCGGCAGGCGGTGGCGAACTGGAGGCTTTTATCCAGCCGTCCGAACTTGCACCGCTGCACCTGATGCAGCGCGGCAAGTTGCTCGAATCACGCGCGATTGCCCTGAACGCGGGGTTGCCCGCCGAGGTCAGCGAGCGTGAGCTCAAGCGCGTGGGCCAGCGCCTGGGGTTCGACGACACGCAACTGCTTTCGGTAGCCATCGACCCGGAACAAGGCCCCGGTAATCTGCTGATGCTGGAGTATGTGCACGAACACGTCACCGAGGTGTTCAGCGCCTTCGGCATGCACAGGCTGCGTGCCGAAAAGGTGGCCGACCAGGCCATCGAGCAGGCGCAGGAATGGCGTTGCACGCAGACGGCAGTGGGTGAGCATTTAGCCGATCAATTGCTGCTGCCGATGGCAATGGCCGGTGGCGGCAGTTTTACCACGCCGCACATGAGCGACCATTTGCACAGCAATATGCACGTGATCCAGCGCTTCCTGCCGGTGGCGATTGACAGTCATGTGCTGGAAGAGGGTGGGCTTAAAATCGAGTGCCGCGCGCTTTAAAGGTTCTCCGAGGTCACGATCTGCGGCGCAATGTACATCCGGTGCCGCACCGGGTCGAAGGTCTCGGCGGTCTGCAAATCCACCAGCAATTCGATCAGCGCCGTGGCCGTCTGGCGCGGTTGTGAATCCATCACCACATCGATCAGGCCTTGGCGCAACGCCTGGCGCGACAGTTCGGTGGACTCCTGCAGGATGCAGCACAACGCCGGTCGTTTGGGCAACTGCGCCAGGGCGCTGATGATGCCGTCTCCGCCGCCACCCACTACGCACAGGCCGCGCAGGTCTGTGTGGCGGGTGATCAGGTCGAGGGTGGCCTCTTCGGTGATGTCGCTGTTATCCAGGTTGATCAGCGGCTCAAGTGGCTTGAGCCCCGGTGCGTGTTCGGCCAGGTAGCTGTGCAAACCTTCGACCCGCGCCTGGTGGCCGAGGAAGCGATGGCCGCCCAATAGAATCCCCACACTGCCTTTGCGCGCCCCACAGGTGCGGGCCAGCAACCAGCCCATGGTGCGCCCGACCACATGATTGTCCTGGCCCACATAGGGTTCGGCGGCGTGTTCGTGGATATCCGAGAGCAGCGCCACCACCGGCACGCCGGCTTCGCGGATTTGCGCCAATGTGGCGTTGATCAGCGGGTGGGCAAAGCTGACCACGGCGAGGGCGTCGCATTGCACGGCCAGTTGTTCGATTTGGGCGGCGATCACGCTTGGCGTGCGGTCCACGATGTACTCGAACTGGCAGGTCAGGTTGGCACCGGCGTGACGCTGCGCCGCTTCGCCAATCGCCTGCGCCAGGCTGGCGTAGAACGCTTGAGCGGTGGCCAGCAGCAGGATGCCGAAACGGTAGGTTGGCCTACGTTCGCGAATGCGCTGGCCGATCAGCCGCGCGGCAAAATAACCCACGGCTTCGGCGGCCTGGAACACCTGCTCGGCGGTCTGTGGGTTGACCGGCGCGCGGGCGTTCAACACCCGGTCGACGGTGGCCACGCTCAGCCCTGCATGGGCGGCAACGGTGGCGATGGTTGGGCGTTTGTTGTTGTTCATGGCTGGCCCTGTCTGCGTCTTGATAGAAAACTATCAAGCCCCGCTGGACCTGGATGATAGCTTGATAGGGAATGGATTCAAGGCCTTGAGGGTGAATCACCCGTTCTCTATCGTGGGTTTCGCAAAGCCCCTGAAACCCACGCTTGCGGAGAACAATAACAATGCCTCAACCCACCCGACGCGACTACAGCCTCACAGGCCCCGAAGCGGCCCGCGCGGCCGAAAAGGGCCTGGTATCAGCCAACTGGTACCAATCGCCGATTGCCCGCAAACGCATGAAGGAACTGATGCAGCGCCGCGACGGCCCGGCACTGCGCGACACCGCCATTTGGGTGTGCGCGCTGTTTGCCACCGGCTTTGGCGGCTACTGGTTCTGGGGCACCTGGGCCTGCGTGCCGTTCTTCATCGCCTATGGTGTGCTGTACGGCACCGCCTCCAACCCGCGCTGGCACGAAACCGGCCACGGCACCGCGTTCAAGACCCGCTGGATGAACGACGGGCTGTATCAGGTCGCCAGCTTCATGTGCATCTTCGAACCCCATGTGTGGCGCTGGAGCCATGCGCGGCACCACACCGACACCATCGTGGTGGGCCGCGACCCGGAGATCGTCGAGCCGCGCCCGCCCAGCTTCCTGATGATGTTCCTCAGCCTGTTCAACCTGCCCCTGGCCTGGAAAACCTTCAGCGGCGTGGCGCGCCATGCCGTCGGCAAGATGAGTGCCCAGGAAGCAGATTTCATCCCTGAATCCGAATGGCCCAAGGTGTTCCGTGCGGCGCGGATCTGGGTGGGTATCTATGCCGTGATCATCGGCGCCGCCCTGTATCTGCACAGTTGGCTGCCACTGATGCTGGTAGGCCTTCCGAGCCTCTACGGTGCGTGGCTTGGCTACCTGTTCGGCCTCACCCAGCACGTTGGCCTGGCCGAAGACGTGCTGGACCATCGCAGCAACTGCCGCACGATCTACATGAACCGCGTGCTGCGTTTTATCTACATGGACATGAACTACCACCTCGAGCACCACATGTACCCGATGGTGCCGTACCACGCCCTGGCCCAGTTGCACGAAGAGATCCGCAACGACTGCCCGCCGCCCTACGCCAACCTGCTGGAGGCCTACAGGGAAATCCTCCCGACGATCTGGCGCCAGCGTCGCGACCCGAATTACTTCATCCAACGCCCCATCCACCGCCACGACGATACCCCTGTAGTGAGCGAGCTTGCTCGCGCCGGGTTCCAAAGCAGCCCCCAATAGCGCCACCGCGTATTCTCAAACAACTCTGCGGCATGTTTACGGCCGCCGCGCGAGCAAGCTCGCTCACTACAGGAACCCTCATGAACGACCAATGGATCGACGTCTGCGCCGTGGGCGAAATAGACGAAGAAGACGTGCTGCGCTTCGACCACGGGCCGCACACCTACGCGGTGTACCGTTCGGCCGATAATGAATTCTTCGCCACGGCGGGCCTGTGCACCCACGAGAAAATCCACCTCGCCGACGGCCTGGTGATGGACCACATCATCGAGTGCCCCAAGCACAACGGGCGCTTCGATTACCGCACGGGCAAGGCCCTGGGTGCGCCAGTGTGCGTCAATCTCAAGACCTACCCGGTGCGGGTCGAAGCGGGGCGAGTGCTGCTCGCTGTCATGGCCTGACGATGAACGCCCCCCTGATTATCGTCGGTGCCGGCCATGCCGGTGGCCGTGCGGCGCTGACCCTGCGTGAAGAAGGCTACACCGGGCGCCTGATCCTGATCGGCGATGAAGCGCACTTGCCCTACGAGCGACCGCCACTCTCCAAGGGATTGTTGCAGGGCACCACGGACCTGGCCGGGTGCAGCCTGCTCGACAGCGAGCGATTGGCCGAGTTGGGCATTGAGCATATTGCCGGTAACCCGGTGAGCCGGTTGGAACCCTCGCAACATCGCCTGCAATTGGCTGACGGCCAGTGGTTGCCTTACGCCGGGCTGTTGCTGGCGACCGGGGGCAGGGCGCGCCGTCTGCCCCAGGAACAGGCCAATGTGCTTTACCTGCGCAGCCATGATGAAGCCCTGGCCCTGCGCAGCGTGCTGAACCCCGGCACGCGGCTGGTGGTGGTCGGCGGCGGCTTTATCGGCCTGGAAGTGGCGGCGACCGCACGTGGGCTTGGCTGTGCAGTCACGGTGCTGGAAGCCGGGCCACGGCTGGCGGGCCGCGTGCTGCCGGCGATTATCTCCCAGGCGCTGCTGGACCTGCATCGCGAACACGGCGTGGACGTGCGATTGAATGTGGCGCTGGAATCGATCCAGGCCGACGCCGTATTGCTGGTCGACGGGCAACGCTTGCCCTGCGACCTCATCGTGGTCGGTATTGGCATGCAGCCGAATATCGAACTGGCCGCTGGCGCAGGGTTGGAGGTGGGGCAGGGTATCCGTGTCGATGAATACCTGCGCGCCAGTGCGCCGAACATTTATGCGGCGGGTGACGTGTGTGAGTTTCGCCTGGCGGGCCTCTATCAACGCCAGGAGACCTGGCGCAACGCCGAGGCCCAGGGGCGCCATGCGGCACTCAATTTGTTGGGGCGTGAAGTGCCGTTCGAAACGATCCCGGGCTTCTGGTCCGATCAGTACGACTGGGGCTTGCAGACCGTGGGGGTGCTGACGCCGATGACGATCAGCCGCCCACTGCCGGGAGGCGGCATGCTGCTGTTTTGCCTGGATGCCGATCAGCGTTTGCAAGGTGCCTGCGGCTGGGCCTCGGGCAACGGCGTGGCCAAAGACATCAAGCTGTGCGAGCGCCTGATCACCGCACGCATTGCCCTCGACGCCGCCGCGCTGGCGGACCCCGGGCAGTCCCTTAAACACCTGCTGCGAGGCTGATATGCGCCAACTCCTGGTATTCCAATCCCTGTGGGCCATGCAAACCGAACCCGGCCCGCTGGAGGCGCAGCTCGATCGCATCAAGGCTGCGGGATTCGATGGCATCACCGACCACTACTGGCAGCCTGCCGACGTGGCCCGGCTGCACGCAGCGGCCACGGCCAGGGGCTTGCAGATCGAAGGCCAGCTGTTCCCGCAAAGCGTCGACGACCTGGCGGCAGCGTTGGACGTGATCAGCCGCCATGGTTGCCATCACCTCACCCTACAAGCCGACGTGCGCCCGCGCACCCAGAGCGAAGCCGCGCGGTTGGTGGAGGGTTGGCAGCGATTGGCCGAGCAGGTGGACTTTCCGGTACTGCTGGAAACCCATCGCTATCGCCTGACCAACGACCTGCTGTTCACCCTCGACCTGCTGGCGCAAATGCCCGACCTGAAACTGCTGGCCGACCTGTCTCACTACGTGGTCGGGCGTGAACTGCCCGAGCCTGGCGCGCTTGAAGACGACGAGCAGATCCGCACGATCCTGCGCCATAGCTGGGGTTTTCACGGCCGTGTCGCCAGTAGCGAACAGGTGCAGGTCTCGCTGGAGTTTCCCCAGCACCAGGCCTGGGTACAGCGGTTTACTGAGTGGTGGCGCTACGGGATCAACGACTGGCTGGCCCGCCCCGACACGCCGCAGAGCCTGTCCTTCACCTGCGAACTCGGCCCGCCGCCCTATGCGATCACTGGCGCCGATGGCCACGAGATCAGTGATCGCTGGGCCGAAGCCTTGAAACTGCAGGCGCTGATTCGCACCCTATGGCACCGCTGCACCCACCCCCTGTAGGAGCCGGCTTGCCGGCGATGGCGTCCGTAAAATCGCCATCGGATCTGCTAATCTGCCCGGGTCTTTAGCCCCCAGCCCGGACCTTCACCATGTCGACATCCTCCGTTCAGCCGCCCCTGGAACCGCAATCCGTCTGCCACCCCATCACCAGCAGCGCCATCTTCATGGTCGCCACCATCACCCCCGGCAGTGAAGACACGGTGCGCGGCTGGTGCGCCGACATCGCCGGGCTGGTGCGTTCGGTGGGCAAGCGCGTGCCGGCGGGCAACCTCACCTGCGTGTGCGGGTTTGGCTCGGATGCCTGGGATCGACTGTTCGACGCGCCACGCCCGGCCGCGCTGCACCCGTTCCGCGAATTCGGTGTGCCAGGGCGCCTGGCGGTGTCGACACCGGGGGATATCCTGCTGCACATCCGCGCCGAGCAGATGGACCTGTGCTTCGAGCTGGCCACCCATCTCATGGCGGCCCTGGGCGACGCGGTGAAGGTGGTGGATGAGGTCCAGGGTTTCCGCTACTTCGACATGCGCAGCATCATCGGCTTTGTCGACGGCACCGAGAACCCGGTGGGGCGCAAGGCCGAGGGTTTCACCATCGTGGGCGATGAAGACAGCGAATTCCGTGGCGGCAGCTATGTGCTGGTGCAGAAGTACCTGCACAACATGACGGCCTGGAACGGCCTGACCGTGGAGGCCCAGGAGAAGGTGATCGGGCGCACCAAACTGTCGGATATCGAGCTGGACGAGGAGGCTAAGCCGAGCAATTCCCATAGCGCGCTCACTGTCATCACGGACGAGAACGGTGAGGAAGTGAAGATCCTGCGCGACAACATGCCCTTCGGCCGGCCGGGGGCAGGGGAGTTCGGCACCTATTTCATTGGGTATGCACGTTCGCCGCAGCCATTGGAGTTGATGCTGGAAAACATGTTCGTCGGGCGCCCGGTGGGCAATTACGACCGCTTGCTGGATTTCAGCACGGCAGTCACTGGCGGGTTGTTCTTCGTGCCCTCGGCCGACCTGCTCGAAGCATTGGCCGACCGCTAACCACGATCCCTTGTAGGAGCCGGCTTGCCAGCGATAGCGGTGTATCAGGTAAAAAACAGGCTGCCTGACACACCGCCATCGCCGGCAAGCCGGCTCCTACAGGGGGTGGTGTCAGCTCAGCAGGCCGGTGCTGACCGCCACAATCAGGAACACCCCGAGCAACGCCCGGTAGATCACGAACGGCCAGGTGGAGAACCGCTCCAGGAACTTCATCAAGCCCCAGATCGCAAAGAACGCCGAGACGCTTGCCACCACCAGCCCGAAGATCAGGTGTGGCCAGGCGTGGGCCGGCATGTCCGCATGCAACAACACCCACAGCTCCTTCAAACCGGCGAGGGCGATGGCCGGCAGGCCCAGCAGGAAGGAGAAGCGCGCCGCTTCTTCACGCTTGAAGTTGAGGAACAGCGCGGCGGTGAGGGTGGAGCCGGAACGCGACACGCCCGGGATCAGCGCGCCAATCTGTGCGATACCCACGATCAGCGCATCGCGCAGGCGCATTTCGCTCACCTCGCGGGTGTGGCGTGCGCGCACTTCGGCCACTGCCAGCAACACCGCCATGACCACGCAGGAAATGCCGATCACCATCAACCCGCGCAACGGCGAGTTGCAGGCGTTGAGGGTTGAGGACAGCGCGAGGCCGGCAATCCCGATCGGGATGGTCGCCAGCACAATCGCCACCGCCAGCTTGAACCAGCGGTCGTTGTAGTCGCCCCGGCGCACCGCGCCGATGCTGCCGGTGGTCACTTGGCGCACATCACGCCAGAAGTAACTGACCACCGCCGCCAGCGCCGCCAACTGCATGGCGGCCGAAAACGCCGAGCCCGGGTCCTGCCAGCCGAGCAGGGCCGGCACCACCCGCATGTGGGCCGTGGACGACACCGGCAACAGCTCGGTAATGCCCTGGATCACGCCCAGGATGAAGATCTGCAGGTAATCCAGGGAGGCAAAGCCCACATCCAGGCCGGCGGTACAGACGTTGGTCAAAATACATGTCCTTAAAATGAATAACCGGAACCTGTAGTGAGCGGGCTCGCCCCGCGCCGCGCCAGTCCTGGCACCGCACACTCATGGGAGAAACCCGGAGCCTGGTCTGGCGCCGCGCGGGGCAAGCCCGCTCACTACAATTTGGGGAAGTTTATTCTAAATGTTTCAGGATTTTGGGCGGGGCCGGGCAAATCCGCAATCGGTTCAGCAAACAGAAAGGTTATGCAATGTATTGGCCTGCGCAGGGCTTTTGTGAACAATGGCGCCCTGCGTTTTTTGACCGAGAGCCCCATGCCTGAAACCACCGTCGAATTGATCCAGACCGGCCCTGACGCCCTGGAGCTGATCCGCAATCTCTACCAGTACTACGCCTATGAGTCCTCCGACTGGGAACAGGAAGATGTCGAGTCCGACGGACGCTTCTATATCCACGACGAGCACCTGGTGCGCTACTGGGAAGACCCGCAGTGGAGCGCCCACCTGCTGCTGGTGGAGGGTTACATCGCCGGTTTCCTGCTGATCGAAGGCAGCGAGTTGCCCGGTGTTGATGCCCTGGAGCTGGCCGACCTGTTCATCCTCAAGCGCTATCGGCGCAAAGGCATTGGCCGCGCCATCGCCACCCAGGTGCTGTGCAGCGGCGAGCGCAACTGGCTGGTGCGTTTCTATGACCAGGACGAAGTGTCCCAGGCGTTCTGGCGCACGGTGCTGGACAACCTGCCACGCCCGGTGCAGGCCCTGGACCTGGACGATGACCCGCAGCTGGTCAATTACCTGATCACGCGGGTGGCGCTGCATTGAGGATTGGCGGGTTCATCTAAAAGAGGCTTCGGCCTCTTTTTTTTGTCTGCGTTTCAGCCCATTCGCTGTAGCTGTCTCTGACCTTAATGTTTTTATATGCATAAAAAAACATTTACAAGCATGGTGCATGCTGTGAATATGTCCCGGCGAATTTAAAAAAACAAAAATCATCCGCGGCCATGACCTCGCTCAGGCCATAACAATAACGACCTAACACAGGCTTGAAGCCGGCTCCTGCCCCAGGCCGGTCTTCTCAGCGAAGGAGAACGTCTCCCGTGAATCGCTTACTCAATGGAACGCTGTGCGTCACCCTCGCACTGGGCGCCGGCCTCGCGCAGGCCCAGAGCACTTTGCGCGTGGGCTTGAACGCCGATATCCGCAGCACTGAACCGGGCGTCAACCGTGATGAGAACACCGACACGGTGATGCTGCACATCGTCGAAGGCCTGGTGGCTCATAGAGAGGACGCCTCCGTCGGCCCGTTGCTGGCCCGCGAAGTGCTGCGCTCGGACGACGGCATGACCTACACCTTCAAACTGCGTGAAGGCGTGCACTTCCAGAATGGCGCCACCCTGACCGCCCAGGACGTGAAGTGGACATGGGAGCGTTACCTCAACCCCAAGACCCAATGGCGCTGCCTGGCCGAATTCGATGGTCGTGGCGGGGCGAAGATCACCGGCATCGACACGCCGGACCCACTCACGGTGGTGTTCCACCTTGACCAGCCCAGTGGCTTGTTCCTGGCCTCGATGGCACGCCCCGACTGCGGTGGCAGCGGCATCCTGCACCGCGACTCGCTGGCGGCCGATGGCAGTTGGAAGGCGCCGGTGGGCACTGGCCCGTTTAGCCTCACCGAATGGAAGCCCGGCCAATACGTGGTGTTGTCCCGTTTCAAGGACTACAGCCCGCGTGACGAAGCCGGGCCGGATGGTTTCACCGGCAAGAAGCAGGCGCTGGTGGATGACCTGCGCTTCATGGTGATACCCGACCCGTCGTCGGCCAAAGCCGCCTTGATGTCCAACAACATCGACCTGCTGCCCAACGTCAGTGCCAGCGATGCCGAGGAGCTGAAAGCCACGCCGGGAGTGCAGATTTCGTTCAGCCCGATCATGGCCATCTGTGGCTTGCTGTTCCAGACCAACGACCCGCTGCTCAAGGATGTGCGTATCCGCCGGGCCATCGCTGCCTCCCTCGACTATGGGCAGATGGTCACCGCGCTGTCCAATGGCACCTCCGAGCCGAACAACTCGGCGATCCCGCAGACCAGCCCGTTCTACAGCGCCACCGCCAAACAGGGTTACCACCACGACCCGCAACTGGCCCAGCGCCTGCTCAAAGAGGCCGGCTACAACGGCCAGCCGATCAAGATGATCGTCAACAAGCGTTACTCGCAGATGTTCGACATGGGCCTGCTCAGCCAGGCCATGGCGGTGGCCAGCGGCTTGAATATCCAGATGGAAACCCTGGAGTGGGGCACCCAGCTGGAGCGCTACCAGAGCGGCAACTACCAGATGATGGCGTTTTCTTATTCCTCGCGCCTGGACCCGGCCACCAGCTTCGACTCGCTGATGGGCGACAAGACCAAGGAACCCCGCAAAGTCTGGGACAACCCCCAGGCCCAGGCAGTGCTGCGCGAAGCGGTGCGTGAGAGCGACACGGCCAAGCGCCAAGCGCTGTTCGACCAACTGCACACGATGATGATCCACGACACGCCGATGGTGATCATCTACAACGGCACGGTCGCCGCAGCGCTGCGCGACAGCGTCAAGGGCTTCCATTCGTGGCCGGTGTCGTCGCCACGGTTGTGGGGCGTCAGCCTCGCGGCACAGTAACAGGGCCTGAACATGTTGCGTTTTATCCTGCAAAAACTCGGCATGGCGGTGCCTACGCTGTTGCTGATTTCGGTGATGGTGTTCGCGTTGATCCGCCTGATTCCCGGCGATCCGGCGCTGCTGATGTTGGGTGATATGGCCGACCCACAAAGCCTGGCGGACATGCGCCACACCCTGGGCCTGGATCACTCGCTGGTGACCCAGTTCCTGATCTGGTTCAAGGCCGTGCTGAGCTTTGACCTGGGCTTCTCCATCAGCACCAAACAGGCGGTGCTGCCGCTGATTCTCGACCGGTTCAGCGTCAGCGCGACCATCGTGCTGGTGGCGGTGTTGCTGGCCACGTTGATCGCGGTGCCGATCGGCTTGGTTGCCGCCTGGAAGCAGAACAGTGCCCTCGACCTGGGGTTGGTGTCCGTGGCGACCTTGCTGCTGTCGATCCCCAGCTTCTGGCTCGGCTTGTTGTTGCTGCATGCCTTTGGCATCCAGTTGGGCTGGCTGCCGGTGGTGGGCTACGTGAGTTTCGCACAGGCTCCCTGGCAAGCCATGAGCTACATGGTGCTGCCGGTTGTGACCCTGACTCTGGTGGAAGTCGGCGCGATCACTCGCATGGCGCGGGCCAGCACTATCGAAGTGCTGCGCCTGGAATACATTGCCCATGCCCGGGCCAAGGGCCTGTCGGAGCGTGCCGTGCTGTGGAAACACGCCTTGCCCAACGCCTTTGCGCCCACCTGGACCCTGGTGGGGTTGATCCTCGGCAACCTGCTGGGGGGGATTGCGGTGCTGGAAACGGTGTTCACCTTGCCGGGTATCGGCCGGTTGATGGTGGACGCGATTTTCGCCCGCGACTATCCCGTGCTACAGGGCTGCCTGTTGCTGATCACCTTTATCTACGTGCTGGTCAACCTGTGTGTGGATCTGCTCTATCCGCTGTTCGATCCAAGGGTGAAGTTATGAGTTCGACAATTGCCGTGTCGGCGCCCGCCAAGCGCCGCCGCGCTTGGGCACCGGCTAACGCCTTGATCGGCGGCGGGTTACTGGTGGCTCTGGTGGCCCTGGCCTTGATGGGGTTGGTGTGGTCGCCGTACGACCCGCTGAAGATCGACTTGCTGTCGCGCTTCCAGGCGCCATCGGCCGCCCATTGGCTGGGCACCGATGAGTTCGGTCGCGATGTGTTCAGTCGCTTGTTGATCGGTGCGCGCACCAGCCTGTGGGTGAGCCTGCTGACGGTGAGTGTGGCGGTGATCGCCGGCACCTTGATCGGCATGCTCGCCGGTTACCTGCGTGGCTGGACCGACCGCCTGTTGATGATGTTCAACGATGCGCTGCTGGCATTCCCCGGCATCCTCATGGCCCTGGGCATCATGGCGATCATCGGCGCGAGCAAGTACGGCATCGTGTTGGCCCTGGGCATCGCCTACACGCCTTCGGTGGTGCGCGTGGTGCGCGGCACGGTGTTGTCCCTGCGCGAGCTGGAGTACATCGAAGCGTCGCGGGTCATCGGCAATTCCGAGCTGTACACCATGCTGCGGCACATTGCACCGAACTGCCTGGCACCGCTGTGCGTGCTCGCCACCAGTATGTTCGGCTGGGCATTGCTGTCGGAAAGTGCCCTTAGCTTCCTTGGCCTGGGCGTGCCGCCACCGGCCGCGACCTGGGGCAACATGCTCGCCAGCAGCCGCCCCTACATCGCCTCTGCACCCTGGCTGGGCGTATTCCCCGGGCTGTTTATCTGCCTGACGTTGCTGGCGATCAACCTGTTTGGCGATGCACTGCGTGATCGCCTCGACCCACGAATGAGGAAGTGAACATGTCGACCAATCCTGTTTTGCTCAACGTGGAACACCTGAAAATCCGTGTGGGTGAGCACGGCCCGTTGGCGGTGGATGACTTGAGTTTCAGCATCGCCCCCGGTGAGATCGTGGCGTTGGTGGGCGAGTCTGGCAGCGGCAAGACCATGGCCGCCCGCGCCGCCATCGGCCTGCTGCCGTTGCCCATGCAGGTGTGCGGTGGGCGCCTGGATTTTCAGGGGCGTGACCTGGCCAGCGTGAGCAGCGAAGAACTGCGCGGCATTCGCGGCGCGAGCATCGGCATGGTGTTCCAGGAGCCCATGGTGTCGCTCAACCCGGCGTTGAAGATCGGCCAGCAGATGAGCGAAGCGCTCAGGCTGCACACCGACCTCGATCCGCCGCAGATTCGCGAACGTTGCCTGACCATGCTGCGGCGCATCGGTATCAAGGCGGCCGAACGTTGCCTGGAGTCTTACCCGCACCAGTTCTCCGGTGGCATGCGCCAGCGCATCATGCTGGCCTCGGTGATGCTGCTGCGCCCGGCGTTGTTGATCGCCGACGAGCCCACCACCGCGCTGGACTGCCTGGCGCAGCTGGACGTGATCGAGTTGATGCTGGAACTGACCCGCGAGCAGGGCACCGCGATCCTGTTTATCAGCCATGATCTGTCCCTGGTCGCTCGCTATGCCCACAAGGTGGTGGTGATGCGCCACGGCAAGGCCGTGGAGCAGGGCAGCATCGACGACATCCTGCTGGCGCCCAGGGCCGACTACACCCGCCAACTGCTGGAAGCCTTGCCCCGGCGTGGCGAGCTGGCAGCGCTGCCGGCGAGTAATGGGCCATTGGTCGAGGTGGACCAGGTGTGCATCGAGCACCCCGGGCCGACCTCGTTCTGGGGCAAGCGCCAGTTCAATCGTGTGGTGCATTCGGCCAGCCTGGTGATCGCCCCGGGCGAAACCCTGGCGCTGGTGGGTGGCAGCGGTTCGGGCAAGACCACCTTGGGGCGTTCGCTGGTGGGGTTGATCAAGCCCTGCGCCGGGGCGATCCGCTTCAAGGGCGTGGACATCCTCAAGGCGGCCAACCGTACCCATCGCTTGCAGTGCCAGATGATTTTCCAGGACCCGTATTCGTCCCTGAACCCACGGATGAAAATCGGTGAAATCCTCGCCGAACCGTTGCGCCACGAGCCCGGCCTGAACGCTGCCGAGCGCCGCGAGCGGGTGACGCAGACCCTCAAGGACATCGGCCTGGGCGAGCAGTTTGTCGAGCGCTTCCCCCATCAGCTCTCGGGGGGGCAGCGCCAGCGCGTGGCCATCGGCCGGGCCCTGGTACGTCACCCGCAACTGGTGATCGCCGACGAGCCGATCTCGGCCCTGGACATGACCATCCAGAAGCAGATCCTCGAGCTGTTCGAGCGCTTGCAGGCCCAGTACGGCTTTGCCTGCCTGTTCATTTCCCATGACCTGGCAGCGGTGGAGCGCATCGCCCATCGGGTGGCGGTGATGCACCAGGGTAATGTAGTGGAAGTGGGGTCGCGCGAGCAGATCTTCGATCACCCGCAGCACCCGTACACCCGGCAGTTGCTGGCCGCCGCCAGCCCGCTGGAACAGTTGCCGGACGGCGGCTACCGAATACGCCCGGCCATTTAAAACCCTGATTTCACTCGGCGCGCAGGCCTTGAAGCCTGCGCGATGGGGAACGTCGCGCCCAGAAAAACAATAAGACCTACTCACTCCCAACGACTGCCAGGAGCCAAGACCATGCATAACAACAACACGCTCAACCTGATCCTGAAGGGCGCCGGCCTCGTGAGCGGGGGCCTGCTGTGCGCCCCCGTCCAGGCGGATTTCATCAAGGACAGCAAGGCGGATCTGGAGCTGAAAAACTACTACTTCAACCGCGATTACCGTGAAGACGCCGGGCAATCCAAGCGCGAGGAATGGGCCCAGGGGTTCATCCTCAACCTCAAGTCGGGGTTCACCGAGGGCACCGTGGGATTGGGTGTCGACGTGGTCGGCATGCTCGGGCTGAAGCTCGACTCCAGCCCGGATCGTTCCGGCTCGGGCCTGTTGTCCCGGGACAACGACGCCACGCCGGGCAAACCGAGCTACGCCAAGCGCGCCCATGACGAATATTCCAAATACGGCGTGACCGGCAAAGTGCGCTTTGCCAAGAGCGAACTGCGCAGCGGCTACCTGCTGCCCGACCTGCCGACCTTGCAGCCCAACACCAGCCGGTTGTTCCCGCAGACCTTTCGCGGTACCCAGGTGACCTCCACCGATATCGCCGGGCTGGCCCTGATCGGTGGGCAGATCGACCAGACCAGGCAGCGCGAGTCCACCGACTACGAAGACATGGCGCTGACCAGCCAGAACGGCGCTTATAAAAGCACGGGCAAGAGTGATCGTTTCCGCTTTGCCGGTGGTGATTACAAGCTCACTCCGGGCATGACCCTCAGCTATCACTTTGCGCAGTTGGAGGACATCTACCAGCAGCACTTTGTGGGCGTGAAAAACAGCTTTGCCCTGGGCGGCGGCACGCTCAAGACCGATATCCGCTATTTCGACGCCGACAAGTCCGGCGCCGGCCTGGCCGGCAAGGTGGACAACCGTGCGCTGAGTACGCGGGCCATGTTCAGCTACAAGGGCCACAGCTTCGGAGGCGGCTATCAGGAACAGTACGGTGAGACGCCGTTCACCTACGTGGACGGCACCAACACCTACCTGTTTTCCGAGTACCAGTTGAGCAACTTTTCCCAGACCAACGAGCGGGTCTGGCATGCGCGTTATGACTTCGACTTTGCGGCACTCGGGGTGCCCGGGCTGACGTTTTCCACGCGGTGGGCCAAGGGTGACCAGGCCGAGGTGAAGGGGTTTGCGGGGGAGGGGCGTGAGTGGGAGCGGGACATCGACCTGGGCTATGTGTTTCAGTCCGGAGCGCTCAAGGGGGTGTCACTGCGCTGGCGCAATGGGCTGAGCAAGGCCAACTATTTCCGGGACATGAATGAGAACCGGGTGATTGTTGGCTACACCGTGGCGCTCTGGTAATGACGATGGGCGGGGTGTGGCGTGCTCGGTCCACATGTGGGAGCTGGCTTGCCTGCGATAACAGTCTCTCGGTGTGCATATCCGTTGCGGCAGTCAAACCTGCGTTCGGCCAGCGTGCTCGGTCTCCCCGCACGACGCCAAGGTCATTAGCCCTTGTTCCTGGCCACCCGCAACTTGCTCGCCACATCCAAATGCCGGTGCAACAACGTCGACGCCCACTCGTTATCCCCTTGCTCCAGCGCATCCAGGATTGCCAGGTGCTCGCAGCACGACACCTTGACGCGCTCCGGGTTGTTGACGGTGTGGAACTCGGTCAGGCGGCGCAGGCGGTTCTGCTGCTGGATGGCTTGCAGGAGGTAGCCATTGCCCGATGCCGCCGCCAGCAGTTCATGGAACTCGGCGTTGTACTCGATGAAGCGTTGCCCATCGACCTTGCCTTCAAGCAGTTCCATCTGGCGTTCGCGGCAGCGGCGGAACTGTTCGGGGTTGATCTTGAAGGTCGGCTCCATCAACCCCGCAGGCTCCAGCAGCATGCGAAAGCGGTAGCTCTCGAAACGGGTCTGTGGGCTGTTCAGGGTCGGCAGGAACTGCCAGCCGTGGCCGTGCTTGCGTTGCATCACGCCTTCGTCCGACAGGCGCAGCAGGCAGCGGCGCAACACGCTTTTGCCGACGCCGTAGCGGCGCAGCAGGTCGCTTTCGGAAATCTGATCGGGCAGCACCTGGTTCAGCCGGTCGTCAATCAGCCGGGTGTACAGCGCGTCCTCTTCGTTGTGCAACTGCGTGAACTGTTGCACCAGGCCATCGGCCGCTTCCAGTGGCACGCGATAGCCCTGCTGGGGCAGCGGCTCGATGGCCTTCTGTTCGGCCAGGTACACCAGCGCGCTGCGGATCGGCGAGCGCGATACCCCCAGGCGCTGGGCCAACTCCACTTCCTTAAGGTGCAAACCGGGTTGCAGGTCGCCGCTGGTGATGGCGGCCAGGATCTGGCCGGCGACTTTGGTCTGCAGCGAAGTGAGTGAGGACATGGCGCGTGATCGTTCCTGTGACAGGGAGGGCAAGGATACCCGGAAAGTCTGGATTATAGAGGGCTCAAATACATCTGGGCCGCTGCGAACAAATCTTTATCTGCATTATTTGAAATATAAAAACATTTTCGAGGACCCATCATGACCTACATCCCGCTGCCAAGGGCCTTGCCCGCCGACCGTGGCGTCGATCCCGCCGGCGTTGTCGACTTCCTCCAGGCCGTCGCCGACATCGGCCTCGAACTGCACAGTTTCCTGCTGTATCGCCAAGGCGCCGTGGTGGTCGAGGCCTATTGGCAGCCCTATTCGGCCCACCGCATGCACGTGCAGCATTCGGCAACCAAGAGCTGGACCGCCACCGCGATCGGTCTGTTGATCGACGACGGCCGCCTGAGCCTGGATGCCAAGGTGGTCAGCTTCTTCCCCGAACTCTGCCCGCAACCCATCAGCGCCAACCTCGCGGCAATGGCCGTGGAAGACCTGCTGACCATGCGCACCGGCCACTCTCGCGGAATCTCCGGGGGCGACTGGCGCAACCTGCAGAGCAGTTGGGTCGAGGCGTTCCTCAATGAGCCGGTGGATGAGCCACCGGGTCAGTCATTCATCTACAGCAGCGCATCGAGTTTCATGTTGTCGGCCATCGTGACCCAAGTCACCGGGCAAACGATGCAGGCGCTGTTGCAGGAGCGCGTGCTCGATGACTTGGGGCTCGACCACCTGGAATGGGACCTGGCCCCGGGAGGTTTCAACTCCGGGGGCAATGGCCTGAGCTGCACCAGTGAAGACTCGCTGAAATTCGGCGTGCTGCACCTCAACCGGGGCCAGTGGCAGGGGCGCCAGTTGTTATCGCCACACTGGGTGGCCGATGCCACGCGTAACCAGGTGGAAGACGTGTGGATGGGCGAGTTCGACGGCAAGCAATACCTGCCGCGTGACAAGAACAAGGCCAATGAGGCCCAGCGCGAAGGCTACGGCTACCAATGGTGGATGACCGAGCACGGCGGCTACTACGCCTCGGGTGTGTTCGGCCAACACTGCATGGTACTGCCGGACCAGGACACGGTGATTGTCTTCACCAGTGGCTTGCGCCTGGGGGAGAAACGCTTGCACGCGGCGCTGTGGCAGCACCTGTTCCCGGCGTTGGGCCGCACGGCCATCGATGCCCAGGCCAGCCAGGCAAAGCTGGAGGCGCTGATCGACGGCCTGCGTTTGCCGAGCTTGCATGGTTTGAAAACTTCGCCGGCCAGCCAGGGCTTGCAAGGCCGTTTCGCCATGGAGCCGAACGAAGACGGCGTGCGCGAAATCGCCTTTGATTTCCAGGGCGATCACTGCGATTTCACCTTGGTGGATCATCGCGGCACTCACCACGTGCGCGCCGGTTTCCAGCAGCCGCTGGAGACGCTCACCAGCCTCACCGGCAACTACCTGCACCACCAATACCAGCCGGAACAGACCCCGGTGATCGCCCAGGCACGCTGGTCCACCGAGGGGGTGCTGATCATGGATTGGCGCTTTGTCGAAACGGCCTTCGGTGACCATGTCAGCTGCCGTCTGCAGGACGGTCGCTTGCGCTTCGACCGTGGCGTCAACACCAACGCCGGCAGCCTGCAACGTCCGACCCTGAACGGGTCGCGCATCCAGCTTTAAGGAGTACACCTCATGACCTCATCCCTGTGGGCCCCGTTTACTGCGATGCGCCCGTTCAACCGCCAGCCGATGCTGTTCGACCGCGCGGCCGGCATGCACTACACCACCCCCGAAGGCCGCCAGGTGCTGGATGCCATGGCCGGGCTGTGGTGCGTCAATGCCGGGCACGGTCAGGCGCAGATCGTCGAGGCGATTCGTGAAGCGGCGGGGCGCCTGGACTTCGTGTCCTCGTTCAAGATGAGCCATCCGGCCGCGCTGACCCTGGCCGACCGCTTGGTGGACACGGCCCCGGCCGGCCTGGACAAGGTGTTTTTCACCAACTCCGGTTCCGAAGCGGTGGACACTGCGCTGAAGATCGCCCGTGCCTACCACCAGGCCCGGGGCGACTGCCGCAGGACCAAGTTAATCGGCCGTGCCAAGGGCTATCACGGCATGGGGTTTGGCGGGTTGTCGGTGTCGGGGATCGGCCGGCAGAAACGGGATTTCGGCCCGTTGCTCGGCGACGTGGCGCACTTGCCGTTGCCCTATGACGCGGGTTCGCGGTTCAGTGCCGGCCAGCCAGAGCAGGGTGCGCACTATGCCGATGCGCTACTGCAACTGCTGGAGGTCCACGACCCGGCCACTGTGGCGGCGGTGATTGTCGAGCCGGTCACCGGTTCCGGTGGGGTGTATGCACCGCCACTGGGCTACCTGCAAAAGCTGCGCGAGCTGTGTGATCGCCATGGGTTGTTGCTGATTTTCGACGAGGTCATCACCGGCTTCGGGCGCGTGGGGCATTCGTTCGCCGCCCAGGCGTTCGGTGTGACGCCAGACCTGATGTGCCTGGCCAAAGGGCTCACCAACGGCGCCGTGCCCATGGGCGGTGTGCTGGTCAGCGGCACGGTGTATGAGGCTTTCATGCAAGGCCCGGAACAGGCCATCGAGCTGATGCACGGCTACACCTATTCAGCCCATCCGCTGGCCTGCGCGGCCGGTTTGGCCACCCTGGAGGTGCATGCGGCACTGGGCATCAATGCCCGTGTGCAGCAGATTGCACCACTGTGGCAGCGCACCGCCCTGGGGTTGCGTGATAACCCGTGGGTGCAGGACGTGCGCGCCATCGGCTTGCTGTGTGCCGTCGAACTCAAACCCCGCGACGGTGCCCCGGGCGCCAGGGCGGGCGAGGTGGCGCAGCGCTGTTTCGACGCCGGTGTGCTAGTGCGGGCTTCCGGGGAAAACATCGTGCTGTCGCCACCGTTGATCATCGACGAAGAACAGGTCGCGCTGGTGTTCAACACCTTGCGCCACGCCCTTGAGGCCACCCGATGAACAGCCTGGATTTCTATATCGACGGTGCCTGGGTCAAACCGTCGGGCGGCGAAACCTTGTCGGTGATCAATCCTGCCACCGAACGCCCCATCGCGACCATCAGCCTGGGCACTGCCGTCGACCTTGACCGTGCCGTGGCGGCGGCCAGGCGCGGATTCGACGGCTACGCGCAGTGGTCCCGCGAACAGCGCCTTGACCTGCTGGCGGCCATCATCGACGGTTACCGCCAACACAGCGAAGCGCTGGCGCAGTGTGTGCACCAGGAGATGGGCGCACCGTTGTCCCTGGCTCGCAGCGCGCACGTTCCGGCAGGTCTGGGCCACTTGCGGCGTGCCCATGAGGTGCTCAAGGACTATGCCTTTGACCAACTCCACGGCAGCACGCTGATCAGCCGCGAGCCGATTGGCGTGTGTGGCTTGATCACGCCGTGGAACTGGCCGCTCAACCAGCTTACCTGCAAACTCGCCCCGGCCCTGGCGGCGGGGTGCAGCGTGGTGCTCAAGCCGAGTGAAAAAGCGCCGTTGTCGGCCATGTTGCTGGCGGACATCCTGCATCAGGCCGGCGTGCCCAAGGGTGTATTCAACCTGGTCAACGGTGATGGGCCGACCCTCGGTGACGGCATCGCTCGGCATGCCGGTATCGACATGGTGTCGTTCACCGGTTCCACCGGGGCGGGCATTGCAGTGGCGAAGGCAGCGGCGGATACGGTCAAGCGGGTGTCCCAGGAATTGGGTGGCAAGTCGGCCAACCTGATCCTGGCCGACGCTGACTTTGAGGTTGCCGTGCGCCATGGCGTGAGCAGTTGTTTTCGCAACAGCGGGCAGTCGTGCAATGCGCCGACGCGCATGCTGGTGCCCCGTGCCTTGCAGGCCCGTGCAGTGACGATTGCCCGGGACGTCGCTGCTGGCATCTGCTTTGACGACAGCCACCCTGGGAGCGCCATGGGCCCCTTGGCCAACCAGGCCCAGTTCGAACGGGTCCAGGCGTTGCTGGGTAGCGTGGACATTGCACCGGTGTGCGGTGGTGTGGGGCGGCCCGAAGGCATGACCACAGGCTTCTACGCACGACCGACGGTGTTTGCCGATGTGCACCCTGAGTCGCCCATTGCCCGTGAGGAAGTGTTCGGCCCGGTGCTGGTGATCATCCCCTATGACAGCGAAGAACACGCCATCGCCCTCGCCAATGACAGCCCCTATGGTCTGTCGGGCTATGTCAGCGCCGGCAGCCTGGAACGGGCGCAGGCTGTGGCACGGCGCTTGCGCACCGGTATGGTTCATCTCAATGGCAGCAAGGCCGACAACGGCGCGCCGTTCGGTGGCTACAAACAATCGGGCAACGGCCGCGAGTGGGGGGTCTTCGGCCTGGAGGATTACCTGGAGGTGAAGTCGCTGTTCGGCTACCAACCGGGAGAGGGTTGACGATAAGGTTGAACTTAGCCGAGCCTGCTGGCTCCTAGACTCGTCGGCCGCTCTGGCCATTAATTTCACAAGGAAGCGAAATGAGCCTGTTCCCTTTGCCAAAAATGCTTGTCAGTGCCGCGTTGCTGTTGACCCTGGGCGGTTGCGTGACGATGTCCGGCGATTACAACGTCACGGCCGTGGACGCCAATGGCCAGCCGATCAAGATGGTGATGACCAGCCATGGCAGTGCGATCTACTCCTCGCGCAACGCGTTCTGCAGCAACTTCCCGAAAGCCACGGTGACCATCCGCGACGTCCACACCGGCGAAGAACTCAAGAGCGAAAGCCCTTACCACTGCCGCTAGGCGTTCTAGCTCCTGAACACCTGCTGCATGGCCTGGGGCGGTTGCCCGAAGGCCCGCAGGAACGCCTGACGCATGCGCTCGCGATCACCGAAGCCGGTTTCGCGGGCTACCACCTCGACCGGGTGTCGGCTGGTTTCCATCAGCACCCGGGCGGCTTCGACCCGTAGCGACTCAATAGCCTTGGCAGGCGTCTGCCCGGTTTCCTCGCGGAACACCCGGCTGAACTGACGTGGACTCAAGCGCGCCACATCGGCCAGGGCGTCCACCGACAGGTCGTGGGTGAGGTTCTCGCGGGCATAGGCCAGGGCCAGTTGCACGCGGTCGGACCTGGGGTCCAGCTCCAACAGTGCCGACACCTGCGACTGCTCGCTGCCCCGACGCTGGGCGATCACCAGCTTGCGTGCGATGCGTCGGGCGAGGTCGTTGCCCAGGTCGTTCTCCACCATGGCCAGTGCCAGGTCCACGCCGGCGCTCATGCCGGCCCCGGTCCACACCTGGCCGTCGACCACGAACAACTTGTCCTCTTCCAACTGGATATGCGGATAACGCTTGCGAAAGGCCGGCGCGTGGATCCAGTGAGTGGTGGTGCGCTTGCCCTCCAGCAGGCCGGCGTCGGCCAGCACGAAGATGCCCATGCACAACGAAGCCACGCGCCGTGACTGGGCCGAAGCGGCCTTGACCTGCTCCAGCAGGCTGGCTTCCGGCAGGCGGAACTCCATGTAGCCGCCGACGATCAATGTGTCATAGCCCTGTGGCCGGATCGGTGTGGTGTTCACCGAGAAACCCTGGGACGTCATCACCGCGCCGCCGTTTTCCGACACCAGGTGGAATTCGTAGGCTGGCTCGCCCTGCAACAGGTTTGCGCATTCGAACACCGAGGCCACGCTGAGGCTCAGGCATTCGAAATTCGGGTAAACCAGCAGCGCAACACTGTGCATCGTCATTCTCCAGGGGGCATGGCAAGGAGGGGATTGTCGGCGGCGGGTGGGCAAACGGCAACTGCCATCGGGCATGTCCGAAAACCTTGCGGATATGACGTTGTGGCAACACTCCCTGGCTCCTAAGCTTCAACCCACACTCATCCCGAGGCACTCGACAATGAAAGTATTGATGGTATTGACCTCTCACGATCAGTTGGGAGACACCGGCCGCAAGACCGGCTTCTGGCTTGAAGAGTTTGCCGCACCCTATTACGCGTTCAAGGACGCCGGTGCACAGATCGTGCTGGCATCCCCCGCCGGTGGCCAGCCGCCGCTGGACCCGGTCAGCGACCTGCCGGACTTCCAGACCGAGCAGACCCACCGCTTCGCCGCCGACCCGGCTGCGCAACAGGCCCTGGCCAACACGGTGAAGCTGGACACGGTCAAGGCTGCCGACTTCGACACGGTGTTCTACCCCGGTGGCCACGGCCCGCTGTGGGACCTGGCCGAGTCGCCCACCTCCATCGCCCTGATCGAGGCGTTCGAGCGGGCCGGCAAGCCCATCGGTTTCGTGTGCCACGCGCCGGGCGCCCTGCGCCACGTCAAGGCCGTCAACGGTGAGCCGCTGGTCAAGGGCCGCCGCGTGACCGGGTTCTCCAACTCGGAAGAGGCCGCCGTGGAATTGACCGACGTGGTGCCGTTCCTGGTGGAAGACGAATTCAAGAAACTGGGCGGCCTGTACGAGAAGGGCGCCGACTGGCAATCCTTCGTGATCGTTGACGGCACGTTGGTCACCGGGCAAAACCCCGGCAGCTCGAGTGACGTGGCCAAGGCCCTGCTGAAACTCACCGCTTGATTTAATTAATCCCCTTATTGATTGGCGACTCCCAGGAGTCGCCAATGCTTTTGCTCGTCCAAAATTTGGAAAACCTCCCATGACAGACCCCATTTTAAGCACCCCGGTAACGCTGGGCGGCCATACCTTGCGCAATCGTATTGTGCTGCCGCCGCTGACCCGCCAGCGCAGCGCCCAACCCGGTGATATCGCCACTGACCTGATGGCGCAGTATTACCGCCAGCGCGCCACGGCGGGTTTTATGGTCAGCGAAGGCACGCAGATCGAACCCCGTGGTCAGGGGTATGCCTGGACGCCAGGTATCTACACGCCGGAGCAAATCGAGGGCTGGCGCAAGGTCACGGATGCCGTGCATAGCGAAGGCGGGGTGATCTTTGCCCAGCTGTGGCATGTGGGGCGTGTGTCTCACCACGGCTTGCAGCCAGAGGGTGAGGCCCCGGTAGCACCGTCGGCGCTCCAGCCCCGGCAGGTCAAAGCCTTTATCGAAACCGGGCCGGGGGCAGGGGAGTTGGTTCAACCGCCGGTTCCTCGCGCGCTAAGGACTGAGGAGGTCAAGGACTTGGTTCGCCTGTATGCCGAGGCCGCACGCAATGCGATGGCGGCGGGTTTTGACGGCGTGGAGATTCATTCGGCCAACGGCTACCTGGTCAACCAATTCATTTCGGCGCATGCCAACACCCGGGACGACGAATACGGCGGCTCGGTGCACAACCGCCTGCGTTTCCTGCGTGAAATCGTCGCTGCCGTGAGTGAGGTGGTCGGCCCCCAAAGCCTGGGCGTGCGGTTCTCGCCCTTGTTCAGCGGCACCGACCAGGACCGTGTGTACATCGGCCTGGTGGAAGAGGACCCGCATTACACCTACCTCGAAGCGATCAAGCTGCTGGAGGCGGCGGGAATCGCCTACGTGTCCATCGCCGAAGCCGACTGGGACAATGCTCCGGAACTGCCGGACACGTTCCGCCGTGATGTGCGCGATACCTTCAGCGGGCGGATCATCTATGCCGGCCGCTACACCGCCGAGCGTGGCGCGCGGCTGATCGAGGCGGGGCTGGCGGACTTGATCGGCTTTGGTCGCCCGTTCATCGCCAACCCGGACCTGCCGCAGCGGCTGTTCAACGGCTGGCCGTTGAATCCATTGCGGGTGAAAGGGATGTATGGGGGCTCGGAGCAGGGTTATACCGATTATCCCGCCTATCGCTAGCTGTGAAGTCAATGTGGGAGGGGGCAAGGCCCCTCCCATTTTTTATCGACGGTGTTGTTAGATAACCCGCAACACAATCTTGCCGATGTGATCCCCACCTTCCATACGCCCATGCGCCTGGTCGGCCGCGGTGTAGTCGAACACCTGGTCGATCATCGGCAGGCAGCGTCCGGCCGACAGCAGCGGCCATACGTGCTCACGCAGTTGGGCAGCAATCGCTGCTTTTTCTTCGCCGGTGCGCGGGCGCAGCAGTGAACCGGTGACGACTGCGCGCTTGCCGAGAATGGTCAGCAGGTCCACATCATTGGCCCGGGCGCCGCCGAGGAAGCCCAACATCACCAGCCGGCCGTCCATGGCCAGGGCCTTGAGGTTATTGTTGAAGTAGGAGCCGCCCATGATATCGAGGATCACATTTACGCCCTGGCCCTCGGTTTTCTGAGCGATGACCTCGGCAAAATCCTGTTCGCGGTAGTTGATGGCCTCGGCGCCCAGGGCACGGATGGCCGCGCATTTGTCTTCGCTGCCGGCCGTGGCAAAGGCCTGGATGCCCAGCTCGCGGCACAGCATCAAGGCGGTGGTGCCGATACCGCTGGTGCCGCCGTGGATCAACACGCGCTGGCCTTTATGCGCGCCACCCAAGCCGAACAGGTTGGCCCAGACGGTAAAGAAGGTCTCCGGGATCGCGGCCGCGTGCACCCAGTCCATCCCGTCGGGAATGGGCAAGGCCTGGCCGGCCGGTACCGCACAGAATTGCGCATAGCCACCGCCGTTGGTCAGGGCGCAGACCTTGTCGCCAATTGCATATGCACTCACACCATCGCCCAGCGCTACTACTTCGCCGGCCACTTCCAGCCCGGGAAACGGGCTCATGCCAGGGCGCATAGGGTAGGTGCCGGCGCGCTGCAAGGCGTCGGGGCGGTTGACCCCGGTGGCGTGCACGCGAATCAGGATTTCGCCCGGGGCCGGGGAGGGCACGGGCTGCTGACTTGGCTTGAGCACCTCGGGGCCGCCCGGGGTGGTGATTTCAATCAGGGTCATCTGTGCTGGCAGGGTCATGGTGCGAATCCTGTGACGGTGAACGTATGGGGTGGGACCGCAAGGCGCGGTCATTGATTCAGTGGTGTTTCCATGGCGCCCAGCATAGCGGGGATTTTTGATGCAATAATGCTGCGAATTGGCAAGCCATTGATGCATATATGCAGCGGGGAGGCGCGTATGAACTGGGATGATGCCCGGGTGTTCCTGGCGGTGTGCCGCGAGTCGACCTTGCGCGGCGCCGCACGGGTGTTGGGGGTGGACCAGGCGACGGTCGGTCGACGGGTCAATGCCCTGGAAAAGTCCTTGAACGCGACGTTGTTTTTGCGCACCTCCGAGGGCTATGCGCTGACGGCGGTGGGCGAGGCGGCCCTGCTGTCGGTGGAAAAGATGGAGCGCTCGGCGATTGAACTTGAGCGCCAGATCCAGGGCCTGGATGACCGCCTGACTGGCACCGTGCGGGTCAGCACCACCGATTCCCTGGCCATCGACTTCCTGATCCCGGCGATTGCCTGCCTGCACGACAAGCACCCCGACGTGCGCGTGCAACTGGACGCCACCACCCAGATCCTCAGCCTGGCCAAGCGCGAAGCCGATATTGCCGTGCGCAACACCCGCCCCGAAAACCCCGACCTGATTGCCCGGCGCATCGCCCGCTGGCCGGTGGGGTTGTTTGCGTCCCAGGGTTACATCGACCGCCACGGCGTGCCGGAACCGGGCAGCGTGTTCGACGGCCACGACCTGGTGGTCTATCACCCGCACCTGCACAGCCAGAAAGACCTGGCCCTGGTCAACGAGCCGCTGGGGCGCGGGCGCATTGTGGCAGCGGTGGGGTCCAGCCTGTTGGTGCGCCGTTCCATCGCCGCCGGTATTGGCCTGGGTGAATTGCCGGTAGTGACCGGCGAGCGCGACGGGCTGGTGCGCGTCTGGCCCGAGCGCACCCGGGTTTTGCCCTACGACGTCTGGCTGGTGACCCACGCGGACCTGCGCCACACCGCACGGGTGCGGGCAGTGATCGATGAAATTGTCGCGGCGTTTGCGGGGCTGGCCGTGTGACGCCAGGCCCGCTCACCCCAATCAGCGGTTAAGAAAGGCCAGCAGGTCTTCATTCAACGCTTGGGTATGGGTGACCGCAAAACCATGCGGTGCATCCTTGTAAACCTTCAACTGGGCGCCCTTGATCAGTTCGGCAGCGACCTTGCCGGTGGTCTCGAACGGCACGATCTGGTCGCCATCGCCGTGGATCACCAGGGTTGGCACATCGATCTTCGCCATGTCCGGGCGGAAGTCCGTCTCGGAGAACGCAGTGACGCAATCCACCGTCGACTTGAGCGAGGCCTGCAAAGCGATTTGCAAGGTTTGGGTCAGCACGCCGGCGGAGACCGTCTGGCCCTTGTTGATCCCGAAGAACGGGGTATTGAAGTCGGTGATGAACTGCGCGCGGTCCTTGAGCAACCCGGCCTTGATGCCGTCGAACACGGCGGTGGGCACGCCTTGTGGGTAATCCGGTTTCTGGCCGAACAGCGGGGTGACTGCACCCAGCAACACCAGGCCGGCCACGCGGGCGCTGCCGTGGCGTGCGATGTAACGCGCCACGTCGCCGCCGCCCATGGAGAAGCCCACCAGCGTCACGTCCTTGAGGTCCAGGTGCTCGATCAACTGCGCGATGTCATCGGCGAAGGTGTTGTAGTCGTTGCCGGACCACGGCTGGTCCGAACGCCCAAAGCCGCGACGGTCGAACGCGAGGGTGCGAAAGCCGCGGCTGCTCAGGTATTCCATCTGGTATTCCCACATATCGGCATCCAGCGGCCAGCCGTGGCTGAACAGCACGGGCTTGCCGCTGCCCCAATCCTTGAAGTAGATCTGCGTACCGTCTTTGGCGACGAATGTGCTCATGGGAAACTCCTGGGAGGGTGGGATGAAAGCATTACGTCGCACTATTGCGCCAAACCGGACGAAGGGCTTGTACGGATGTGCTCGGTTGAACGGTTCAGCGTCTATGCTGGTCCACTGACCTCCAACGTCAGATCACACAGGTGAACGAAATGGCCAAGACTTACAGCTACGCCGCCCAGAACGCCAAGGATTCCCTCAAGCCCTACACCTTCGAGCGCCGCGCGCCGGGGGCTGATGACGTACAGATCGACATTCTCTTCTGCGGAGTCTGCCACTCCGACCTGCACACCGTGCGCAACGAATGGAACAACACCCTGTACCCGTCAGTGCCGGGCCACGAAATTGTCGGCCGCGTCACGGCAGTGGGCGCCAATGTGAAGAAGTTCAAGGTCGGCGACCTGGCCGGTGTCGGTTGCATGGTCGACAGCTGCCAGCACTGCGCATCCTGCGCCGAGGGCGAGGAGCAGTATTGCGAGAACGGTTTTACCGGCACCTACAATGGGCCGATGTTCGGGGGCGAGAACACCTTCGGCGGTTACTCGGACAATATCGTGGTCAAGGAGAAGTTCGTGCTGCGCATCTCCCATGGCGATGCCAACCTGGCCGCCGTGGCACCGTTGCTCTGCGCCGGGATCACCACCTATTCACCGCTGCACCACTGGAAGGTCGGCCCGGGTAAAAAAGTTGGGGTGGTCGGCCTTGGCGGCCTGGGCCACATGGCGGTGAAAATCGCCCACGCCATGGGCGCCCACGTGACGCTGTTCACCACTTCACCCAACAAACGCGAAGACGGCCTGCGCCTGGGCGCCGATCAGGTGGTGGTGTCGAAGAACCCGGATGAAATGGCCAAGGTTGCCAACAGCCTGGACTTCATCCTCAACACCGTCGCCGCACCGCACAACCTCGACGCGTTCATCAGCCTGCTCAAGCGCGACGGCACCATGACCCTGGTTGGCGCACCCGACAGTCCGCACCCGTCGCCGGCGGTATTCAACCTGATCTTCAAGCGCCGCAGCCTGGCGGGTTCGTTGATCGGCGGCATCCAGGAAACCCAGGACATGCTGGACTTCTGCGCCAAGCACGAGATTGTCTCGGACATCGAGATGATCGATATCCAGGGCATCAACGAAGCCTATGAGCGGATGCTCAAGGGCGACGTGAAATACCGCTTCGTCATCGACATGCAGAGCCTGAAAAAGGAAAGCCACGCCGCCTGACAACCGCCATCGCCGGCAAGCCACCGCCGATCTCCTGTAGGCGCTGGCTTGCCAGCGATAGCTATCTACCAGACGCTGGTACCGTTCAGGCCGACAGGTGCTCATACAAAATCGTCGCACCCACCAGCATCAGCACCACGCCGCCGACCATCTCGGCGCGTTTGCCCACCACGGTACCCAGCACACGCCCGAGCATCATGCCGATCGTGACCATGGTCATGGTCGCCAGGCCAATGGCGGCTGCGGCCACCAGGATATTCACGTCGACAAACGCCAGGCCCACGCCCACGGCCAGGGCATCGATGCTGGTGGCAAACGCCGTCACGGCCAGGATCATGAATGAATGCTGGGTCGGTTTCTCGACCTCTTCATCCTCGGCCTTGAACCCGTTGTAGATCATGTGCAGGCCCAGCGCGACCAGCAGGGTAAAGGCGATCCAGTGGTCCCAGTGTTCAACCCAACGGGTGGCGGCATGGCCGATGGCCCAGCCGATCATCGGCGTGATGGCCTCGATCACACCAAAGATCAGGCCGGCGCGCAGGGCTTCGGTGAGGCGTGGTTTGTGCAGGCTGGAGCCTTTGCCGATGGCCGCCGCAAAGGCGTCCGTGGACATGGCCAGGGCGAGAAGAATCAGGGAAATGGGGTTCACGGTCAGGCTTCCAGTCGGGCTGCATGAGTCAACGACACACCCACACGCCCGACTTCCGGCATGGATATGTCGCTGGTCTCACCAACCACAACGGTGTTCGTACCACGGCAGGTTGCCGAATATGTTGATACGAACGCTTCTGAACGGGTCAGAAGCCGGTTACTCCCCAACGAAGGGCTGCATCATAGAGGGCCAAACATGAAAAAACCGTCAACGCCTTTCACCCGCGCTTGGTGTTCAGCTCTATCAGTTGGTCGGGATGATCTTCGACACCAGCTCCACCACCGTTTTGGCCTGCAACTTCCTCATCAGCCGCGCGCGGTGCACTTCCACCGTGCGATGGGAGATCGCCAGGCGCTGGGCGATTTCCTTGGACTTGTAGCCGTTGACGATCAGCAGGGCGATTTCCCGCTCCCGTGGCGTGAGGTCGCCGGTGCCCTGGTGGGCGCGATCCAGGCGCTCGAAGTGCCAGATCATCAGCTTGAACGGGTCCTCGGGCGTGAGGGTGTAGCCGTGGGACTTGGCCCAGAACACCTCACCGTTTTTGTGCTGCATGAAACGCTCGTCGGAGTAGAAACCGTTGTCGCTGTCGAGCAGCCAGTCGTGGCTGCGCTTGCCGATGGCGTGGTAGTCGGCCTGGGACGGGTAGATCAACAGGGTCAACTGGTTGAGCAGGGCTTCGCGCGGGTAGCCGAACAGCTGCAGGAAGGCTTCGTTGCAGTCGATCATCACGCGGTGGCTGGTCACCAGCTGCGGTGCGGGGGAGCGTTGGAACGCCAGGCGTTCGATGTCGGGAAATTGCCGGGTAAACACGGTCATCAGGCATCCTGCCTCGTTGTTTTTCTCACCTGGAGGCTACTTATCCGTGTAAGTAGTTACACGAATTGGCGAGCGACCAGTGGTGGGGCATTGTAGGGAATGTACGCACCAAAAACAGAAGAAATTGATTATGACTGCTCAAAGCGTCTCCATTGTTGCCGCCGGTCATTCACGTTTTGGACGCCTGGAAGGCACCACCCTTGAAGACCTGATCGTGCAGGTCACCCGCGAAGCCCTGGTGGATGCGGCCATCGATGCCGCGCAAATCGATGCGGTGTTCCTCGGGCATTTTAACGCGGGGCTGGTGCCTGACGGTTTTGCCTCTTCTTTGCTGCTGCAGGCCGACCCGGGGCTGCGTTTCAAACCGGCCACGCGCTGCGAAAATGCCTGTGCATCCGGTTCGGCGGCGATCCAGGCCGGGGTGAACGCGATCCTGTCCGGCAGCGCCGAGCTGGTGTTAGTGGTGGGTGCCGAAAAGATGACCCACACCTCCACGGCTGCCGTCACCCAGGCCCTGGCTGGCGCCGGCTACCAGAATGACCCGGCAGAAGCCGGCCTGAGTTTCCCGCAGCTGTTCGGCCGCGCGGCGCGGCAGTACGCCGAGCGCTACCACTGTCCGCTGGGCTCGATGGCGGCCATCGCCACCAAGAACCACTCCAATGCCATGGCCAACCCGCTGGCGCAGATGCACCGGGTGATGGATTTTGAGCACTGCAACAATGTTTCGCCGAGCAACCCGTTTGTGGCCGACTCCCTGCGGCTCACCGACTGCTCGCTGATCAGCGACGGCGCCGCCGCCATCATCCTGGCTTCGCCCAAGCGTGCCCGTGCCTTTCGCCGTGACGTGCAGATCTGCGCGATGACCCAGGTCAACGACTGCCTGCCTATCGCCCAGCGTGACATCCTCGCCTTCGAAGGCCCGCAACGGGCGATCCACGCAGCGTTGCGCGGGGCGAATATCACCCTGGCCGACCTGAGTTTTGCCGAGGTGCACGACTGCTTCACCATCGCCGAACTGCTGATCTATGAAGCCATGGGCCTGGCGCCCAAAGGCGAGGGCCATCGCGTGCTCGACAGCGGCGTAGTGCGCGCCGGTGGACGCTTGCCGGTGAACCTGTCCGGTGGCCTCAAGGCCAAGGGGCACCCGGTTGGAGCCACTGGGGTGTCGATGCATGCCCTGGCGTTCCGCCAACTGACCGGCGAACCGATCGGCCTGGCAGTGCCCAACCCCGAGTTCGGCCTGGTGTTCAACATGGGCGGGATGGCGGTGGCCAACTATGCCTCGGTCCTCCATGCGCGGCGCTGCTGAGCCATGAACATTGCCAACTGGCTGCACGACACCCAACGCCGCGATCCTCAACGCCCCGCGCTGTTCGACGGCACGCGGCAAACCGCCGACTATGCCACCTTCGCCGCCCATGCCCGCCAACGCGCCGCCTGCCTGGTAGACCAGCACGGGCTGGTGCCCGGCGATGCGGTGGCGGTGCTGATGAAAAACAGCGGCGACTACCTGGAATTGCTCTACGCCATCTGGTGGATGGGGGCGGTCGCGGTACCGATCAACGCCAAGCTGCACCCGGCCGAGGCGGTGTGGATCGCGACTAACGCTGAGGCGCGCCTGATCTTCACCGATGGCGGCAGGGTGTTTGCCGCACGCGACCTGCCTACAGTCTGCAAGGAGCTGGACGGCCACGTGTTGCCCCCGACACGCCCCTGGCCCACCCTGGAACACCCGGTGCCACGCCAGGACTCAGACCTTGCCTGGCTGTTCTACACCTCCGGCACCACGGGGCGTTCCAAGGGCGTGATGCTGTCCCATGGCAACCTCATGGCGATGTCGCTGTGTTATCCCACCGATGTCGACTCGGTGAGTGGAGATGACGCGGTGGTGTATGCCGCGCCGATGTCCCATGGCGCAGGGCTCTACAACTTCATCCATGTGCGCTGCGGTGCACGGCATGTGGTGCCGGCTTCCCATGGCTTTGACGCCGCCGAGCTGTTCGGGCTCGCGGCCGAGTTGGGCAACGTTTCATTGTTTGCTGCGCCCACCATGGTCAAGCGTATGGTCGAACAGGCGCGGCGCCAGGGTTATGCCGGCGAGGGCATCAAGACCATCGTCTACGGCGGTGGCCCGATGTACTTGGCGGACCTGCGCGAAGCCCTGGACACCTTCGGCCCGCGCTTCGTGCAGATCTACGGCCAGGGCGAGAGCCCGATGACCATCAGCGTGCTGCCACGCGCACTGATCGCCGACCGCCAGCGGCCGGATTGGGCGATCCTGGCCGCGTCCGTCGGCCACGCGCAATCCTGTGTGGAAATCCGCATTCTGAATGCAGAGCACCAGCCAGTGGCCACCGGCGAGCGGGGTGAAATTGCCGTGCGCGGAGCCACGGTGATGCAGGGCTACTGGCGCAACCCCCAGGCCAGCGAGCAAGCCCTGGTAGACGGCTGGCTGTTGACCGGCGATATCGGTTTTCTCGACCCGGCCGGCTACCTGACCCTCACGGACCGTTCCAAGGACGTGATCATCACGGGCGGCAGCAACGTGTACCCGCGTGAAGTCGAGGAAGTGCTGGCCCAACATCCCGAGGTGTTTGAAGTGTGCGTGGTGGGCGAGCCGGACGCGCAGTGGGGTGAGTCGGTGGTGGCGTTTGTGGTAACCCGCAGCGGTCAAATCCTCGACGATGCCGAATTGACTGCCTGGTTTCTCGAACGCATGGCCTCGTTCAAGAAGCCCAAAAAATATGTGTTCCGCGATGAGCTGCCGAAGAACAGCTACGGCAAAATCCTCAAGACCGACTTGCGACAGGTGTTGAAAGCAGGGAGTATCGCCGCCGTTCGCTGAACCCGTTTTCCATGGATAGATAACAGACAAGGAGTCCCTTCAATGGGCATTCACGCGCAAGACACGGTCCGCAAGCGGCGCCGTGCGTTTCTCGGTGCCACCTCCGGCCACTTGATCGAGTGGTACGACTATGGCGTCTACGGCTTTCTCGCCGTGTACATCGGCCAGGCGTTTTTTGTCTCCGATGACCCCACCACCAGCCTGCTGGCGAGCTTCGCCGCGTTTGCCCTGAGCTTCTTCATCCGGCCGCTGGGCGGCCTGTTCTTCGGCCCGCTGGCCGACAAGATTGGCCGTCGCAAGACCCTGATCATGGCGCTGGTGATGATGACCGGTTCCACGGTGTTGCTCGGCCTGTTACCGACTTATGCCACCCTTGGCATCGCCGCGCCGATCCTGTTGATCCTGGTGCGCTGCGTGCAGGGCTTCTCGGCGGGTGGCGAGATCGGCACGGTCACCAGTTTCATCTCCGAATACGCCGGCCCCGGTCGACGCGGCTTTGCCACCTGCTGGCTGATGGTCACCGCCGTGCTCGGTCTGTTGCTGGGCGGCGCCGTGGCCAATGGCATGACCTGGGTGCTGGGCGCCGACGTGATGCAGGAGTGGGCGTGGCGCGTGCCGTTCCTGATTGCCGCACCGCTGGGCTTTATCTCCATGTACATCCGCCTCAAGCTTGAAGACAGCCCCGAGTTCCTCGCCCTGCAACGCGCCGGGCAAACCTCCCGCGCGCCGCTGCGTGAGGTCTGGCAGTGGAAGCGGGCGATTGCCCTGGTGTTTTTCATCATCACCCTGCACAGCTCGATCTTCTACCTGGTGCTGACCTTCGCCTCGACCTACATGGCCAAGATCCTCAAGTTCGACAGCGGCACCACTTTACTCTACGTGTTCGTGGCCAGTTTCTCGGCGGCGTTTGTGATGCCGTTCGGGGGGGCGTTCACCGACAAGTACGGGCGCAAGCCGTTCCTGATGGTGATCGGCACCCTGGCCACCCTGGCGATGTTCTGGCTGTTCAAGTCGGCACCCACGGCCACACCGGCGTCGTTCTTTGCACCCTTGATGGCGGTGGCGATCCTGTTCGGGCTGTATGCATCGTCCACCTATGCGCTGATGAGCGAACTGTTGCCGACGCGAATCCGCTCCACCGGGATTGCCGTGGCGTACAACGTGCCGGTGGCGGTGTTCGGCGGCAGCGCGCCGTTGATCTCTACCTGGCTGATCAAGGTGACAGGCGACATCACCTCGCCGTGGTACTTCTACGTGGCCACCGGCGTGGTGTCGTTGATTGCCCTGGTGGTCTTGCGCAAGGAAGACTTTGTCGCCAGCAGCCGCCCGGCCGTGGTGCAGGCACCAGAGGGGCTGGCCAGCGCGGCCTGACGTTCAGGGACGCTGCGGCTTGACCGACGTCCCGAACGTGTTACCCATGCGCACACTGGTCGCCGCCGGCGTGGATAAACCCACCTGGTTCGGCGGCCGCTTCTCTACCGGAATGTTCTGGGCCTCGCGGTTTTTCTGCGCGGCCTTGGCGGCGTCCGGCGTGTTACCCATCTGCTGGCTCAGGCAGCCATAGTCGGGCGCCTTATACCCATCCATCGTGACTTCCGTGCAGCTTGGGGCAGCTGTTTCGGCGTGGGCGACCAATGGCAATACGGCGCACAGCAACAGGCTGGCAAGGGGTACAAAGCGCTTCATACGGGCCTCCTGGCAGGCCCGCGAAGGGGGCCGTCAACCCTGGCAAGTGTAGTGCAGCGGGCTTGCCGTCACCGTGATGTTTTTTTTGCCATCACCGTAACATCAGGTTCATAAACTGGCCTCAGGATGACGGTTTTCAAGGACACGTCAGCCGTGCAGCGATGCGGAGCGGGGGGTGGGCAAGGGAGCTTGAGGCGCGCCACATGCGCCCTGGTCTTGCTATGGCTGCTTGCAGGTGCGCAGCCGGCGATCGCCGAGTCGCCGCTGTTGCTTCTGGACTTGCCAGCACAAGACCTGGAACACGCACTGCAAGCATATAGCCGCGCCACTGGGATGGCGGTGCTGGTGGACCGCGAGTTGACGCAGGGCCGGCGCTCCATCGGTGTGCGCGGGCGCTACACGGCGCAAGAAGCACTGGCGATGTTGCTGGCAGGGAGTGGCCTGATGGCACGTTATGCACGCAACGATGCGTTCACTTTGCAACGCCCCGACGTCGAACAGGCGCCTGCGCCGCGTGGCCTCTCTGCACGCAACGCCGCGCGGCTCAACAGCAGCTACGCCGCGGCGTTGCAGCAGGCGATCGAAGCCAGCCTGTGCCGTACGCCGTTGACTCGCCCGGGAACTTACCGTGCGCTGGTGCAGGTGTGGGTCAACCCGCAAGGGCTGATCGAACATAGCCGGCTGGTCAGTTCCACGGGTGATACGCAACGCGACGAAGCCCTGGTGCGCGGCCTTGGCACCGCCCGGGTTGAACGCCCGGCACCCAGTTCGCTGCGCCAGCCCGTGACCTTACTTTTGATGCCCGACACAACAGGAATGCGCATGGAATGCACAGCAGGGAAAGGAGCCACGGGCGGATGAAAAATACCGGGCACAGTACGATGGTCAGCTTGTTCCTGGCGTCCTACGAGGACTTCAAGGTGCGTTTGCGCAAGCGCCTGGGCTCCGAGGACCTGGCCAACGACGTCCTGCACGAAACCTACTTGCGGGTCGACCGCATGGACGTGCCACCCAACCTGCAACAGCCCAACGCCTACCTGTACCGCATGGCCCTGAACATTGCCGCCGACCGCCGCCAGGCCGACGCGCGCTTGCTCACTGGCAGCGAAGTCGAAGAGCTGCTGCAAACCGGCGACGAAGCCCTGGACCCGTCGCGGGTGGTGGGTGGCCAGCGCGAGATCCAGTCCCTGGTCAAGGCGCTTTACGAGCTGCCGGCACGCCGGCGCAAGATCCTCATCGCGGCGCGCCTGGAGGAGGCGCCACACCTGGAAATCTCCCAGCGTTTTGGCATCTCCACGCGCATGGTCGAGAAGGAAATCAAGGCCGCCCTGGGCCATTGCGCCAAGCGCCTGGAAAGAAAAGTGATTCAGCGGTTCGGTCCCGGGGCCGGAAAACCGTCTTAGTGTCGAGTCCCTGATAAATCCGTGAGTATTTGCGCGCTTGAACATTTTTAGCCTCTCCGCCGCCCGGCAATCCGCCGCCAGCCCCCTGCACGATGAAGCCCGCGACTGGCTGCTGTTGCTGACCTCGGGGCGCGCCACCGTGGCCGACGCCAAGGCGTTGCGCGCCTGGTGCGCCCAGAGCCCGGAACATGCCCAGGCGTTCGAGCAGGCCAAGCTGTTGTGGCAGCACATCGGCACGGCCGCCGAGCAATCGGCCGCGCCCCGTCACTTTGGACGACGCGCGTTCCTCGGCGGGGCGATTGCCGCCTCCGCTGCCGTGGTGATGGTGCGTGTTGGCGTGCCGGGTGGGTTTGCCGGCTTGACCGCCGACTACAAGACCGAAGTCGGCGAGCAGCGCCAGGTGGTCTTGAGCGAGGGCGTGAGCCTGGAACTCAACACCCAGACGCGCATCAGCCGAGTAGGGCTGGGCATCGAATTGCTCGAAGGTGAAGTGGAGGTGTTTGCCCGGGTGACGCAACCGCTCAAGGTCCAGGCCGGTGAGGGCTGGGTGAGTGCCGGGCAAGCGCGCTTCAATGTGCGCAACACCGACCATAGCGTGTGCGTGACCTGCCTTGAAGGTTGGTTGTCGGTGGACGTGGCCGGGCGCAGCGTACGCCTCGACAGCGGCCGCCAACTGACCTACGGTGCGGCTGGCATCGGTGAGCCGGTGTCCGTGGACACCCAGGCGGTGGTGGCGTGGCGCGAGCAGGTGCTGGTGTTCAACAACGCAACGCTTTCGACGGTGGTGGATGAGATCAACCGCTACCGACCGGGGATGCTGGTGTTGCTCAACAAGCAATTGGGCCAACGGCGGGTGCAGGCGCGGTTCAACCTGCAACAGTTGGCGGGTGTCGCGCTGTTGATTCGTGATGCCTACGGCGCCAAGTGCACCGAGTTGCCGGGTGGGGTGGTGCTGTTGAGCTAGGTTGTATCAGTTCAACGGCCCCATCACCTGCCGATACCGCTCCACGCCCTGGGGTGTCTGCCGCACCAGGCTGATCTCCATGCCCAGCGGGTCTTCCCGTCGATTGCCACTCAGCTGGCGCCACCCCTTGTCCGCTTCCCAGACCCGCACTTGCAGGTCGCTGACGCCCGTCAAAACCACAACGCCATCTTTCGCGGCCGGCAGCGGGAAACGATCCCGGCTTGGCGCGGCTGCGCGGTAGAGGTTGTCGCCCTTGAGCCACCAGCGCACGCGCTGCAAGCCATCGCCGGCTGCGGGCGCAATGCGGATCACATCCAACCGGAAGCCTTTGCTGTCGGAGCTGCGCACGGTCACGGCGGCCAGCCCTGCGGCTTTGTCTGTTTCTTCCGGCGAGGTGTCGGGGGGGGCCAATTCGACGCTGGCGCGCAGGCTGACATCCCGCTGCATCTGGTTCAACGCACGCAACAGCGCTTCGGTCTGCTCGGTGCTGGCCTGCAAGTGCTGGTCGGCACGGGTGACGCTGTCCAGGCCGCGCCAGGCGATGAGGCTGACCACCGCCATCAGCATGATTGCCACCATCACCTCGATCAGCGTGAAGCCTTTTTGCGATGGACTCATTTTCGGGTTCTCCTTGTAGTGAGCGGGCTTGCCCCGCGCCGCGGTACACCTGACGCCTTGAACCTGTCTGATACATCGCCGCGCGGGGCAAGCCCGCTCACTACAGGCGTAGTGGGTTAGTCGCGGGGCGAGTCATTACAAGGGCGTCACGACGCGTAGCAGCCCGGCGGCATCGCGTTGCAGGCTGAGGCTGTGTTGCCCGTCCGACAGCACCACGCGCACGGGCGGGTTGATCCATTCGGCGTTGAGCACCAGGGTCTGCTGGGGTTCGATGTTGATTTGCATCGGTGTGCTTTCCCATAGGCGTGGTCGTAGCGAGTCGTCGTTTTTGAAGGTCTCCATGCCCAATCCATCATCACTGTGGCGGCTGAAGCGAAAGCCCTTGGCATCAGCGCGCCAAGTGATCGGCCGACCGTCGGCGCGGGCTTCGGCCTGGGCCACTTGCAGCAATTGGCTCAGGCGTTCGGCGTCCTTGCGCAGCAGGTGCAGCGGGTCGGGCTTGATGGTGAGGCTGATGGCCGCGCTGGCGATGCCGATGATCACCAGCACCACCATCAGCTCGATCAGGGTGAAGCCGCGTTGTTTCATCGCAAGGCACCTGGGGAACTGGAGAGGTTGTGAAATAAAAACGTGCGAATTGGCCTGTAGGCTGGTGCCACGGACAAACAGGAGGTCCTGGACATGGCATTCGCTCATCGTTTTACCCTGGCCCACGGCGTGCAGGTGCTGGGCGTGTTGGCCGCGCTGGCGGGCGTGGCGGTCTGGACACCGCTGTTGCTCACCTCGGCCGAATCCCACACGCCCCAGGCCACCCCCCAGGCCTTGGCGGCGCGCAGTGACAGCCCGGCGTTGCAATGGTTTTCGAATGCGCCGACGGCGGTGCAGATCAAGGTCTCGGGTGTGCTCGCCGGGGCACGGGGCGCGGTGGCGATCCTCAGCCTCAACGACGGCCCGCCGCGCAGTTTTCTGTTGGGCGAGCGGGTGAGCCCTGGCGTGCGCCTCACGGCCATCGAAGGCGATGGGGTAGAGATCGAGCGCGGTGGCGAGAAGCAGCGGGTCCACCTCGACAAGCTGGCGCCGGCCCCGGAACTGGCGCCGCTCACTCGGCCATGACCTGGGTGTCCAGGCGGGCCAGGGGCGGCGCCTCGCGGCTGGCGTCCAGCACCTGCACCCTGACCTGATACAGGCGGCCGTCGGCGTTGATGGTCTGCTCGCAGCGCAGCTTCAAGCGGCCCTGGTCACACTCGAACGTCTTCTTGCCGGTGCGCAAGTGCCCCTCCAGGCGCAGCTCCGCCAGGCGGCTCTGTGCCGCCAGCAAGGCCATCGACTTGTCGCGCAGCAGCCCATTGCTCTGGGTCATCAGGCCCGCCACGCGCACGGCGGCCGCCATGGCCACAGCGATGATCGCCAGCGCCACCAGCACTTCAATGAGGGTAAAACCTTGCGCGTTTCGACGGCCGACCATGGCGCTCTCAAACCCCGGAAACAGGCCCGCAGACTAGCGCCGGCAGTTGACCGATTGGCGACCAAACCTCCCGAGGATTTTCAATACGACTGACATGTGTTCTTGCAACACTGCGCCACGAATTGAACCCCAGCCAAGGAATGTCGAGATGGATATCGCGCCCCTTAACGCCCCATTGCCAGGCCCTCGCGGCCAACGTGGCTTCACCCTGATCGAGATCATGGTGGTGGTGGTCATCCTCGGGATTCTTGCGGCGATGGTGGTGCCCAAGGTGCTGGACCGCCCGGACCAGGCACGGGCCACGGCGGCGAAACAGGACATCGGCGGGCTGATGCAGGCACTGAAACTGTATCGCCTCGACCACGGCACTTACCCCAGCATGAACCAGGGTTTGAAAGTACTGGTGGAACGCCCGGCCGATGCCAAGAACAGCAACTGGCGCGCCTACCTTGACCGCCTGCCGAACGACCCGTGGGGCAACCCTTATCACTACCTCAACCCGGGCGCCAACGGCGAGGTCGATGTGTTCTCCCTGGGGGCCGACGGCAAGCCAGACGGCGACGGCGTGAATGCCGATATCGGCTCCTGGCAGTTGTAAGGCCCGCCATGAAACGGCATTCGCCCGCAGCGGCGAAGCAGCGCGGCATGGCGATCATCAGCGCCTTGCTGATCGCGGCAGTGGTGGCGGTGCTCGCCGGCAGCATGCTCACGCGCCAGACCGTGTTCACCCGCAGCCTGGAAGCCGAGCAACTGCGCATTCAGGGCCAGTGGCTGTTGCAGGGTGGCCTGGAGCAGAGCCGTCGCCTGTTGTGGGACGCCCGCCAGAAAGACGTGCTGACCCGCCTCGACCAACCGTGGGCGCACGCCCAGAGCGGTGCATTTGAGGGGCGGCTGGCCGATGAACAAGGCAAGTTCAACCTGCGCAACCTGGTCAACCGCCAGCAGGTGGACGTCGAGCAACTGCAGCGTTTCGAGCGCCTGTGTCGCCTGATCGGCGTCGACCCAAGCCTGAGCCGACGCATCAGCCAGAGGGTGATTGGCTCCTATGATCAGCGCACAGGGGATGACGCTTTGCCCGCCAAGTACCCGGTGCTGCGCAGCCTGGACGACCTCAGTGGCCTCGAAGGCCTCGACCCGCTGCTGCTGCAGCGTCTGCAGACCTTTATCAGCGTGCTGCCCGGCAATACCTGGGTCAACGGCAACACCGCCAGCGCCGAAGTGCTCAGTGCGGTGGTGCCGCAACTGAGCCTGTCCCAGGCCCAGGGGCTGGTGGCCGAGCGGGACAGCGGGCGCTGGTTTATCAACCGCGGGGATTTCGTCAACCGTCTGCACTTGCCCCAGGTGGCGGTGGATTCGGTGGAGGTGGGCATTACCAGCGAGTGGTTCCGCCTGCAGGGCCAGGCGCGGCGCGAGCAGCGGCGGGTGACACTCGATGCTTTGCTGCACCGCCCGGAAGACCGCCAGCCCCGGGTGATCTGGTCGCGGGTGGGCGTATGAAACGCTTGCGCATTGGCTTGCCGCCCCTCGATCAACTCAGCGCTGACAGCCCGGTGACTTTTGCCTGGGTGGAGCGTGGGGCGGTGGTGAGTGAAGGCCAGGAGCGCCTGGCGCAATTGGGCAAGCATCGCCAGGCCGTCGACTGCTTCCTGCACCCGCGTGACAGCCTGCTGACTGGCTTGGAACTGCCGCCATTGCCGGCGGCTAAAACCCAGGCCGCCGTGGCTTGCGCAGCACAGGCATTGATCCTCGGCCCGGTGGAGCAGATGCAGGTTGCCCACGGCCCACGCGAAAGCGACGGGCGTGTGCAAGTGGCCTGGGTGCCCAAGGACGGCTTGCAGCGTTTGGGCCAGGTGTTGGCTCAGGCACAACTCAAGCTGCGCGGCGTGTACCCGGCGCCCTATGCGTTGCCGGTGGGCACATCGGTGCTGGAAGACGGGTATCTGTTGACGCGTGACACCTTGCAACAGGGCGCGGTGCATCCCTTGGGGCAGCCGGCGCTGGACGTACAGTGGGTCGATGCGGCGCAGCGCTGGAGCGGCGCAACACCGGCGTGGGGCTTGCAGGGCCGCCTGAACCCGCCGTCTACCGTGGGATGGGGCAGGGCGTTGGCCTGCCTTGGTGTGGCCGCTGCGATCTGGACGATTGGCCTGAACCTGTACGCCGCCCGCCAGGCGGATGAAGGCCAACGAATCAAGGCAATGCTCAGCCAGCAAGTACGCCAGGCATTCCCCGAATTGCCGGTGGTGCTCAACCCCTTGCAACAGGCCCGCCAGCAGTTGGCCGCGCGGCAGAGCGGTGCGGCGGGTGACCCGGGCCAGCGCTTCAGCAACCTGTTGCAACTGGCCGGCAGCCAGCTGCCGTTCATGGTCGGCAGTGTCGAGAGCCTGACGTTCGAACAGGGGCGTTTGCACTTGGCTTTGTTAGCCGACAGCCGCAGCCCCGCCGTTGAAGGGGAGTGGCAAGCCGCCCTGGCCCAGGCCGGCTTCAGCGCTGTTCGCGATGACCATGGCTGGACCCTCGGCCCCGCTGAAACCGCCAGCGTCCAGGAAGCCAGCGATGAATAAGTGGCAGCAACTGCGTGGCCAGTCCCACGTGTTCTGGAGCGGCCTGGCCCTGCGGGAAAAACGCATGCTGGTCGGCACCGGCGTGGCCCTGGCGAGCCTGTTGACATGGATGGTGTTGGTGCAGCCAGCGCTGAAAAAAATCGATTACTGGCAGGCCGAAACCCCGAAATTGCGTTCCCAGGCGCAAGCCCTGCACGTGCTGTTGCAGGACGTCGCTGCGCCTCGGCCGGCTGACGAACCCTCGCTGCGCCAGGCCCTGGATGGCGCCGGTTTGCACGGCCGCTATCAATTGGAGGCGCTGGCACCGGGCGGCTGGCGCCTGACCTTCGACAATGCACCGGCCGACGCCGTGGTGAGCTGGCTGCTGGGCAACCCCCGTTCGTTCTCTCTGGAGGTGTCCGAGGCGCGTTTGCAGCGCGCAGAGGACGCCGTCGACAACTCGGCCGGCACTGTGTCCGGGACCGTTCGCATGGATCAGGCGCTTGGCGCTAAGGAAGCTTCATGAAGTGGTCAGTCCCGCCTTTCCGTTTGGCCGCACCCTTGCTGGTGCTGGCCCTGAGCGCGTGCAGCAACAACCAGCCCGTCAAGCCGCTGCTGGTGGATAGCGAACTCGGCCAGCCCTTGGCCGAAACCCGCCATAGCGATACGCCGCTGGATCGCCAGCGCGAACCCGCACCCCGGCCGCCCGTGCAACACCCGGTGACCAACAGCGCCCGTGGCCATGCTCCGGCCGTGGTCAAGGCACGCAACCCGCTGGGCGACCAGCCCGTGCAGCTGAATTTTGTCGAGGCGGATATCCAGGCGGTGGTGCGCGCGCTGTCCCGCGCCACCGGCCAGCAGTTCCTGGTGGACCCACGGGTGAAGGGCAACCTGACCCTGGTCAGCGAAGGCCAGGTGCCGGCGCACCAGGCCTACGACATGCTGCTGGCGGCGCTGCGCATGCAGGGGTTCAGCGTGGTGGACGTGGGCGGTGTGGCCCAGGTGGTGCCGGAAGCCGACGCCAAGCTGCTCGGCGGCCCGATCTACAGCGCCGGCGCCACGGGCATGCAGACCCGCACGTTCCGCCTGCAATACGAAAACGCCGTGAACCTGATCCCGGTGCTGCGCCCCATCGTGTCACCGAACAACCCGATCAATGCCTACCCCGGCAACAACAGCATCGTCATCACCGACTACGCCGAAAACCTCGCGCGCGTGGCGCAGATCATCAGCGGCATCGACACCCCGAGCGCCATCGACACCGACGTGGTGAAAGTGCAGAACGGCATTGCCGTGGACATCGCGGCCATGGTCGCTGAACTCCTGGAAACCCAGGGCGCCGACCAGACCCAGAAGATCAACGTGGTGGGCGACCCGCGCTCCAACTCGATCATCATCCGCTCTGGCAGCCCCGAACGTACGGAGCTTGCGCGCAACCTCATCTACAAGCTCGACAATGCCCAGAGCAACCCGAGCAACATGCACGTGGTGTACCTGCGCAACGCCCAGGCCGGCAAGCTGGCTCAGTCACTGCGTGGCCTGCTGACCGGCGAGAGTGACTCCGGTGTCAGTGACGAGGCGCGTGGCAAGCTCAGCAGCATGGGCGGCACCGGCCAGAACGGCCAGGGCACTCCCACGCAGAACAGCAGCGGCACGCCCACCGGCAGCGGCGTGCAGACGGGGTACGGCCAGCAGGCCAACTCGGCAACGACCTCCACCGGCAGCACGTCCAATGACCAGAACACCGCGTTCAGTGCCGGCGGCGTGACGATCCAGGCGGACGCCACCACCAACACCTTGCTGATCTCGGCGCCCGACCCGCTGTACCGCAACCTGCGCGAAGTGATCGACATGCTCGACCAGCGCCGCGCCCAGGTGGTGATCGAGAGCCTGATCGTTGAAGTCAACGAAGACGATGCCACGGAGTTCGGCGTGCAGTGGCAGGCTGGCAACCTGGGTGGCAGAGGGGGCTTTGGCGGTGTGAACCTGGGGGGCAGCGGTCTGAATGGCACGCCTACCAGCAAAACCAGTATCGATGTGCTGCCCAAGGGCCTGAACATCGGTCTGGTCAATGGCACCGTGGACATTCCTGGTATCGGCAAGGTGCTCGACTTGAAGGTGCTGGCCCGTGCGTTGAAGAGCAAGGGCGGCACCAACGTGCTGTCGACGCCGAACCTGCTGACCCTGGATAACGAGGCGGCGAGCATTTTTGTGGGGCAGACCATTCCGTTTGTCACCGGCAGTTATGTGACCGGTGGCGGGGGCACCAGCAATAACCCGTTCCAAACCGTGCAGCGTGAAGAGGTGGGGCTGAAGCTGAACGTGCGGCCGCAGATTTCCGAGGGCGGCACGGTGAAGCTGGATATTTACCAGGAGGTCAGCAGCGTCGATGCGCGGGCTTCGGTGGACGCGGGGACGGTGACCAACAAGCGGGCGATCGATACCAGCATTCTGTTGGATGACGGGCAAATCATGGTGCTGGGGGGGTTGTTGCAGGATGGGTACAGCCAGAGCAATGACGCGGTGCCTTGGTTGTCGGATATCCCCGGGTTGGGGGCGTTGTTTCGTAATGAAAAGCGCAGTGTGAACAAGACCAATTTGATGGTGTTTTTGCGGCCCTACATTATTCGCGACAGTGGGGCGGGGCGCAGTATTACGTTGAACCGGTATGAGTTTATGCGCCGGGCCCAGGGTGGGTTGCAGCCGGAGCGGAGTTGGGCGATGCCGGATGTGCAGGCGCCGCAGTTGCCTTCGGTGGAGAAGGCGATTCCTGTGGGGCAGCAGGGGCCGAGGGCGGTGATTCGGGCGGTGCCTCAGTGATTGGGGGGATCTCTAACTGTGGGAGCTGGCTTGCCTGCGATGGCGATCTGTTTGTGTACATATCCGTTGCTGCGGTAACGGCGGCTTATGGTTCCGCTCTTACAGCGGGTCACTTTTGGAAAGGCCCAAAAGTAACCAAAAGGCCTTCGCCCCACCACTCGGTGCCTCGCCTAGGCTCGGCATGCCCTCACTCCGGCTTGAATCCGTGGGCCGCCGCCACGCGCCATCCATGGCGCGGGGCGGCTAAC